>NZ_JBEYZK010000009.1:0-324547 GCF_040646035.1 Streptomyces sp. NPDC046465
TTGAGGTCGCCGATGCCGTCGCCGTTGCTGTCCTGGAAGGAGCGGACAAGGACCTCGTAGAAGACGGCACGCTTGAACCAGTCGGGATCCCGGTCTTTCGCCGGTGTGTCCTCGAAGGTGTCCTGGACGGGCTCGTTGACGGTCATGGTGTGGGTGACCCTCTCAGTGGTGAGGACGGTCGCAGGACGAGTACGTGCGCGGGCGCGCGGCCCGGTTCGAGGCGCACATAGTTGGTCCTGCCCCAGTGGTAGGTGTCGCCGGTGAGCTCGTCGCGCACCGGCACGGTCTCGTCCCAGTCGAGGCCCAGTTGCGGCATGTCCAGGGACACCGTGGCTTCGCTTGCCTGACGCGGGTCCAGATTGACGACCACCAGGACCGTGTCGTCACCGTCGGACTTGCTGTAGACGATGACCGCGTCGCTGTCGGCCTGGTGGAAGTAGAGGTTCCGGAGCTGCTGCAGGGCGGGGTGCCGCCGTCGGATCCGGTTCAGCGCGGTGATCAGGGGCGTGATGGTGCGCCCTTCGCGCTCGGCCGCCGCCCAGTCGCGTGGTCGCAGCTGGTACTTCTCCGACCGCAGGTACTCCTCGCTCCCCGGTCGCACGGCGCTGTTCTCGCACAGCTCGAACCCGGCGTACACGCCCCAGCTCGGTGCGAGCGTGGCGGCCAGGACCGCCCGGATCTCGAAGGCCGGGCGGCCACCCGTCCGGAGGAACTCGGACAGGATGTCGGGGGTGTTCACGAAGAAGTTCGGGCGCAGGAAGTGGGCGGTCCCGACGGAGAGCTCCGTCAGGTAGTCGGTGAGTTCCTGCTTGGTGTTCTTCCAGGTGAAGTACGTGTACGACTGCTGGAATCCGGCCTGGGCCAGCGCCTGCACAAGCGGCGGCCGAGTGAAGGCCTCGGCCAGGAACAGCACGTCGGGGTCGGTGCGGTGGATGTCGGCGAGCACCAGTTCCCAGAACGCGACGGGCTTGGTGTGCGGGTTGTCGACGCGGAACACGCGGACCCCGTGGCCCATCCAGAACCGCAGCAGCCGCACCGTCTCCGCGACCAGCCCCGGCAGGTCCTGGTCGAAGTCGATGGGGTAGATGTCCTGGTACTTCTTCGGCGGGTTCTCCGCGTACGCGATGGAGCCGTCCGCGCGGTGATGGAACCACTCGGGGTGTTTCTCCACCCACGGGTGGTCCGGTGAGCACTGCAGCGCGAAGTCCAGGGCCACTTCGAGACCGAGCCGCCCGGCCTCGCCCACGAAGGCGTCGAAGTCCTCCAGGGTGCCCAGGTCCGGATGGACGGCGTCGTGACCCCCCTCCGGCGAACCGATCGCCCACGGCACACCCACGTCGTGCGGGCCTGCCGACAGGGCGTTGTCGGGGCCCTTGCGGTAGGTGGTGCCGATGGGATGGATCGGCGGCAGATAGACGACGTCGAAGCCCATCTCGGCGATGGCGGGCAGCCGCGCCGACGCGGTACGGAACGTACCGGAGACCGGCGGCGCGCCCGGCCGGACCAGCGCACCCTCCGAGCGCGGAAAGAACTCGTACCAGGAACCGAACAGCGCCCTGCGCGGCTCGACCAGGAGGGGGAAAGCGTCCGAGCGGGTGACGCGCTCGCGCAGCGGGAAGCGGGCGAGGACCGCCGTCACCCGGGAGGCCAGCGCGGCGTCGAGGCGCGCGGGCGGGGGCCGCAGGTCGTCCTGGAGCGCGTCCGCGGCGGTCAGCAGGGTCTGCCGGTCAGCCCCTTCCGGCACCGCGGCCGCGGCCCGCTCGTGCAGCAACGCCCCCTCTTCGAGGACCAGTCCGACGTCGATGCCCGCGGGGACCTTGACCTCCGCCGCGCGGCGCCACGCCGTCACGGGATCCGTCCAGGACTCCACGGCGTACGTCCAGTGCCCCTCCGCGTCCGGTGTGATCGCGGCGCCCCAGCGGTCGGTGCCCGGGGACAGTTCGCGCATGGGTGCCCAGGGGCCGCACCGCCCGTCGGGGCCCAGCAGCACGACGTTGGCGCCGACCGCGCCGTGCCCCTCGCCGAAGACCGTTGCCGTGACCAGGAAGGTCTCACCGGGCACCGCCTTGGCCGGGCGGCGGCCGCCGTCGACGACCGGCCCGACGTCCCGGACGGGGACGGGGGCGAAGCTCGTCCCCGGAACTGCGGTCATCGGTCTCTCCTCCACCGGCTCGTGGCGGGCACGGTCCCGGCGGGAGCCGCGTGTGACTACTGCCCCAGGGGCTCGGGCGCCGGCCGCGGCCGGCCTGCGGCGCGCGGACGCAGGTACTCCTCGGCCGCCTCGGCAGCCACCCGCGCCGTGCACTCGCCCATCAGGACGCACAGCGTGTACGCGCTGTCCTCGAACTGTGTGCGCACGGCGGGGTCGGCGGGACGGATGAACAACTGCCGTTCCCACGACCGGTACTGACTCAGATGCCGCGCGACGACATCTTTGGCAGGCAACAGCACCACGCTGCTCACCTTCTCGTTCTGCGCAGAGAGAACCGGGCGGCTCGCGCCGACCGGGTTTCCACTCATGGTGCACGCTCGACCACGCAGCGTCTTGTTGGGTTTTGAACAATCGGCCTGCTCGCTCGTGTTGCGCGAATGGAGTAGTGATCCCACTCTGAAAATGACTCAGGAGCGATGAGTGCTCACGTTTCGTGTTCGGGGCCCGGCCCGCGGGGCCGAGGAGGAGCGGGAGCTCTGCCGAGAGGAGCCACGCACCATGAAGTCGGCGACACCCCGCTATTACCACCTCGACGTGGAGATCGGCCCGGAGAAGGTCGATCAGGTCGGTCGCATCCTGGCCGCGCATCTACGGCACTGGGGTCTGCACTTCCTCGTCGAACCCGTCTGCCACTGCACCCAGGTGCTGCTCCGGGCAGTCGAGGAGCACGGGACGGACAAGGAGACGGCCATCGAGATGTGGTGGACGGGCCACCATCTCATCACCGCCGTCTCGGACAAGGACCGTGACCTGCCCGGCCTGCACTACGCGCCGCAAGGCCCCCTCACCCAGATCGCCGCGCTGAGCGACGGCTGGGGCAGCTGCCCGGCGGCCGTCGGAAAGATCATCTGGTTCGCGTGCCGCGACCGGACGCCCGACCACGTCCCGCTGACCCCCGTCACGCCCGTGCCCTGCGTCCCCGAGTCGCTGGAGGTGCCGCGGGAGGAGAGCATGGCAGTCCTGGCGGGTTCACCGGACACATAGAGCCTGCCAGGCCCACCCGTTGAGGAAGGCAGTCGTGTGCGCACCTGGACCGGATCCCCTTTCCCCCTGGGCGCCACGTACGACGGCGAAGGCACGAACTTCGCCCTGTTCAGCGAGGTGGCCGAGCGCGTCGTCCTCGTCCTCCTGCACGACGACGGCACACGCGACGACGTCACCCTCTTTGAGGTCGACGGCTTCGTCTGGCACTGCTACCTGCCCGGAGTCGGCCCGGGGCAGCGGTACGGCTATCGCGTGCACGGCCCCTGGGACCCCGCCGCGGGCCACCGCTGCAACCCCGCCAAACTGCTCCTCGACCCGTACGCCAGAGCCGTCGAGGGACAGATCGACAACGACGCCGCGCTGTACGAACACGCCCCGCACGGGCCCGAACCGGCCGACAGCGCCGGGCACACCCCTCTCTCGGTGGTCGTCGACCCGTCCTTCACCTGGGGCGACGACCGGCCGCCCCGCAGGCCCTACGCCGAGACGGTCGTCTACGAGACGCACGTACGCGGCCTGACGCACCGGCACCCGGGGGTGCCCCCGGAGCTGCGCGGCACGTACGCGGGCCTCGCGAGCGACGCGGTCATCGAGCACCTGACGTCCCTGGGGGTGACCGCCGTCGAGCTGATGCCCGTGCACCAGTACGTGCAGGACGGCTTCCTGCGCGACCGCGGCCTGTCCAACTACTGGGGGTACGCCTCCATCGGCTTCTTCGCCCCGCACAACGGCTACGCGGCGCACGGCACCCGGGGCGAGCAGGTCACGGAGTTCAAGTCGATGGTCAAGGCGCTGCACGCGGCCGGCCTCGAAGTGATCCTCGACGTGGTCTACAACCACACGGCCGAGGGCAACGAGAACGGCCCCACGCTCGCCTTCCGCGGCATCGACAACGCCTCGTACTACCGGCTCCCGGAAGGCGATCCGGCTCACTACTTCGACACCACCGGCACGGGAAACAGCCTGCTGATGCGGCATCCCAACGTCCTGCAGCTGGTGATGGACTCGCTGCGGTACTGGGTGACCGAGATGCACGTCGACGGGTTCCGTTTCGACCTGGCGGCCACGCTCGCGCGCCAGTTCCACGACGTGGACCGCCTTTCGGCCTTCTTCGATCTGGTCCAGCAGGACCCTGTGGTCGGCCGCGTCAAGCTCATCGCCGAGCCGTGGGACGTCGGCGACGGGGGCTACCAGGTCGGCAACTTCCCGCCCCTGTGGTCGGAGTGGAACGGCAAGTACCGGGACGCGGTACGGGACTTCTGGCGCAGCGGGGACCACACGCTCGCCGAGTTCGCCTCCCGCCTGACCGGCTCCTCCGACCTCTATCAGCGCGACCGCCGCCGCCCGCGGGCCAGCGTCAACTTCGTCACCGCCCACGACGGCTTCACCCTGCGCGACCTGGTCTCGTACAACGACAAGCACAACGAGGCCAACGCGGAGGGGAACCGGGACGGCGACAACGCCAACCGCTCGTGGAACTGCGGGGCGGAGGGCCCCACCACGGACGGGCGGATCCTGGAGCTGCGGGCGCGCCAGCAGCGCAACTTCCTCGCCACCCTCATGGTCTCGCAGGGCATCCCGATGCTCGCGCACGGCGATGAACTGGGCCGCACACAGCGGGGCAACAACAACGCCTACTGCCAGGACAACGAGATCTCCTGGATCGACTGGGACCTCGACGCGGACCAGCGCGCACTGATCGGCTTCACCCGGCGCGCCATCGCACTGCGCGCCGCGCACCCGGTGCTGCGCAGGCGCCGCTTCTTCCGCGGCGAGGCCCCGGCCCAGGAGAGCCCGCCGCTGCCCGACCTGGTGTGGCTGCGCCCCGACGCCCACGAGATGACGGACGAGGACTGGCAGCGCCCCGACGCCCACGCCGTCGGCGTCTTCCTCAACGGCGACGCCATCGCGGAGCCCGACTCGCACGGCAGGCCCGTGGTGGACGACTCCTTCCTGCTCCTGCTGAACAGCTGCGGTGCCCCGGTCCTCTTCCGGCTGCCGGACGCCGTGTTCGGCGAGCGCTGGGAGACCCGGCTCGACACGACGGACCCGCAGGGCCTCTCGGACGAGACGGAGCACAAGGCCGACAGCGAGGTCACCCTGGCGCCGCACAGCCTGCTCGTGCTGTCGCGGCCCCCGGTGCGCGCCCCGTCGTAGTCGAGTGGCCGTCGGCGGGTAGCAGGACCAGATACCACCGCGACGACGCCCAGGAGGTGGCGCCATGGCCGGCCAGCAGGCTGTGCTGCGCGAACTGCTCAGGACCTCGGGACAGACGTATGCCGCGGAGGCGGGCATCCGGCTGTCCGACACCCCCAAGGCGCTCTACCGCACCCTCGTCCTGTCCTCCTTGCTCAGCGCCCGCATCCGGGCCTCCGTCGCGGTGGCGAGTGCCCGCGCCCTGTACGACGCCGGGATGCGCGGGCCGCGGCAGATGGCCGACGCCACCTGGCAGCAGCGCGTCGACGCCCTGGGACGCGGCGGCTACCGGCGCTACGACGAACGGACCGCGACCCAGCTCGGCGACGGCGCCCGCCTGGTCACCGAGGAGTGGCACGGCGACCTGCGCCGGGTCCGGGATGAGGCCGACGGTGACGAGGCCGCCCTGCAGCGGATGCTGCGGCGGGTGCCGGGGCTCGGCCCCACCGGCGTGGACATCTTTCTGCGCGAGGTGCAGGACGTGTGGACCGAGTACCGGCCGCGCCTCGACGCCAAGGTGCTGCAGGGTGCGGAGCGCCTCGGGCTGCCGCGGACCGCGGCCGGGCTGCTGCGCCTCGCCGACGGCGAACGGACCGGCGTGCTGGCCGCCGCGCTCGTACGGGCCGCGCTGGACAAGAAGATCGTGGCCGCGTGTCTGGAGCGGGCCGGCGACCGTCCGTGACGCCCGGCGGGACCGCGCCACCGCACCGGACGGCGTAACGACAGGTCGGCCGGGACACGTGTGACATGCCGAATTCAGGTCAAATGAGGATCATGACGCGTTTCGCAATGGTGGCCCTGCTGACGGCCTGTGCGGCAGGGGGTGTGCTCCTGGCGCTGCTCGCCTCCCCGTGGTGGTGGTTCGCCGCCGCCCCCTTCGTGGCCGTGGCACTGACCGGGGTGTACGACCTCGTCCAGCGACGGCACTCGGTGCTGCGCAACTACCCCGTCCTCGGCCATCTGCGCTTCCTCATGGAGGCACTGCGCCCGGAGCTGCAGCAGTACTTCGTGGAGCGCAACTACGACGGCAGGCCGTTCGACCGCGACACCCGCAGCATCGTGTACGAGCGGGCCAAGGGCGTCTCCGCCGAGGAGCCGTTCGGCAGCGAGCGCGACATGGACCAGCGCGGCTACGAGCTCCTCGTGCCGTCCATGGCACCGCTGGAGGTGCCCGAGGAGCCGCCCCGCGTCCGGATCGGCGGGCCCGACTGCGGCGAGCCGTACGACATGGCTCTCCTCAACGTGTCGGCGATGAGTTTCGGCTCGCTCTCCGCCAACGCCGTCCTGGCCCTGAACACGGGGGCGGCACGCGGCGGCTTCGCCCACGACACCGGTGAGGGCGGCCTGTCGGAGTACCACCTGCGCCCCGGCGGCGACCTCGTCTGGGAGATCGGCACCGGCTACTTCGGGTGCCGCACCCGCGACGGGGACTTCGACGAGAAGAAGTTCGCCGAGAAGGCCGCCCACCCCGCCGTCCGCTGCGTATCGCTCAAGCTGTCGCAGGGTGCGAAGCCGGGGATCGGCGGCGTCCTGCCCGGCAGCAAGGTCAACGCCGAGATCGCCTCCGTACGCGGTGTGCCCGAGGGCGAGACCGTCGTGTCGCCCCCGTACCACCGTGTCTTCTCCACCCCGCGCGAACTGGTCCTTTTCCTCGCGCGGCTGCGGGAGCTGACCGGCGGCAAACCGGTGGGCTTCAAGCTCTGCCCGGGGTCCCGGACGCAGTTCCTCGCCGTGTGCAAGGCCATGGTGGCGGAGGGGATCACGCCCGACTTCATCGTCGTGGACGGTGCGGAGGGCGGCACGGGCGCGGCCCCTCTCGAGTTCGCCGACCACCTCGGCATGCCGCTGACCGAGGGCCTGATCGCCGTGCACAGCGCGCTGACGGGGGCGGGGCTGCGGGAACGTATCCGCATCGGCGCCAGCGGCAAGGTGGCGACGGGCTCCGACATCGTCAAGCGGCTCGCCATGGGCGCCGACTACACCAATGCCGCCCGCGCCATGATGTTCGCCGTCGGCTGTATCCAGGCCCAGCGCTGCCACACCAACCGCTGTCCGACCGGCGTCACCACCCAGGACCCGCGCCGCGCCCGCGCCCTCGACGTGGTGGACAAGTCCGCCCGCGTCACGCGCTACCAGCAGGCCACCGTCAAGAGCGCGCTGCGGATCATGGCCGCGATGGGCGTGCGCGACCCCTCGCAGCTCGGCCCTCATCTGCTGCGGCGCCGCGAGGACCACGGCCGCTTCCGCTCCTATGCCGAGCTGTACGAGTGGCTCTCCCCCGGGGAACTGCTCGCCGGGGGGCCCGAAGGCTGGGCCGCCGACTGGCGCGCCGCCGACCCCGATTCCTTCGCTTCCTGACGGCCCTCTCCCCCGTCCGGCCGTCACCTGTTCAAGCCTGTTCTCCGTGAATCGTGAGAGGAACACCCCATGTCACGCACTGTTGCCCGCGTCGTCACCGACGCCCTGGAAGAACTCGGAGTGCGCCACGTCTTCGGCGTGGTGGGAGACGCTCTGAATCCTTTCACCGACGCCATCCGTGAGAGCGATTCCGTCGAGTGGGTGGGCTGCCGGCACGAGGAGGCCGCGGCCTTCGCCGCCGGTGCCCAGTCGCAGCTCACCGACACCCTCGGGGTCTGCATGGGCACCGTGGGGCCCGGCTCCGTGCACCTGCTCAACGGCCTGTACGACGCGGCCAAGAGCGGCACTCCGGTGCTCGCCATCGCCGGTCAGGTGCCCCTCGCCGAGGTGGGCACCGACTACTTCCAGGAGGTCGACAACGACCTTCTCTTCCGGGACGTCGCCGTCTTCCGCGCCACCGTCACCTCCCCGGAGCAGCTGCCCGGCCTCCTGGAGATCGCCGTGCGCAGCGCGATCGGGCGCCGCGGCGTGGCCGTCCTCACGGTCCCCGGCGACGTCGGCGGCAAGGAGCTGCCGAACGACCGGCCGGCCCGGCTCTCCGTGGCGGAGTCCGCCAACCGGCCCGACGACCCGGTGCTCGACGGCGCGGCCGCCGCCCTGGCCGACGGCGGCAAGGTCACCATGCTGGTCGGCCGGGGCGCGCGCGGCGCCCGCGAGGACGTGCTCGCCCTCGCGGAACGCCTTGCCGCGCCCATGGTGCTCACCCTGAAGGCGAAGGAAGGCTTCGAGGGCGACAACCCCTACCAGGTCGGCCAGACGGGCCTCATCGGCAATCCGGCCGCCGCCCACGCGATGGACCACGCCGACACGCTGCTGCTGCTCGGCACCGACTTCCCGTACCGGGAGTGGTATCCGGAGGGCAAGAAGGTCGTCCAGGTCGACCGGGTCGCCGAGCACATCGGCCGGCGCGTGCCGGTGGACGTGGCCCTCGCCGCCGATGTCGGCCCCACCGTGCGGGGCCTTCTGGAGCGCCTTGAGCAGCGCTCGGACCGCGGGCATCTGGACGGGGCGCGCGAGAAGTTCACCAAGTGGCAGGAGGGGCAGCAGCGCCTTGCCGCCCCTGGGCACGACCGCGGCCTGATCGGCAAGGTGCGGTCCGCGTTCGACAACCGGGACCACCTGGTCCGCCCGGAGGCCCTTGCCGCCGCAGTGGACGCCGCGGCGGCGGACGACGCCGTCTTCACCTCGGACACCGGCATGGCCACCGTGTGGCTGTCGCGCTTCGTCGAGATGCGCGGCTCCCGGCGCCTGCTCGGTTCGTACAACCTCGGCTCCATGGCCAACGCGATGCCGCAGGCGATCGGCGCCCAGCTCCTCGACCCCGACCGGCAGGTCGTCGCCTTCTGCGGCGACGGCGGTCTCGGCATGCTCCTCGGTGACCTCATGACGATCCGCAGCCGCCAGTTGCCGGTCAAGCTCGTCGTCTTCGACAACCAGCGGCTCGGGATGGTGAAGCTGGAGCAGGAGGAGGCGGGCCTGCCGGAGTTCGGCACCGAGCTGGACAACCCGGACTTCGCCGCCGTCGCGGGGGCCCTTGGCATCACGGGCATCCGGGTGAGCCGGGCCGAGGATCTCGCGGAGGCGGTCGCGCGGGCCTTCGCCACGCCGGGCCCCGTGCTCCTGGACGTCCTCACCAACCCCGAGGAGATCGCCGTACCGGCCAAGCCGACCGTGCAGCAGGGCTGGGGCTTCGCCATCGCCAAGATCCGCGAGAACCTCACCAGCCCCGGCGGCCACTGACCGGCCGGAAACAGATGTGCGCACCAGGTATTGCCGGCGCCAAGTCGGGCACCCGAGGGCTGTCCGACGGGATCCGCCCGCTTCGGCGAATCGCCGCACTATCAAAAAAGCCGCAATATGGACTTATCGCCAGCGCCAGACACCGCCGCAGGAAAGGCACACGTAGCCCATGAACGACGCCACAGGTAAGGCCACCACCACCGATGCCGGCGTTCCGGTCGAGAGCGACGAACACTCGCTCACCGTTGGCGCCGGTGGCCCGATCCTCCTCCAGGACTCCTATCTGATCGAACAGATGGCGCAGTTCAACCGGGAGCGGATCCCCGAACGGCAGCCGCACGCCAAGGGCAGCGGCGCCTTCGGTCACTTCGAGGTCACCGCGGACGTCAGCGCCTATACGAAGGCCGCGGTCTTCCAGCCGGGCACCCGGACCGACCTCGTGGCCCGCTTCTCCACCGTCGCGGGCGAGCGCGGCAGCCCGGACACCTGGCGCGACCCGCGCGGATTCGCGGTGAAGTTCTACACCAGCGAAGGCAACTACGACATGGTCGGGAACAACACCCCGGTCTTCTTCGTGAAGGACCCGATGAAGTTCCAGCACTTCATCCGGTCCCAGAAACGCCGTGCGGACAACAACCTCCGCGACCACGACATGCAGTGGGACTTCTGGACCCTCTCGCCCGAGTCGGCCCACCAGGTCACCTGGCTGATGGGTGACCGCGGCATTCCGCGCACCTGGCGCCACATGAACGGCTACACCTCGCACACGTACATGTGGATCAACGCGCAGGGCGAGCGGTTCTGGGTGAAGTACCACTTCAAGACCGACCAGGGCGTCGAGCACTTCACGCAGCACGAGGCCGACCAGATGGCCGCGGCCGACACGGATTACCACACCCGTGATCTCTTCGAGCACATCCGGGACGGGGAGTACCCCAGCTGGACGCTGCACGTGCAGATCATGCCGTACGAGGACGCGGCGACGTACCGGTTCAACCCGTTCGACCTGACCAAGGTGTGGCCGCACGGCGACTACCCGCTGATCGAGGTCGGCCGGATGACCCTGGACCGCAACCCCACGGACAACCACGCCGAGATCGAGCAGGCGGCGTTCCAGCCGAACAACCTGGTCCCCGGCATCGGTCCCAGCCCCGACCGCATGCTCCTCGCGCGGCTGTTCTCCTACGCCGACGCGCACCGTCACCGGATCGGCGGCAACTACCAGCAGCTGCCGGTCAACGCCCCCGTCGTGCCGGTGAACACGTACTCCAAGGACGGGGCCATGGCGTACAACAAGACCACGGACCCGGTCTACGCGCCGAACTCCAAGGGCGGCCCCGCGGCCGACACGGCACGCTTCGGCAACCCGCCCAGCTGGTACGCGGACGGTGACATCACCCGCGCCGCCTACGTCGACCACGCCGAGGACGACGACTGGGGCCAGCCGGGCACCATGGTCCGCGAGGTCCTGGGCGCCGCCGAGCGGGACCGCCTCGTGGACAACGTGGTCGGACACCTGCTCAACGGCGTGACCGAGCCCGTACTCGTCCGCGCCTTCGAGTACTGGTCGAACATCGACAAGTCCATCGGTGAGCGCATCGAGCAGGGCGTGCGCGCCAAGGCGGACGAGAAGGACCCGAAGGCCGCCGAGCAGGCCAATCCCGCGCGAAGCAGCATGCAGGACAAGGCCTGACACCGCTTCCGGTTCCCGCGTGGGGCCGCTGCCCTTCGGGGCGGCGGCCCCACGCGTTCTCAGCTCTCCGGCCCGCTCTCCGGAACGTCGAAGTCGCACCAGACCGCCTTGCCCTCGCCCCGGGGTTCGACGCCCCAGCCGGTGGCGACCGCCTCCACCAGGAGCATCCCGCGGCCCGATGTGGCGGTCTCCCCCGGTGTCCGCTTGCGGGGGCGGTCGCTGGAGCGGTCCTTGACCCAGAGCCGGACCCGGCGCGGCGGGCCGCTGAGCACCTCGAGCGTGAGGATCGCGCCGCCCTCGGTGTGGACCAGGGCGTTGACGAGGAGTTCGCCCGCCGCCACCTCGACATCGTCGGCGACCTCGCCCATGCCCCAGGACGCGAGGTGTTCCCGCAGCGCCGCGCGTGCGTCGGCGAGCCCTTCGGGGTCGGCCTGGTGGACGTAGCGGTGGATGCGCGGTTCCTGGAGTGTTCCGGGGTCGGGGCGGCGGCGCAGCACCAGGAGTGCCACGTCGTCACCGGTGCCCCACCTCTCCCAGAGCGCGCGCGAGAGGTGGTCCGCCAGGTCTTCGGCCGCCTCGGGTCCTTCGCTCAGCACCGCGGCGAGGTTCCGCATCCCGGTGTCGAGGTCGAGCCCGGAGTCCTCCACGAGCCCGTCCGTGCACAGCACCATGGTCTCGCCCGGCACGAGGTCGAGCCGCACCTCGGGGTAGTCCTCCATGCCGAACTCCGTGGCGAGACCCAGCGGCAGCCCGCCGGGCACCCGTGGCACGCCCACTCTGCCGTCCACATGGCGCACGAGGGGCGGCAGATGACCGGCCCGCACCGCGCGTACGACGCCCGTGGCGGGGTCGAACTGGGCGTAGGTGCAGGTGGCGAAGCGCTCGGTGTCGAGCTCGGCCAGGAAGCGGGAGGCGCGGGAGAGCACCGTCGCGGGCGGGTGCCCCTCACCGGCGAAGGCCCGCAGGGCGATGCGCAGCTGCCCCATGATGGCCGCCGCGTGGGTGTCGTGTCCCTGTACGTCCCCGACGACCACGCCGATGCGTCCGCGGGGCAGGGAGACGACGTCGTAGAAGTCGCCTCCGACCTCCCGGCCGCCCCAGGCCGCGTGATAGCGCACGGCGAGCTCGGTGTCCGCGACGTGGGGGATTCCGCGCGGCAACATCGTGGCCTGCAGGCTCTTGGCGAGGTCGCGTTCCTCGTCGAACAGCATGGCGCGTTGCAGCGACTGCGCGACGATCCCGGAGAGCCCGATGCACAGATTGCGGTCCGCGTCGCTGAACTCCCTGCGGCCGCGGTAGAAGAGGGCGAGCCCGCCGATGGCGCGGTCCTGCGCGACCAGCGGCAGGAACGCCGCCGAGTCCAGCTTCATGCTCTCGATGTAGGGCCGCAGGCGGGTGAAGCGCCGTGCGAGACCCGGCAGCGAGCCCACGAAGCGGGGCTGGCGGGTCATGACGGCCTCGGCGAGCGGCAGCGATTCGTCGACCTTGTACAGCTTGAGTTCGTCGAGAGCCTGCATCGACTGGCCCACGAGGGCGATCAGTTTCAGGCTGTCCCCCTCGACGAGGCCGAGGACAAGACCGTCGGCGGCGAACCGGTCGAGGCCGCTCGCGCCGGACAGTACCGCCACGACGTCGTCGACCGTGACGGCCCGCGAGAGGGCCTGCGTGGTGCCCTGCACCATCAGGGCGATGCCCTGGCGGCGCTCCTCCTTGGGGTCGGTGGCCGCGAGTTGCGTCCCGTCGTTCGTGGCCGACCGCAGGATGCCGAGGACGCGGACAGCCCCTCCCTCGTCGCCGCGCAGGACGCGTCCGCGGGCGTGGCCGAGGCGCAGGGAACCGTCGCGCCGGCGGACCCGGAAGTACACGCCGTAGGAGTCGGCGCCCGTGGTGATGGCTTCGGTGACCGCGTAGTTGATGCGGACGGCCTCCTCGGGGGGCAGCCGTCCCTGCAGCGAGCCGACCGTGCCGTCGAATTCCTCGGGGCGCAGATCGAGCAGGGCGAGCGCGCCCGGTCCGAGAGCGAGGTCCCCGCTCCGCAGGTCCCAGTCGAAGCAGCCCACGCCGGTCAGGAGCAGGCACTGTTCCAGATCGAGGGGTGGCTTCTTGGCTGACGTCATGGAGGTCTCCGGTATGCCGCTCGGCCACCATAAGCGCCCGCTGCCCGACGCGCGCGGCCGGACGGTTCGGGTGACCATGTGACTACGGGGACCGCTCCACCGGTGGCTCCGCCGTAAAACCGACTTTCGTCCCTCGTCCCGTGACCTTGGTCCTGTGTGAGACGCCCGGGCCGGGACATCCGTCATTGAGTCGGACGGCAGCTCACATGCCGTCGTGCACACAAGGGAAAGGAACGTTCTCGTGGGCATCATCGCCTGGATCCTGATCGGCCTCATCGCGGGCGCCATCGCCAAGGCCCTCACCCCGGGCAAGGACCCGGGCGGCTGCCTGGTGACGATGCTCATCGGCATCGTGGGCGGGCTGCTCGGCGGTTGGCTCGGCAAGGTGATCTTCGGGGTTCACTCGATCAACGGCTTCTTCCACCTGTCGACCTGGATCGCCGCCATCATTGGTTCCGTGATCGTCCTGTTCCTCTACCGCCTGTTCACGGGGAAGCGGGCCCACTGACCCGATCGGTCGTACCGAACGGCGCCCGCCCGGTGCCGACGGCCCGGAGACTCCTCTCCGCCGTCGCCTCCGGGCGGGCGCTTTCGTGTGCGGGCCGGGAACCCGTATCGAATTAGCGCACGTGTTCGATTCAGGCGTACACTTGGCCGCATGTCCACGCACCAGCTCCAGGGCTCGCTCTTCGACCAGACCGACGACGTACGCCTCGGCCCGCTCACCGCGATCCGCAGGACGGTGCTCGGGGACGGGGCATGGATCGACCTCCTGCCGGGCTGGCTCAAGGGCGCCGACCTGCTGTTCGAACAGCTGGCCACGGAGGTCCCCTGGAAGGCCGAACGACGGCAGATGTACGAGAGGGTCGTGGACGTGCCGCGCCTGCTCGCCTTCTACGGAGCCGGGGAACCACTCCCCCACGCCGTTCTCGACGAGGCGCGCCGCACGCTCTCCGCGCACTACGCCGACGAGCTCGGCGAACCCTTCACGACGGCGGGTCTGTGCCACTACCGCGACGGGCGCGACAGTGTCGCCTGGCACGGCGACCGCATCGGCAGGGGCGCCCGCGAGAACACGATGGTCGCCATCCTCTCCGTGGGAGCACCCCGCGATCTGCTGCTCAGGCCGCGCGGTGGCGGCGGGACCGTCCGGCGCCCGCTCGGACACGGCGATCTGATCGTGATGGGCGGCTCCTGCCAGCGCACCTGGGAGCACGCGATCCCCAAGTCGGCCCGGACCGGCGGCGGTCGCGTCAGCATCCAGTTCCGGCCGCACGGGGTGCGATGACGGGGCTGGGGCGGGTCCGGCGGCTCAGCCGGACCGGCGGGTGAGCGCGCGCCGCAGCACCTTGCCGAGGACCGCGGGCCGGAACAGCAGCGAAGGCGGAGCCGTCATGTTCAGCACGCGCACGAACCGCGCCCAGATGTCCGGGTCGTGCACGGCGAGCGCGAAGACGTGCTGGTTGTACCAGTGGGCGAAGCGGGCGGGCAGCGGTTGGCCGGTGGGCGTCCACATGAGGTCCGAGCTGGTCGCCAGGGTCCACGGGACCTGGATGACACGGGCCGCGGCGCGCTGGTAGACGCGGCTGAGACCATCGAGCCCGGCCGCGTCGGCCCGGCGGCGGCGCAGCAGGCGGCCGAGCAGCTCCGCCTCGAGGGCGGCGACCGTGAGCCCTTGCCCGTACACGGGGTTGAACACGCAGAGCGAGTCGCCGACCGCGACGAGGCGCTCCGGCCAGCGGGCGTTCTTGTGGTGCAGCCGCCACTCGTTGCCGGGGTTGGTGTAGCGGCGGATCTCCCCCTGCCGGATGCCGCGCTTGATCTGTTCGGCGAGGCGGGGGTTGCCGAGCGTGTGGGCGAAGTCCAGGTAGCCCTCGTCGTCGGTGGGCGGCACGTGCTGGTCGACGCCGAGCAGTGAGCACATCCAGCGGTGGTGCTCCACGGCGAGCACCACCCCGCCGCGCGGCACATCGGGCGCGAAGGCCATCTGGTACGCGATGTCGAACTCCTGCTCGTCACCGGCCGGACGTTCGTAGCAGGCGGAGGTGTAGGTGATCTTCGCCTTGACGACGGTCTTGGCGGACACCGGAAGGCGCGCGTCGGTGAGCCACCGGTCGACGGATGTGGAGCGGCCCGAGGCGTCGACGACCAGGTCGGCGGTGACCTCGGTGACCTCAGTGACCTCGGCGGGTACGTCGGCTTCGTGGGCGCGGTAACGGACCCGGTCGAGGCGGCCGGGGGCGCTCGCCGTCACCGTCTCGCAGCGGGTCGCCGCGAGCAGCCGGACCGCGGGGAGCGCCAACACCCTTTGCCGCAGGCGACGTTCGAGTTCGTCGCGGGTGAAGGTCTGGACGGGCACGCCGACCCGGTCGGGCGGGGCGTATCCGGTCGGCAGGAGGAAGCTGATGCGCTCTCCGTAGTCGAAGACGGGCGCGCCCAGTTCGGCGAGTTCGGCCCGCAGCCCCGGAAAGAGGCCCTCGAGCGCCTCGCCACCCCGGGCGAGGAGTGCGTGCGCGTGGTAGCCCTGCGGGGCATGGGGATGCACCCCGGTGTCCGGCCCCACCGGGTCGTGTTCGAGGACGAGGACCTCGGCGAAGTGCTCGGCCAGGGCCCGTGCGGTCACGAGGCCCGCGTATCCGCCGCCTACGACGACAGCCCGCCGCCAGCGGGTACCGGGCGACGGGTCGTGCTGGGTGTCGGCCATGACCGGTCCGTTCCTCTCAGCTGGGCACGCCGTGTCGCTTCTGCACCCCGGGACAGCGGCTGAGCGCAGTGTGACCGCAGCCATGCCCCGCCGGACCGCCCACTGTCGGGATTCGGACGGCGGGCGGCGAGACCGGCAGCGGCACATGCGCCGGGCATTGGCTGGGTGCGGCGGCACGGGCCGGTTCGAGGCCTGCGTCGGCACCCCGGAAATCGGGGCTGAATCCCGCCGGTACCCGGGCAAACATCGTGCGGGCTCGATCAACGTATCGAGTTAATGTCCCCCTCTTTCCTTGGTTCGAGGGGTGGAGCGGCCCTTAGTGTTCCTCTGGATCTGGACGGATTCCCGTTCCTCTGCCCCTTTCCTCCTCATCGCCCGAGGGCGCCCTTGTCGGCGCGCCCCTGCCCTGCCCAAGGAGAGCTCGCCACATGACCGTTGACTCGACACAGGAAGCTCCGTCGGTACCGCCCCAGCAGACCAGCCTGGGCACGAGGGCTGCCCGCAACCTCGCCTCCACGACCAAGTCCGCCCCGCAGATGCAGGAGATCACCTCCCGCTGGCTGCTGCGGATGCTCCCCTGGGTGGAGACCAAGGGTGGGGTCTACCGGGTGAACCGCCGGCTGACCTTCACCGTCGGCGACGGGCGCGTGGAGTTCATCCAGGACGGCGCCGACGTCCGGGTGATCCCGCGCGAACTCGGTGAACTGGCCCCGCTGAACGGCTTCGACGACGTGGACGTGCTCACCGCCCTCGCCGACCGGTGCGTCCAGCGCGAGTTCCGGGCCGGTGAGACGCTGGTCGAGCGCGGCGCGCCCGCGGACCGGCTGCACCTGATCGCCCACGGACGCGTCAGTCAGCGCTCCGTCGGCAGGTACGGCGACGAGGTCGCCCTGGACGTACTCGCCGACGGTGACCGCTTCGGGGACGACGCCCTCCTTGACGAGGACGCCCGGTGGGAGCAGACGGCGACCGCCGAGACATCGGGCACCCTCCTCACCCTGTCCCGCGCCGACTTCGAGTCGGTGCTGTCCTCGGCGCCGAACCTGCGTGAGCACGTCGAGGAGTTCAAGTCGCGCGCCGACCGCCGGCAGAACCACCGGGGCGAGGCGGAGATCGCGATGTCGGCCGGTCACACCGGCGAGCAGGAGCTGCCCGGCGCCTTCGTCGACTACGAGGAGAAGCCGCGCGAGTACGAACTCTCGGTCGCGCAGACCATCCTGCGCATCCACACGAGGGTCGCCGACCTCTACAACGGGCCGATGAACCAGACCAAGGAGCAGCTCCGGCTCACCATCGAGGCATTGCGCGAGCGCCAGGAGCACGAGCTGGTCAACAACCGCGAGTTCGGCCTGCTGCACAACGCCGACTTCAAGCAGCGCTTCCAGACGCACGCGGGACCGCCGACCCCGGACGACCTGGACGAACTGCTCTGCCGCCGCCGCGGATCCAAGTTCTTCCTGGCGCACCCCAAGACGATCGCGGCCATCGGGCGCGAGTTCAACGCGCGCGGGCTCTATCCCGACCACGTCGACCTCGGCGGCCAGCAGGTCCCGGCCTGGCGGGGCGTACCGATTCTGCCCTGCAACAAGATCCCCATCACCGAGGAGAAGACCAGCTCGATCCTCTGCATGCGTACGGGCGAGGAGAACCAGGGCGTCATCGGTCTGCACCAGACGGGTCTGCCGGAGGAGTACGAGCCCGGCCTGTCGGTCCGCTTCATGGGCCTCAACGAGCAGGCGATCACCTCCTACCTCGTCAGCACCTACTACTCCGCCGCCATCCTCGTGCCGGACGCGGTCGGCGTCCTGGAGAACGTGCAGATCGCCCGCTGGCCCAGCTGACGGCCGGGCCTGCGCGGCAGGTCGCGACGGCGTCCCGGTCCCGCGGGGCCCTCGCGTCCGCCCGGCAGGCCCCGGGACCAGTCGCCCACCCCATCAAGGAGCCATCGATATCAAGGAGTCATCGATGCCCGCGCCTGAGCCGACATCGCCGCAGTCGGGCCTGGAGGAGGCTGTCGCCGACCTCGCGGCGCACGTCCTCGCGGACGCCGCAGCCCGCGCCTGCGACATCACGGCCGCGACCGGCGGCCCGCCCTGCACGACCGCCGCGCCCGACCCTCCCCCACCCTCCTTGCCCGGCCCTCCCTCGCTCTCGTTGCCCGAACCGCCGTCACCGGACGCCGTCCTGGAAGCCGATCTGGAACAGGTCCTTCGGGGCCCCACGGGTCTCGGCACGGCGGGCCTGCGGCTGTTCCCCCGGCAGGAGACACCGGCGCTTCCTGAGCCGGAGCCCGCCCCGGCCATCGCTGCTGTCGAGGGGACGCCGATCCCCGGCCTCTACCACCACCCGGTGCCGGAACCCGACCCGGTGCGGGTCGAGGAGGTCAGCCGCCGGATCAAGGCCTGGGCGCTTGACGAGGTCAGCCTGTACCCGGACGACTGGGAGGAGGAGTTCGACGGCTTCTCCGTGGGGCGCTACATGGTCGGCTGCCATCCGGACGCCCCCACCATCGAGCATCTGATGCTCGCCACCCGTCTGATGGTCGCCGAGAACGCGGTGGACGACTGCTACTGCGAGGACCACGGCGGCTCCCCCGACGGGCTCGGCGAACGCCTGCTCCTCGCACACACCGCACTCGACCCCCTGCACACGACGCGGGAGTACAAGCCCGAGTGGGAGAAGTCGCTCCACTCGGACGCACCCCGGCGCGCCTACCGCTCCGCCATGGAGTACTTCGGCGAGATGGCCAGCGCCTCCCAGGCCGACCGGTTCCGGCACGACATGGCCCGGCTGCACATGGGGTATCTCGCCGAGGCCGCCTGGGCCAAGGAGGACCGCGTCCCCGAGGTGTGGGAGTACCTGGCGATGCGCCAGTTCAACAACTTCCGCCCCTGCCCCACCATCACCGACACCGTCGGCGGCTACGAACTGCCGGCGGACCTGCACGCACAGCCCGCCATGCAGAAGGTCATCGCGCTCGCGGGCAACGCGACGACCATCGTGAACGACCTCTACTCCTACACCAAGGAGCTCGACGCACCCGGCCGGCACCTGAACCTGCCCGTCGTGATCGCCGAACGCGAGGGCCTCTCCGACCGGGACGCCTATCTGAAGTCGGTCGAGGTCCACAACGACCTCATGCACGACTTCGAGACCGAAGCCGCGGCCCTGGCCGCCGCCTGCCCCGTACCGAACGTGCGGCGCTTCCTGCGGGGCGTGGCCACGTGGGTCGACGGCAACCACCACTGGCATCAGACCAACACCTATCGCTACAGCCTGCCCGACTTCTGGTAAGAGAATGGATTCATCTGTGACCAGCACCGAACTCACCGCCCCCGCCGCCGCGACCCCGCTGCGCATCCCCGGCCCGGCGACGCCCTACCAGGGGGACATCGCGCGCTACTGGGACGGCGAGGCCAGGCCCGTGAACCTGCGTCTCGGCGATGTCGACGGCCTCTACCACCACCACTACGGGATCGGTGAGGTCGACCGGACCGCGCTCGGCGACGCCGGGGACAGTGAGAGCGAGAAGAAGCTGATCGCCGAGCTCCACCGGCTGGAGTCGGCGCAGGCCGAGTTCCTCCTGGGCCAGCTCGGCGACATCGGCCGTGACGACACTGTGGTGGACGCCGGCTGCGGCCGCGGCGGCTCGATGGTGATGGCGCACCAGCGCTTCGGATGCAAGGTCGAAGGTGTCACGCTCTCGGCGAAGCAGGCCGACTTCGCCAACGGGCGCGCCCACGAACTCCGCATCCAGGACCACGTCCGCGCCCGCGTCTGCAACATGCTCGCCACGCCCTTCGACACCGGGCAGGCCGCGGCCTCGTGGAACAACGAGTCGAGCATGTACGTCGACCTGCAGGACCTCTTCGCCGAGCACTCCCGCGTCCTCAAGGTCGGCGGGCGCTACGCGACCATCACCGGCTGCTGGAACCCGCGGTACGGCCAGCCCTCGAAGTGGGTCTCCCAGATCAACGCGCACTTCGAGTGCAACATCCACTCGCGCCGTGAGTACCTGCGCGCCATGGCCGACAACCGCCTCGTGCCGCAGGCCGTCATCGACCTCACCCCCGACACGCTGCCCTACTGGGAGCTGCGCGCGACGTCGTCGCTGGTGACGGGGATCGAGGACGCGTTCATCAACTCCTATCGGGACGGGTCCTTCCAGTACCTCCTCATCGCGGCGGACCGCGTCTGACGCCGGCGGGAGAGGGGTCCGGCGGGTTCGCGTCCGCCGGACCACGGGGCAGCCGCGTCGCCCCCGCCGCCGCGAGAAGGCAGAAGCCGAGCACCCACCAGAAGGTGTCGCCGAACGCCGACGGGATGTCCGTGCCCCGCTCGGAGAGGCGGTTCTGCAGGACCACCGCGAGGGCGGCGGTACCCACCGAACCGCCCACTGTGTTCAGCAGGTTGAGCGCTCCCGACGCGCGCGGGAGGTGCTCGGGCTCGATGCGGCTGTAGACGATGTTCATCACGGGTGCGCCGATCATGGCCATGCCGACGCCGCGGACCGCGAGCGCCGCGATGGTCACGGCGTCCGGGGGCTCGTGGCCGAGCTGGGTGAACGGGACCGTACCGGCGAGGATCAGCACGATGCCGATGACCACCAGGGTGCGCGGGGCCACCCTGTCGATGGTGCGGTTGACCAGGACCGATCCCGCGGCGGCACCAAGGCCCTGGGGCGCGAGCAGCAGGCCCGCCTCCCACGCCGTGAGGCCGCGCCCCGTCTGGAAGTACAGCGGCAGCAGGAACGTCGTACCGAACACCGACGCGCCGAGGACGAGCAGCGCGAGCGCCGCGGCGCCGAACGGCGGCCGGGTGAACAGCCGGGGGTCGACCAGCGGGGTGGCGCGGGTGCGCAGCCCGTGCACCGTGAACCCGGCCAGCATCGCGATCCCCGCCGTCACACCGATCGTGGCGGGGACGGTACGGCCGTGGGCGACCTCGGTCAGCCCGTACACCAGCACGGCGAGACCGGGCGAGAGCAGCGCGGCTCCCCGCAGATCGAATGCCGTCCGCCGCGTCGACGGCGGTACGTCGGGTACGTGGCGGCGGGCGAGCAGCACCGCGATCGCGCCGATCGGCAGGTTGACCAGGAACAGCCACGGCCAGGACGCCATGCCGAGGATGGCTCCGCCGACCAGCGGCCCGAACACCGGTGAGAGCAGCGGGACGACGGCGACGACGCTGATCACCCGGCCGGTGCGGTGGCGTCCCGCGATGCGGGCGAGGAGTGCCTGCCCGGTCGCGGGAAGCAGTCCGCCGCCGAGCCCCTGGATCACCCGGAACACGATCAGGCTCGGCGCCGACCAGGCAAGGGCGCAGAGGACCGAGCCGAGCAGGAACACTGCCACGGCGGCGAGCCAGGTCCGGCGGCCGCCGAACCGGTCGGCCAGCCAGCCGGAGGCGGGCACGGCGGCGACGACGGCGAGCAGGTAGGCGGTGCTGACCCACTGGATGTCGGCGACGGAGGCGTCGAACTCCTCGGTGAGGCGGTCGATCCCGACACTGACGATCGTGGCGTCAAGCGTGGCCATGAAGGTGCCGAGCACCAGGATGAACGCGATCCGCAGCAGCTGTCCGTCCACCCGCTCGGCCGGTGGCGCGGCGTCCCCGGTCATCGGCCCTCCAGGAGGTCGCGGACGTCGGTGTCCAGGTGCTTGTCCAACGTGCGCATGACGTCGAGCAGTTCGCCGACGAGCCCGTCGACGTCCACCCCGGCCCGGTGCGCGAGCACGCCGGTCCAGCCGTCGCCTTCCGGCATGACCGTGAGGGTCACCGGGTGGTGGGTGGACTCGCGGAAACGAGTGCCGACGACGGTGAGGCCGGGGGCGGGTTCGCGGAGGCGGTCCGGGTCGACCGGGTAGTTCTCGAAGACCACCAGGCTGTCGAAGAGCCTGCTCCGCCCGGTCCGGCGCTCCAGGTCGGAGAGGGCGACGTGGTGGTGTTCCACCAACGCCCGCTGCCGGGACTGGAGATCGGCGAGCGTATCGGCGAGCGTGCCGTCGAGCCGGGCCCGTACCGGCACGGTGTTGGCGAGCAGCCCGACGATCTCCTCGACGCCCTCCAGCTCGGGCGGCCTGCAGGCGACCATGGCGCCGAAGCACACGTCGGTGCGCCCGGAGCGCCGGGCGAGCAGGACGGACCACGCGCCCTGGACCAGCGTGTTGCGGGTCAGGCCGCGCCGCGCGGCGAGGTGGGTGAGGTCGGCGACCAGTTCCGCGTCGAATGTGAGGAGCGTGGGTTCCTGCCAGGCCGGGCCGGGTTCGCCGTCGCTCAGGTAGTCGCCCTCGGGCAGCCCGGCCAGCTCGGCGGCCCAGGTGTCGAGGTCGGGCTCGTGGTCGGCGCGCCAGCGCAGGTAGTCGCCGAACGGTACGGGGGCGGGCAGTTCCGGCGCCGTACCGCGCAGCCGCGCCGTGTAGAGGTCGAACAGCTCGGTGAGCATGCGCGGGGCCGACCAGCCGTCGGAGAGTACGTGATGGCTGGTCATGACGAGGTCGGCGCGCTCGGCTCCGTCCCGGATCACGGTCAGGCGCAGGAGCGGTCCCCTGGCGAGGTCGAACTGCTCGGCCAGGTCGGCCGCGAGGACCTCCTCGGCGTCCCCGTCGACCACGCGGAAGTCCGGCCTCGGCGACTTGGGGATCACCGCCAGGTCGGCGGGGAAGACGGCGCCGAGGTTCGGGTGGCGGGCGACGAGGTCGGCGCCCGCGGCGTTCAGGGCGTCGGTGTCGAGCCGTCCCGCGAGGGTGAACGCCGACTGCACGGTGTACGGGTCGGGGCGCTCGGTGCGCGAGTGCCGCAGCATCACCTCCTGCAGCGGGGTGAGCGGCTGTACCCCGGCGATCGGCTGATCGCGGTCGAGCGCGCTGATCTCCGGTGCGGCGGCGAGGTGCAGGAGCGCGGCCCGCAGGCACTCGGCGAGGTCCTCGGCCTCCGCCGCGGTGAACAGTGCGGACGGCCAGGTGATACGGACCCCGAGCGCCTCGTCGCGCACCAGGGCGTTGACCATCAGGCTGTGCGGCAGGGGCAGCGCGTCGGTGCCGCCGGAGCCGAGCGGGCCTGCGTCCGGGGCCGGCTGCCACGGTGTCTCGCGGGACGGGGCGCCGGGGAACTGACCGAGGTAGTTCCAGGCGATGTCCGGAGCCACGTGGTCGAGGAGGCCCGCGGAGGTGAGGATGCCGTGCCCGAGAGCGTCGCCCTGGGCGCGCAGCCGCTCCCTGACCTCCTTGACGTCGTCGTCGGCGTGCAGCCGTACGGGGTGGACGGCGGTGAACCAGCCGACGGTCTGGGACAGGTCGACGTGCCGCGGCCGGCCGTGGCTCTCCAGCGCGACGAGCACCTCGGGCACGCCGCGCCAGGCCCGTACCGCGCGGGCGAGTGCGGTGAGCAGCACCGCGTCCGGCGTGCTGCGGTAGGCGGCGGGCAGGGTGGTGATCAGGGCGCGGGTCGTGCCCGCGTCGAGCCGGATCTCGTGGTGGCGTGCCGTCGCCACGGTGTCCCTTGCGGGGTCGAGCGGGCGCCCGGCGAGGGCCGGGGTGGCGGTCATCCGCTGCCAGTGCGGCAGTTCGGCCCGCCGGTCGGCCTCGCGCAGCGAGCGCGCCCAGCCGAGGAACGACTGGCCGTGCCGGGCCAGTGTGCCGCCTGCGTGGGCGTGCTCCAGGTCGTCGAGGAGGATGCGCCAGGACACGCCGTCGACGACCAGGTGGTGGGCGATCAGGACGAGCCTGCCGGGCCGGTCGGGTCCGGCGTCGAGCCAGAGCGCGCGCAGCAGCGGGCCGGTGCGCGGGTCCATCGACGCGCAGGCCGCGGCGGTGTGGGAGTCGAGCTGGGCGCGCGGGTCGTCCGTCGCCGGTATGCGGGTCAGGATGTCGGCGCCGGTCACCGCCCCGGCCGGCGGGATGTGCAGCGCGTCGTCGGTGAGGCGGGCCCGCAGGACGTCGTGCCGGGCCAGGACCGCGTCGAGCACGGTGTGCCAGGTCTCCTCGTCGCCGCCCGGCGGGACGCAGATCTCCGTCCACTGGCAGAACCCGGCGGCGGCGGTTCCCGCGCGGCGCAGCAGGTCCCGCATGATCGGGGTCAGCGGGGCGTCGCCGATGGCGGGCGCCTCACCGGCGTCGAGGGTGCGGGCGCGCGCCGCTATCCCGGCGACCGTGGCGCCCTCGAACACGTCGCGTGCGGTCAGGCCGAGCCCTTGGCGCCGGGCCCGCGAGACGACCTGCAGCGACACGATGCTGTCGCCGCCGATGGCGAAGAAGTCGTCGTCGGGGCCGATGGCGTCGGTGCCGAGGACGTCCCGGAAGACGCCGAGCAGCACCGTCTCGGCTTCGGTGGCGGGTTCGCGGCGCGCCGTGGTCACCGTCTCCGGGTCGGGCAGCGCGGTGGGGTCGAGCTTGCCGCTGGGGCTCAGTGGCAGCCGGTCGATGGGTACGAGGACCGTGGGGACCATGTGGTCGGGGAGTTCGTCGGCGAGGAAGGCGCGTAGCTGTGTGGTGTCCAGGTCGGCGTCGTCGGTCGGGATGACGTAGCCGACGAGCCGGCCCTCGCGCACGATCACGGCACAGGCCCGTACGTCGGGGTGGCCGGTCAGCGTGGACTCGATCTCGCCCAGCTCGACCCGGAAGCCGCGGACCTTGACCTGGTGGTCGACGCGGCCGAGGAAGACCAGTTGCCCGTCGGGCCGCCGGCGCACGAGGTCGCCGGTGCGGTACATCCGCTCGCCGGGCGGGCCGTACGGGTCGGCGACGAACCGTTCGGACGTCAGGCCGGGGCGGCCGAGGTAGCCGCGGGCGACGCTGGGCCCGCCGAGGTAGAGCTCTCCCGTGACGCCGTCGCCGGCCGGCTGGAGCCCGCCGTCGAGGACGTAGGCGCGGACGTTGGGGTCGGGGCGGCCGATCGGCAGCGGTCCTGCGTCGTCCGGGTCGTAGTGCCAGGTCACGGAGTTGATGGTGACCTCGGTCGGCCCGTACGCGTTGAAGAGCGCCCGGCGTCCGCTGCCCCAGCGCCGGGCCAGTTCGGGGTCGAGGCGCTCGGCGCCGACGACGAAGAACACGTCGGGGTCGACGGTGCGGTCGTCGGGCATGGCGGCCAGGAACGACGGCAGCAGGTTCACTCCGGTCACCCGGTGCTCGACGATGTAGTCGAGGAGTTCGTCGCCGGGGACGCGCACCTCCTCGGGGGCGATGACGGAGGTGCCGCCGGAAAGGAGCGGCACCATGGTCTGCCAGAAGGCGACGTCGAAGCTGGTCGAGGCGAAGTGCAGGTACCGGTCGTGCTCGGTGACGCCGATGACCTCTTCCTGCAGGGCGATCAGGTCGGGCACGCCCCGGTGGGTCACCCCGACGCCCTTGGGCCTGCCGGTGGTGCCCGAGGTGTAGATGACGTAGGCGAGCGCGTCGTCGGTGAGCCTGGCGCGGGCCTCGGCGGGGTCGGTGTCCGGGGCGGTGGCGAGCGTGGCCGGGTCGTCGAGGCGCAGGACGGGGATCTCGCGTGCGACGGGCAGTTCGGCGCCGGTCGTCACGACGGCGGCCGGTGCGATGTCGTCGAACATGTACGCGAGGCGCTCCTGCGGGTAGCTCGCGTCCATCGGCACGTACACCGCGCCCGCCTTGGCCACGCCGAACAGCGCGACGGTCATCTCGATGTCGCGGCCCAGCAGGACCGCGACCGGGTCCTGGGGCCGCACTCCACGCGCGATGAGCGCCTGCGCGAGGCGGTTGGCCGCCCGGTCGAGGTCGGTGTACGTGAGGCTGCGGTCGCGGCAGACGAGGGCCTCGGCGCCGGGCTTGCGGTCCACCCAGGCGGCGAACTCCGTCAGCCAGTGGCCGCGCGATGTGGCGGGCACGATCTCGGTGCCGGTGCGCAGAATGCGCGCCCGCTCCTCGGGGTCGAGCGCGGGCAGCCCGAGGGCGGGGCGTGCCGGGTCGTCGACGATCTCCTTGAGGAGGTTGTGCAGCCAGCGGCCGTAGTCGCGCACGGCGCTCCCGTCGAAGGCGCGCGGCTGGTAGCCGAGGCCGATGGTGATCTCGTCGTCGGGGATCACGATGACGGTCAGCGGGTAGTGCGTGGCGTCGGTGATGTCCACGCCCGCCAGGTCGAGGCCGGGGGCGAGCGGGGTGCGCTTCCTGCTGGACAGCGGGAAGTTCTCCATCACCAGCATCGTGTCGAAGAGTTCGCCGACGCCCACCGCCCGCTGGATCTCGGGCAGGCCCACGTGGTGGTGCTCGGCCAGCGCGACGCTCTCGGCGTGCACCTGTGCCATGAGGTCGGTCGCGTTCTGGTCCTGGGTGTGCCGGACGCGGACCGGGATGGTGGTGCCGAGCTGGCCGATCATCGACTCGACGCCGTCGACCTCGGCGGGCCGTCCGGAGACCGGGCAGCCGAACACGACGTCGCGGCGTCCGGTGAGCTTGCCGAGGAGGAGGCCCCACGCGGTCTGCAGGACGGTGGTCAGGGTGACGCCCTGTTCGCGGGCGAAGGTGCGAAGGCGGTCGCTGAACTCGCGGCCGAGGGCGACGGTTTCACGGCCGGGCCGCTCGACGCCGGTCCCGGCGCTCGCGGGGGCCAGGCGCGTCGCGTCGTCGACACCGGCGAGCGCGTCCCGCCAGGCGGCGAGCGCCACGTCGTGGTCCCGGTCCGCAAGCCACCTGAAGTACTCCGGAAGCGGCGGCGCCACGGGTGCTGCGGGTCCGCCGCTGAGCTCGGCGTAGAGGGCGAGCAGGGTGCGGCCGACCAGCGGCATGGACCAGCCGTCGAGCAGCGCGTGGTGGTTGGTGATCACCAGTTTGTGCTCGGCGGGTCCGACCCGGGAGAGCAGGAAGCGGATCAGCGGCGGGCGTGCCGGGTCGAAGGGGCGTTCCAACTCGGCGCGGGCGGCCTCGGGGAAGCGGTCGTCCTGCCGCCAGTCCAGGGCCACGTCGGCGGGGATCACCTGCACGACGTCGTCCCCGGCCGTGGCCAGGTACACGCGCAGGGCGGGGTGGCGGCGCAGGAGTTCGCGGGCGGCTTCGGCCATGCGGTCCGGTACGAGCTCGCCGACGAGGGTGGTCACGGCCTGTACGACGTAGACGTCGGCGTCCTGGTCGTCGCGGATCAGGGTGTGGAAGGAGAGCCCGACCTGCAGGGGCGTGGCGGGCAGGACGTCGATGACGCGGCCGGCGCGTTCGAGGGCGTCGATGGCGGGCTGGTCGAGGCCGACAAGGGGCAGGTCCGACGGGGTCAGCCCGCCACAGGTGTGGCGCGCGTGCTCGGCCAGCATGTCCAGCACCGTGGCCCAGGCGTCCTGCAGGGCCGTCACGGCGTCGGCGCCGAGCACCTCGGTGGCTGCCGTCCATTCGACGGCGAGCCGGGGTGTTTCGCCCTCGTGGACGAAGCAGTTGAGGGCGAGGATTTGTTCGAGTGCCTTGGCGTCGGGCTCGACCACCGAGAAGGCGTCGTGCTCCGGCAGTCGCCATCCGGTGCCGGGCAGCGAGGTGAACCGGCCGAGGTAGTTCAGCAGGACGTCCGGCGGCGGGACGGCCGTGAACTCGGCGCTGGTCTGCGGGTCGAGGTGGCGCAGGACCCCGTAGCCGATGCCGTTGCCGGGGACGGCGCGCCGGGCCTCCTTGGCCGCGCGCAGCACCTGTCCGACGCCGTCGGCGGCGGGCACGCGGACCGGGTACTCGCTGGTGAACCAGCCGACCGTGCGGGACAGGTCGAGGTGTTCGCGGCCGTGGCCCTCCATCGACACCGTCACCGCGTCGTCCGCCGGGCGCCAGGCGCGCAGGGCGAGCACGAGTGCGGCGAGGAGCACCTCGTCGACACCGGCACGGTAGGCGGCGGGCAGGGTGGTCAGCAGCGCCTCGGTCGCCTCGGGCGAGGCCACCGTGAGGGACCGGCGGGCGGTCGCCACCGTGTCCTTCGCCGGGTCGAGGGGGCGAGCGCCGAGGCGGGTGGCGGAGCCCAACGCGGTACGCCAGTGGTCGAGTTCACCGCGGCGTGCGCCGGACTCGCCCTGTTCGGCGAGGTGCAGGGCGTGGCGCCGCCAGGACGATCCGGCCGGCTCCGGCGTGCCGCCCGTGCAGGCGGCGTACAGGTCGGGGAGCAGGATGCGCCAGGACACGCCGTCCATGGCGAGGTGGTGCACGACGACGACCAGGCGGTCGGGGGTGCCGTCGCCGGTGCGGAGCAGGGCGGCGCGCAGGAGGTCGCCGGAGCGCGGGTCGAGTTGCCCGGCGAGGCGCCTGGCCAGGGCGGTCGCGTCGTCGCCGTGGACCTCGTCGACGACGGCGCGTACGGCGCCGCGGGGCAGGACCTCAAGGCCGTCGTCCGCGCGCAGCCGCAGCGCGTCGTGGTGGTCGAGCAGGGTCTGTACGCCCACGACCAGCTCGGCGTGGGCGAGTTCGTCGACGCGCAGGGCGGTCCACTGCGCGTACCCGGCGACGACGTCCACGTCCGGGTGGGGGTCGAGCAGGCCGCGCACGATGGGCGGCGCGGGTACGGGTCCCATCGGCTCGTCGACCGGCTCGGCGGCGTCCTCGACCAGGCCCGCGGAGGCGGCGAGCGCGGCGAAGCTGCGGCGGGCGAGGAGGTCGCGGGGCCGCAGCGCGAGGCCCTTGGCCCGCAGCCTGCTGCTGAGGGTGATGGCGGTGATGCTGTCGCCGCCGAGTGCGTAGAAGTCGTCGTCGACGCCGACCCGTTCGACGTCGAACACCTCGGCGAGCACGGCGCAAAGCAGCCGCTCCCGCTCGGTGCGCGGCTCCCGGCCGCCGCCCGCGGAGGCGGGGGCGGGCAGGGCGGCGCGGTCGAGCTTGCCGTTGAGGGTGAGGGGGAGGGCGTCGAGGACCACAACGGCCGCGGGCACCAGGTGGTCGGGCAGGTGCGTGGCGAGGCGGGCGCGGACCGCGTCACCGGTGACGTCTCCGGTGGCGGAGGTGGCGGAGGTGGCGGAGGTGGCGACGACGTAGCCGACCAGGCGGGAGGAGCGCACGGTGGCGGCCGCCGCGGTGACTCCGGGGACCGCGCCGAGTGCGGCCTCGACCTCGCCTGTCTCCACGCGGTGGCCGCGGATCTTGACCTGGCCGTCGCCCCGGCCCAGGTATGCGAGGCCCCGGCCGGGCACCCAGCGGGCCAGGTCTCCGGTGCGGTACATGCGCCGGCCCGGCGCGCCGAAGGGGTCGGCGACGAACCGTTCGGCGCTGGCACCGGGGCGGCCGAGGTAGCCGCGCGCCAGGTGCGGTCCCGCCAGGTACAGCTCGCCCGTCCGGCCGTGCGGCACCGGCTGCAGCGCGCTGTCGAGGAGGTAGCCGCGGGTGCCCGCGAGGGGGTGGCCGATCGTCGGCTCGTCGCCTTCGATGCGTGCGGTGGCCGCGTCCACGGTCGCTTCGGTGGGCCCGTAGATGTTGCGCGCGGCGATGCCGGAGTCGCGCACGCGCCGCCACAGGGCGGGCGGGGTGGCCTCGCCGCCGAGGACGAGCAGCGTCGGCCCGCGGTCGAGGAGGCCGCCGTCGATCAGCGGCGTGGCCATCGACGGCGTGGTGTCCACGATGTCGATGCCGTCGCGGGCGTACGCGGCGAGCAGGGCGTCGGCGTCGCGGATGGTCTCGGCGTCGTAGACGTGCAGTTCGTGGCCGCACAGCAGCCACACCAGGTGGTCGAAGGCGGAGTCGAAGGCGAACGAGTAGGTGTGGGAGGCGCGCAGCCGTCTGCCCGCGGCGCGCTCGGCCTCGGCGACGACGGTGGACCGCTGGTGGTGCAGGAGCGATGCCAGGCCACCGACCCGGCCGAGGACGCCCTTGGGGCGACCGGTCGAGCCGGAGGTGTGGATCACGTAGGCGAGGTGCTCGGGGTGGCGGGGCGCGGCCAGTTCACCGGCTGTGAGCGGCGCTGCGGAGAGTGCGGCGGCCTCGTCGAGCAGGGTGTTCCACGGCAGTCCTTCGACCGCGTCGGTGGCGCTCAGAACGAGGGCGGGGCGGGTGTCGTCGAGCAGGTCGCGCAGCCGCTCGGGCGGGTACGCGGTGTCCAGGGGCAGGAACGCGGCGCCCGCGTCGAGGACGGCGAGCAGGGCGACGACGGAGTCGGCGGAGCGCGGCAGGGCCAGCGCCACGACGTCGTCGGGGCCGAGCCCCCGGGCCCGCAGCGCGCGGGCGATCCGGTGCACCCGGTCGGCCAGTTCGGCGGCGGTCAGCCGGTCGTCGCCGCAGATCAGGGCCGGGTGATCGGGGCCGTCGGCGACCATCGCGTCGAACGCGGCCGGTACGTCGACCGGGGTGCCGGGCAGGGCGGGCGGGCACCAGTCCGCGAGGAGGCTGTCCACGTCGTCGGTGAGGGCGATCCGCCCGACGGGCTCCCCCGCGATCAGGCCCGAAAGGAGGGCCCGCACCCCGGTCAGCAGGGCGTCCACGGAGGCCTGGTCGTTGGTCCGCGCGTCGACCTCGAAGCCGAGCAGCAGTCCGCCGTCCCGGGCGGGCAGGACGCTGAGGCCCATGTCCTCCGGCGGGCCGCCCGCGACGTTGCGCATCACGCCGCTCGCTCCGGCGAAGTCGAGGGCCAGGTCGAAGGCCTTGAGGTTGATCCCGCGGCCGTGCAGCAGCGCGCCCGCGCCGGGCACGCCGAGGTCGCGGGGCAGGTCCTCGCCCCGGTAGTGCTGGTGGTCGCGCATCTCCTTCATCGCGGTGGCGACGCGGCGGCTCAACACGCCCAGCCCGTCGCCGGGTTCGACGCTCACACGCATCGGGAGGACGTTGACCGCCATGGCGGGGGTGCGCAGTTCGACCGATCCCGCGCGGCACATCAGCGGCAGCGCGAACACGACGTCGGTGCGGCCCAGCATGCGGTGCAGGAACGCGGCGTAGCCGGCGATGAGTGCCTCGCCCCAGGTGACGCCCTGCTCGTCGGCGAAGGCGCGCAGCCGGTCCGTCTCCTCGGCAGAGAGGGCGGCGCGGGCGGTCAGGGTCGCGTCGGGAGCGCCGGCGGCGGCGTCGCTCTCGCCGAGGTCGGGCAGCGGGGTGAACCGTTCGACCCAGTACGCGCGGTCCTCGGCGGCCCGGTCGCTCTCCCGGTAGGCGCGGTCGGCGGCGACGAAGTCGGCGAAGCCGCCGAAGGTCGACTTCCGCGGTGCGGTCCCCTGTACCAGGGCGGTGTAGCGGGCGGCGGTGCGGCGGGCGAGCATCGCGGCCGTGTAGCCGTCGAAGACGAGGTGGTGGCCGAGTTGGGTGTACCAGACCTCGCGGTCGGAGAGCCGGATGACGGTCCGCGCGTACAGCGGGCGGTCCACCATCCCCTTGCAGGCCTCACCGGCCCGCGCCCGCTCGGCGTCGACGAGCGCGTGGGCGGCGGCGACGGGGTCGGGCGCGCCGCTGACGTCGACCACCTCGGGCGGTGCGACCGGGTCCTGACTCACCGTCTGGCGCGGCCCGTCGGGGGTGTCGTGCACGCGCAAGCGCAGGGTCTCGGCTTCCTCGGTGGTCGCCCGGACCGCCTCGGCCAGCGCGTCGACGTCGACCGGTGTGTCGCCGGATATCTCCACCACGTCGCCGACGACGTAGTACGGCGAGTCCGGCTCCAAGCGCTGCGCGTTCCAGATGCCCACCTGGGCGCCGGTCAGGGGGAGCGGGCCGTCCGAGGAGACGCTTGCGGTGCTCAACTCATTCTCCTTGCAGTGTGGGGACGACCATCGGCGTATCGGTCACCGGGTCGGGGACGATGACGCTCGGCAGATCGAAGACGTCCTTGATCAGCGCGGCGTCCACGATGTCCGTGGGGTCGCCCTCGGCGGCCACCCGGCCGTCCTTCATGGCGACGAGGTGGTCGGCGAAGCGGCACGCCTGGTTGATGTCGTGCAGGACGGCGATGACCGTGCGGCCCTGGTCGCGCAACCGGGCCAGCAGGCCGAGCAGTTGGTACTGGTGGGTGATGTCCAGGAAGGATGTGGGTTCGTCGAGCAGCAGGTAGGGCGTCTGCTGGGCGAGCACCATGGCCATCCAGACCCGCTGCCGCTGTCCGCCGGAGAGCTCCTGCACCGGCCGGTCGGCCAGGTCGGTGACGCCCGCGGCGGCCATCGCCTCGGTGACGGCCTTCTCGTCGTCCGCCGACCAGAGCGCGAGGAGCGACTGGTAGGGGAACCGTCCGCGGCCCACCAGTTGGCGGACCTTGATGTCGTCGGGGGCCTGTGGGTCCTGCGGCAGGAAGCCGAGCTGCTTGGCCAGGGCCTTGGCCGGGTAGGCGCTGACCTGGCGGCCGTCGAGCTCCACGTGTCCGCTGTCGGGGCGCAGCAGGCGTACGAACGCCCGCAACAGGGTCGACTTCCCACAGCCGTTGGGGCCCACGATGGCGGTGAACGCGCCGTCGGGGACGTCGAGGCTCAGCCGGGTGGAGACCACCCGGTCTCCGTAGCGCAGGGTGATGTCCCGCGCGGTCAGGCGTGCGGTCATGCGCGCCTCACCTCCTTGGTCAGCAGCCAGATCAAGTAGCAGCCGCCGATCGCGGTGCTCACCACGCCCACGGGCAGCGCGACGGGGGCGAGGAGCATCTGGGCGATCAGGTCGGCGCCCAGGAGCAGCACCGCGCCGGTCAGTGCGGCGGGGAGCAGGGGGACTCCGGCGGCGCCGGCGAGCCTGCGGCCGATCTGCGGGGCGGCGAGCGCGATGAACGCGATCGGTCCGGCCACCGCGGTCACCGTGGCCGTGCAGCCGACGCCGACCAGGACCATGACGAGCCGCAGCCGGTCGAGGCCGACCCCGGTGGTCACCGCGACGGCGTCGCCGAGCGAGGCCTGGTGCATGGCGTGCGCCCGGGTGGCCATCAGGACGAGCAGCACGGCGATCACCGTGAACGGGATCGTCAGGTCCTCCCAGCCCACGCCGTTGAGCGAACCCGCGCTCCAGCCGACCGCGGCGATCGCCACCTCCAGGTCGGCGCGCAGCACGATCCACGAGTTGACGGCGGTCACCATCGCGTTGACCGCGATGCCGATGACGACGAGGCGCAGCCCGGAGAAGCCCCGGTCGAACGAGAGCAGGTAGATGGCGGCCGCGACGACGAGGCCGCCGAGCGCCGAGCCGACGGCCAGTTGGGCGGAGGTGCCCGACAGGACGGTGATGGCGACGAGGGCGCCGGTGTAGGCGCCCGCGTCGAGGCCGATCACGTCCGGACTGCCCATCGGGTTGCGGGTGAGGTTCTGGAAGATGGCCCCGGCCACGCCGAGCGCGGCGCCGAAGACCAGTGCGGCGAGCACGCGGGGCAGCCGCCAGTCCGAGATGACGACGGAGGGTTCGCTGCCGGTGAGCGCGGCGAGCACCTCATCGGGGGTGGACCAGGACGCGCCGTAGCACAGTCCGGTGAAACCCAGGGCGAGCATCAGGGCGGCCAGCACGGCGACGAGTACCACCGTGCGACGTTCGGCCCGCAGTCCGAGTACGTTCACAGCGACCCCGCTCCGTAGCGGCGGACGGCCCAGATGAGCATCGGGCCGCCGAGGAACGCGGTGACGACGGCCACCGGCACCTCGCCGGTGGTCAGCAGCACCCGCGAGCCGATGTCGGCGATCAGGAGCAGGATCGGGCCGAGGACCATCGAGTAGAGGATCAGCCACGGGACCGAGCCTCCGGCGGGCTTGCGGACCAGGTGCGGCACGATCAGTCCGACGAACAGGATCGGTCCTGCCACCGCCGTCGCCGCCCCGCTCAGCACGGTGATCAGGACCAGTGCGGCGGTCCGTACGCGGACCACGCCCGCGCCGAGGGTCCGCGCCACGTTCTCGCCGAGGGCGAGGGCGTTGAGCGCCCTGCTCAGCAGCAGCGCGCCGAGCAGGGAGACCCCGATGGCGGTCAACGGCAGGGCCAGCGGCGCCTGTTCGCGGGACGCGAGCGATCCGACCGACCAGAACCGGTAGACGTCGAAGGTGTCGGGGAGCATCAGGCGCAGGCCGAGCGAGACGCCGCCGAGCACCGCGGTCAGGGCCACTCCGGTGAGCACGAGGCGCAGCGGCGAGCGGCGCCCGACCGCGGCGACGAGCAGCGCGGCGAGCACCGATCCACTGATCGCCAAGGCGAGTTGGCCGGACTGTCCCGCGGCCAGGCCGAGGCCCGATCCGACGGTGATGGCGAACCCGGCGCCCGCGGTGACACCGAGGATGCCGGGCTCGGCCAGCGGGTTGCGGGCCAGCGTCTGGATCAGCGCGCCCGCCACCGCGAGGGCGGCGCCCACCGCGACGGCGAGCAGCGCGCGGGGCGCCCGGACGTCTCGCACGATGACGTGGTCGTCGGTGCCCCGGTAGTCGAGGAGCGCACGGACGACCTCGGCGGGCGAGATGTGCCGGGCGCCCACGCCGATGCTCAGCACGGCGATCACCGCGAGGAGTGCGACTCCCCCTATGAGCAGGCCGATCCGCGGGCCGGGCCGCCTGGTTCCGACCGCATCGGGGGCGCGGCCCGCGACGGTCACCGCTTCAGGAGAGGAGCGAGCGACGTGTCGATCGCGTCCAGCGTCTGCATGGCCTGCCCGTAGGTGGCGGCCTCGGTGTAGCGGATCGGGTAGGTCTTGCCCGCCTTGACGGCGGGCAGGTTCTTCCAGAGCTTGGATTCCATGACGTACTTCACCGGCTGCGGGACGCTGCCGTCGGCGTTGACGGAGTACGTGATGGCGTCGGCGGTGCCGAGCGCGTCGGGCAGCTCTTCGAGGGAGGGGTACTCGCTGACCGCGCGCGAGCCGGGGCCCTTCTTCTTGACCTTGCCGTAGTACTTGGCGCCGACGTCCTCGGCGATGTTGGTGCCCCAGGAACGGCCGAACTCGCGCTGCCAGGTGCCCTTCGCGCTCTCGCCGTACGCGCCGACGTGGCCCAGCTTCAGCTTCGGGAGCACGTTCTTGTACTTCTCGGCGAGCTTCGCGGCCTTGGCCTCGTACGTGTCCTGTATCGCGTCGAACTTCTTGAGCGCGCCCGCGGCGTCGGCCTGCTGACGGGACTGCTCGCGCCACATGGACGGCACGGTCGGGCCGATCGCCACCACCGGGGCGATGGACTCCAGGCGCTTGACGTCGATGTCGCCGAGGACCGGGGCGGGGACGCCGATGACGATCAGGTCGGGCTTGGCCTCCGCCACGGCCTCGTAGTTGGTCTCGGCCGCCTGCTCGCCCGCCACCTTGGGGAGCTTCTCGTACGTGGCGAGGTCCTGCTTGCTCATCATGGGCTCGCCGCGCTTCCACGACGAGACGCCGACCAGCGGCGCGTGTGCCTCGATCATGACGGGCACGGCATAGCCGGTGGCGACCACACGCTTCGGGTCCGACGGGATCTTGATCTTGCCGTTGTCGGCGGCGAACTCCCGGGTCCCGCCCTTCCCGGAGTCGTCCGACCCGCCGTCCGACGAACCGCAACCGGTGAGGGCCAGGGCCAGCGCCACGGCTCCTATCAGACCCGACGATCTGCGTATGGACATTCTTTCGCTCCCTGCTACTTAGGTAAGGCTCACCTTAGTTGATGATCCTTCTCGCTCCGGCCACCCGGGTCGGTCAGTGGTCGTCTTCGTCGAAGTCGGCGATGCCGCGTTTCCAGTAGCCGGTGATGTCGTGGTCGGCCTTGCCGAGCCCCAGGACGTCGCGGACCCACCGGCGCAGGGGCTTGATCTGCCCCGCCTCACCGGCGACCCACACGTACGCCCGCTCGCCCGTCGGCACCGTCACCGCGGTCACGGCCCGCTCCAACGCGCCGCCGGTGCCCGCCGGGAGGCCGTCCCGGTGCAGCCAGTGCACCTCGAAGCCCTCGGGCGCGGACAGCTCGATCTCCTCGGCGGCGTCGGCGACCTCGATGAAGGCCCAGCCCCGCGCGGTCCGCGGCAGCTCCTCGAGCCAGCGGGCGATCGCGGGCAGTGCCGTGATGTCGCCCGCGAGGAGGTAACGGTCGTACGTGTGCGGGACGATCAGGCCACCGGGCGGCCCCGCCAGGTGCACGACGGCGCCCGGCTCGACCTCGTGCGCCCAGTCCGACGCGAGTCCGCCGTCGTGCGGGACGATGTCGATGTCGATCTCGCCGGTCGCCGGGTCGTAGCGGCGCACGGTGTACTCGCGGGAGGTGGGAGCGGGCCGCGGCCAGCGCAGCATCGCCCCGTTCCGCTCGGGCAGCCGCAGTTCACCGTCCGCCTCGGGGAAGATGAGCTTCACGTGCTCGTCCGGCGCGTGGGCCTCGAATCCCTCGGTGCCCGCACCGCCCAGGGTCAGCCGCAGCAGCCCCGCGCCGACCATCGCCGTGCGCACGACCTCGGCCTCCCGGATGCCGATGGGATAGCCCACCTTCTCGGCGTGCAGGCCCGCCCGGACCTCCGCGATCCGGTCCAGGTGACGGTGCCGGTGGTCGACCCTGGTCATGCGGCACGACCCGTCAGGAGCTCCGTCCAGTGGCCCAGTTCGGGCTGCTCGGCCAGGTCGGGGAATTCCAGCGCGGTCGCTCCCGCGGTGCGCCACCGCTGCACCAGGCTCATGATCCGCACCGAGTCCAGGCCGAGGTCGAAGAGGTCCTCCCCCGGCACGATCTCGGCGGGATCGCAGTCGAGCAGCTCCGCGATGTCGGCGCGGACGCGCTCGGGCGTCAGGGTCTGGCTCATCGATGGCTCTCCTTCGAGACGGGCGCCGACGGCGCGATCGACGCGTCGGCGGGGACGGTGGTGATGCCGACGCCAGTGATCGGCGGCGCATGCGCGCAGCCCGGTGAGGCGTTCGCCCTGGAGGGAGAGGGGATGAAGCCCACGCCGCACGGCAGCGCCGACTCCACCCCCGCCACTACTCAGGGAAGGCTAACCTAACCTAACCATGAAGGTGGCGTGAAAAGGGGAGGCGGGTCAAGGGACCTCCCTCGACCCGCCCGTTGACCGCGGCAGCCGTGCGCCGCACCGTCACGCGCCCTCCGACACATCCAGCTCGCGCAGCGCGTTCTCGACGACCTCGGTCAGCGCCGGGTGGATCCACAGCGGGCGCTCGGCGACCTCCCGTGCCGTCAGACCGAAGGTCATGGCGAGGACGAGCGGCTGGATGAGAGTGGCGGCCTGCGGCCCGAGCACGTGCGCGCCCAACAGCCGCCCCGAGGCGCGGTCCGCGAGCACCTTGCAGAATCCCTGGGTGTCCTCCAGCGCCCAGCCGTACGCCACGTCCTCGTACCGGCGCGAACCGACCACGTACTCCCGGCCCTGCTCGCGGGCCTCCTGCTCGGTGAGCCCCACCTGGGCGATCTGCGGGCGGGCGAACACGGCCGCGGGCACCACGTCATAGGACATCGAGCGCGGCTCGTCGGGGTGCAGGAGGTTGTGGGCCACCACCTCGCCCTCGCGGTTCGCCACGTGCTTCAAGGGCGGCCCGGGGATGATGTCACCCAGCGCCCAGACCCCGTCGGCACTGGTGCGCAGCTGCGCGTCGACCTCGATCAGGCCGTCGTCGTCACAGGTGATGCCCGCCCGGTCCAGGTCGAGCCGGTCACTGTTGGGCTCGCGGCCCACGGCTACGAGCAAGGTGTCCGCCTCGATCACCGAACCGTCGTCGAGGGTCAGCCGCAGCTCCCCGGGCCGCCCCTCCATGCGCACCAGTTCACGGCCGAGCCGCAAGTCGTACGTGGGGCGCACGATGTCGGTGAAGGCGGAGGCGATCGACTCGTCCTGCTCGGCGAGGAGCCCGTCCTGCTTCTCGACGACGGTGACGGAGGCGCCCGCCGAGTGGAAGACGTGGGCCAGTTCGGCGGCGATGTAGCCGCCGCCGAGCACCACCAGACGTCCGGGCACCTCGTCGAGGCGCATCACGGTGTCGGACGTCTCGTAGGGCAGCCCGGAGTCGGTGACCACGGGCGGGACCGCGGGGCGGCCTCCCGCGGCGACGACGAACCGGTCCGCGGTGACCGACGACGTTCCCTCCGCGGTCTCCACCAGGAGCTCGCGCTCGCCGGTGAAGCGGGCGCGCCCGCGGTACACGGTCGTGCGGTCCGACGCCCGGCGGCTCTTCTCGCCGTCCCGCGCGACGGCGTCGAGCCTTCCGAAGACCCGCTCCCGCACGGCCGGCCAGGAGACTCCGTCCAGCGTCGCCCGTACGTTGTGCCGACCCGACTCCCGGACGCCGTCCGCCACCTCGGCCGTCACGGCGAGCATCTTGCTGGGAATACAGCCCGCGTTGAGGCAGGTGCCGCCGAAGGGGCCCTCCGCCACGAAGGCGACGTCCAGATGCGAGAAGCGGTCGTCGATCAGTGCGTTGCCGGTGCCCGCGCCGAGGATGACAAGATCATGGTGTGGCATATGCGGAGCGTATCCAGATATGCCCTCGACACACCTCATATGGACAGCGGCCGCGCCGCGCCGTCAGTCCACGTCCGCCCGGGACTCCCCCAGGGCGAGTCCGTCGATCCAGTTGATGGACGCCGTGCTCGTGTCGGTGCCCCAATAGGTGCCCCAGCGCGGCTTGTTGCCCAGGTCGTCCCAGGTGCGGGCGCCGGTGCGGGAGGCGATCTCGTGGCCGTCCAGATAGACGGAGAGCTTCCCGGAGCTGCCCGAACTGGTGGTGACGCCGAGCTGGATCGCGTGCCAGGCCCCGGCGGACCAGGCGGCGGAGCCGATGGACGTCCACTCCTCGCCGGGGGCGACGTACCAGACCTTCAGCTTCCCGCCCTCCACCTTCATGATCACGGGATAGTTCTGGCTGTGCTGGTCGTTCGTGCCGTTCGACTTCCACTGAAAGACCGTCTGGGCGTCGCCCGTCTTGGTCATCGAGTCCCAGCCGAACCAGTAGGTGCGCCCGTCGCGCCAGGCGTACTCGCCGCTCGCGGTCCGTACGTTGTGCGCCTCGCACCGAGGGACCCCGATGGGCTTGTTGAACTTGAAGATGTCGCCGCGCGAGCCGCCCCAGTTGTCGACGGTGACGCTTCCCGGGGAGTCACACAGGGTGGTCCCGAAGACACCGAGACCGTTCGACGCGTCCCCGTCCCACAGCACACTTCTGGCCTCCGGTTCGGCGTCCGGTGACTTTCCCGTACGCGCGTGCGGGGCGGGAGCGGCCGAGATGCCGAAGGATTCAGGGGCGGTGAAGGCCCAGGCCGCGAGGACGGTGACGGCGATGCCGCCTGCCGAGGTCAGCGTCTTCCCGGTCCTGTTCACGGCGTGCTCCTGCGAGGTGTGGGGGTGGCGGAATCGGACTCCGGCCGAGAGTGTCACCAGCTCGCAGCACCAGCAAGCGCTTGCACAACACTGGTCTCAACCTTTCACAACTCCCCGACTCCCCGGCCCCTCAACCTCCAACTCCACAGCTCCGCTGCGCCGCCGGGCAGCCGGGCAGCCGGGCAGCCGGGCAGCCGGGCAGCCGGGCAGCCGGGGCGGCGTGCCACCGAGGCGCCCGCCGCGTACCGGCCGCCCGCTACCGCCCGTTCACCGATGCCGCGCGACGGCGTGCTGCGCGCTTTCGGAGAGTGAGCGGACCGTGTCGGCGGCGTTCTCCGACAGCGCACGGACCGATCCCGCGGTGCTCTCGGACAGCGAGCGGACCGACCCCGCCGCGCCGTCCGCCGCCCCGCTCAGCGCGTCGACGGCATCGCGCCGGGTGCGCCGGGCCGCCCGTCGGCCGGTCGTGGCCGCGGCGCGGGTGCGGTAGGCGACGGACGGCTTGCCGTGCGTGTCGGCCGCCGCTATCAGGAGGCCGCCGAACAGCGAGACGTTCTTGATGAACTGGGTGCGCTGAGCGGCCCGTTCCTCGGGGTCCTTCTCCTTCCACCAGGCGTGCCCGGCCAGGGTCGTCGGCACCAGCGTGCCCGCGAGCGCGAGGGCGGCGAAGCGCGGCAGGCGCCCGGTCGCCAGCATGAGGCCGGCACCCAGCTGTACCGCGCCGTTGATGCGGACCAGCTTTTCGGGGTCCTCGGTGAGCCAGGGAATCCGGGAGCTCACGGAAGCCGCGACGGGCTCGGCGGCGGGTGCCGCGCGCTGCGGGTCGCGAACGGTCTGCAGCCCGCCGGTGACGAAGACGGAGGCGAGCATCGGGCGTGCGCATTTCCTGAGAACAGCCATGCCTTCCGGCTGCCCGCAAAAGCCGCGCTCAGACACATTTTCGCGCCAGGCCGGTCGCGGATCCGCGGTCGCCGGGCCGCATCACCGGAGCGGCTCGGGGTACGGGAGCAGCAACTGGACAACACCCCGCCGCCATGGCGGTGAGAGCCTGGGAGGACCTCATGGCCGGACTGCTCGCACGGCTCAAGGCGTACAGCCGCACCCCGCAGGGCCGACAGACCGTCAATACGGTGCGCCGCGCCGCCGCCGACCCGCGCAAGCGCGCCCAGGCCCGCTCGCTCCTGGCCCGGCTGCGCGGCCGACGCTGAGCCGCACCGCCGCGTTCCGATCCGGTGCCCACACGCGCCGGACAAGTCTTTCGAAGAGCTGAGCGGAGAGCAGGGCAAGGAGCTCAGCAAGAGCTGGCGGAGATCGGCGCGTGTCGCCGCGGCCCCGGTCTTCATGGATAGTTGGTGCGCCGCGGCCGGACGGTCGGCCTCCCGCGCGCCGTACGGGCCGTGCCGCGAGACGTCCTCAGACATCCAGGAGTCCTCAGTCCCGTGCGCATGTTGCTCTACGCCCCCGCAGCCCTGATCCTCCTCGTCTTCTGCTGGCGCATGGCGCGCGAGAGCCGCCGGTTCGGCAACGCGGTGTTCCTGGGCCTCGCCGCCCTCTGCGGGCTCGCCGCCTGGATGTACGGACTGGTCACGGCCGGCTCCACGACGGGGAGGGTCGTGGCCGCCGCGCTGCTCGGCCTCGGCGCCCTCGGCATCCTCGTGCTCGTCTGCCTGCTCTTCATCAACGGCCTGCACATGGTCCGCAAGGAGGGCAGGAGCCCCTCCAACCTGCTCTCCCTGATGGGCGCGCTGTGCGTCGTCGGCGTCGTGGCCCTGGTGATCACGGCAGCCGTCCTGCGGACGCCCGTGCTGGTCGGCGTGGGGGTGGCGGCCCTCGGGCTCGCCTGTTACCTCTCGTTCTTGTTCCTGAGCTTCGTCGTGTACGCGTTTCTCTACGGCCGCCTGCGCATCCGCCGCAAGGCGAACTACGTGGTCGTCCTGGGCTCAGGGCTCGTCGGCGGGTCCACGGTGCCGCCGCTGCTTGCCAGCCGTCTCCTGCGGGCGCGGGAGGTGCACGCGCAACTCAGCGGGCGCGGTGATCCGCCGGTGCTCATCGCTTCCGGAGGGCAGGGGCCGGACGAGGAGCTTCCGGAATCCCACGCGATGGCGGACTACCTCACGGAGCGCGGTTTTCCCGCCGGCCTGATCGAGCGGGAGGACCGGTCGACGACGACGGAGGAGAACCTGCGGTTCAGCAAGGCGATCATGGAGAAGGCCGATCCCGGCTACCGGTGCGTCATCGTCACGAACAACTACCACGCCTTCCGTGCCGCACTCACCGCCCGGCGGGTCGGCGTCAGGGGCCAGGTCGTCGGCTCGACCACGGCCGCGTACTTCTGGCCCAACGCGACGATCCGCGAGTTCGTGGCGGTTCTCGTCGCCTACAAGCGGACCAACGTCGCCATGTGCCTGTTCTTCGTCCTCTGCGGCATCCTGGCCTGGGCCGCGCGCTGAGCGGCGACCGCCCCGGACCGCGCACAGAGAGAACGCACGCAGAAGCACCGCGCACGGAAAGAACGTGAGCGGCCGCGTCCCTGTCCCACGAAGGCGCGGCCGCTCAGCTCGGAGGAGGGGCCGCCCACTGACCATTCTCAGCGGCCCCAGCAGGATGTCACCCCTGCATCGAGTCGCCTGCCCACCCGTGATGTGCTTACACGGATTCATTTCCACGGATCTTCGGGGCCCGACCGGGGGCCCGACCGCGGAGCCCGTCAGGCCGAGTCCCGCACCACAAGATCCGGCTCGAAGATCAACGAGGTCGGCTCGGTGCGAGTGCCCTGCACATGTTCCAGGAGCAGCCCGGCCATGGCCGCCGTCATCCGCTCCACCGGCTGCCGGACGGTGGTCAGCGGCGGCCGGCAGGTGAGGGCCACGCTGGAGTCGTCGAAGCCGACCACCGCGACGTCCCCCGGCACGCTCCTGCCATGCTCGCGCAGGAGCTCGCACACGCCCTGCGCCATGAGGTCGTTGGCCACGAACACGCCGTCCAGGTCAGGGTGTTCGGCCAGCAGGCGGGCCATCGCTCCGGCCCCGCTCCCCCGGGTGAAGCCACCCTCCGCGATCGGCACGTACGGCGTCCCCGAGCGCTCAAGGGTCTCCCGGAACCCGGCGAGCCGCTCCTGTCCCGCCGCCAGGTCAAGGGGCCCGGTGACGGTCGCCAGTCTGCGCCGGCCGCCCGCCAGGAGATGCTCCGCGGCAAGGCGCCCGCCCGCGCGGTGCGCGAGGTCCACATAGCTGACTGGTACGGGCAGAGCGGGCCGGGCGAAGCACACGGCGGGCAGCCCTTCGGCGACGAGCATCGCGGGCAGCGGGTCCTCCGCGTGCGTGGAGACGACGAGGGCGCCGTCGGCGCTGCCCTGCCGCAGGAAGCCGGTCACCTGCTTCCTGGCCGACTCGCTCTCGGCGACCATGAGGACCGGGTGCATCGAGCGCGGCCGCAGATAGCCGACCACGCCGCTCACCACACGCCCGAAGAAGGGGTCGGCGAAGACCCGGGCCGCGAACGCGTTCTGCGGGCCGCCGCCGGATCCGCCGCCATACCCGTCGTCGGGTGCGTCGCCGTCCTGCGGACTCCCGCACTCCTCGCCCGCACCCTCCTCTCCCGCACCCTCCTCGCCCGCGCCCTCCTCGCCCGCGCCCGAGATGACCAGGGCGATGGTCTCCGTGCGCCGGGTGACCAGGGAGCGTGCCGCACGGTTGGGCGCGTAGCCGGTGCGCTCGATCGCCTCGCGCACCACGTCCCGGATGGCCGGGTCGACGTTGCGCACACCGTTGATCACCCGGGACACCGTCGCACGGGAGACCCCCGCCTCCCGTGCCACGTCCTCGAGCGTCAGCGGACGTCTCTCCATGCGTGCACTCTAACTTCCCTTCCCAGCAAGGAGATAGAGCGCTCTCCCGATGTGAAGGACCTGGTCACGCCGGGCCCCGTCTCCGTGAGCCCGCACGCCCGGACCAGGGCGGCTCCGGTCGGGGACGGACGTTCAGCGGTAGACGCCGAACTCGTAGAGCGAGTAGCCGTATCCGGTGCCTCGGGCGGTGCCGTGGACGCGTACGTAGCGGCCGGTGCCGCTGACGTCGAAGTCGTCGATGCCGCCGTCGCCGTCACGCACCTCGTGGACGGCCCGCCAGTTCCGCCCGTCGTCGGAGGTCTGGATCGTGTATGCCTTCGCGTACGACGTCTCCCAGTTGAGCTGGACGTGCCTGAACGTCTGGCTGGAGCCGAGGTCGACCTGGAGCCACTGGGGGTCGCTCCAGTCGCTGGCCCAGCGAGTCGTCGCCCTGCCGTCGACGGCGCCCGCGGGGGTGCAGGGGCAGTCGCCGCCGCCGGTCTGGTGGGAGGAGGCGGTGGCGGCCTTGCCGAGGGCGATGTTCGTGCCGTTGACGGGCGGCGCCACCACCCGTACGGAGCGCGTCTCGACGCCGACATTGCCCTTGCCGTCGGTGACCTTGACGTAGATCTTCCAGACGCCGGTGCGGTCGGGGGCCGTGACCTTCAGGCGGCCGGAGCCCCCGTCGGTGAAGCGCAGCGGCCGCAGGTTCTTGTCCTTGTCGATGTACATGCTGCCGCCCAGCACTTCGTAGGTGAGGGCGTCCCCGTCGGGGTCGGTGGCCGTCGTGGCGAGGGTGAGGGTGCCGCCCGCGGGAACCCTGGAGGCGTCGCCTTCGACGGTCATACCGGAGATGACGGGCGGGGTGTTGTCGCGCGAGGCGTCGGCGCCGTACGCCTTCTTCACGGCGTAGTACGCGAGGCGCCTCTGCCCGGCGGGGAGCAGGTTGAACCAGATGCCGCCGAAGTCGTACTCCGTGCCGTAGTGGAACATCGTGGCGCCGAGCGCGACGCCCTTGTGGCCGGTGACGCAGTTCCAGGCCTTGGTGTAGCCCTCGGCCTTGGCCCGGTCGGTGGGCTCCGCGGGGACTCCGTTGGCGTCGTCGGGGACCTCCCACTCGCCCGCGGGTCCGGTCTCGGTGACGATGTACGGCTTGGTGTAACCGCCCTGCTCCCAGGCCGACTTGATGTCGCACACCGCGTTGTAGGAGTTGACTGCGTACAGGTCGAGGTCGGGGGCGTTCCTCTTGTAGTAGGGCCAGGCGCCGGTCCACGCGTCGGTCGAGGTGACGGGGTGGTTCGGGTCGACGGAGTGGATCTTCTTGGCGATGTCGTTGACGAAGGTGGTGTAGGCGTTGCGCTGCCGCTCCAGCTCGTCGCCGGTGTAGCAGTTCTGCAGCCCGAGCACCGACTCGTTGCCGACGTTCCACATCAGGACGCCCGCGTGGTCCTTGTAGGTCCGCACCCACTTCGGAAACTCTTCGAGCATCTGGTTCTTGTACGTGGTGTCGGTCAGGTAATTGACGCAGCCGCCGCTTCCCGGGCCGCCGCCCGGCTGCAGCCAGAAGCCCGCGATCACTTTGACGCCGTTGGCCGCGGCCGAGTCGAACAGCGGCTTGCTGGACGCGTCGGTGCCCCAGGTGCGGATGGTGTTGACGCCCATGGACTTGAGGTCGGGCATGTACTTGTCGGCGTCGGCGACGCTCGGGCCCCAGGTCAAGCCCTTGACCGTGTAGGGGGAACCGTTCACCGACAACTGCCAGTTGCCCTGGGACCCGGTCACCTTGACCACGTTCCCGGCGGCTTCGGCCTGCCGCGCGGGCAGGGCGAGGCAGGCGGTGGCGATCAGGGCGGCGGTGAGCGGTACGGCCAGGCGTCGGCCCGATGGTCGGGGGGCGCGGGCTGTGGGCATGCGGGGGCCTCCTGAGGGGGTGAGGGCGCGGGTACGGGGTGCGGGGTGCGGGGTGCGGGGTGCGGGGTGCGGGGTGCGGGGTGCGGAGTGCGGAGTGGGGGCCGGGGGCGGCGGTAGGGAGCCTTGCCGCCCCCGGAGGGGGGTGGTGCGGCAGGAGCGTGGTGCGGAGGAGTCAGGCGAGGGCCGTCACGGCAGTTCGTAGTTCTCGTCGAGCGCCGCACCGGCCTCCGGGTGCGTCTCGTCGTACCCGCGGGCGTCGCACTGCAGCCCGCCGACGACACAGTGGTCGACCAGCGCCTTGAGCGTCGCCGGGTCCCACGCGTTGAAGAAGTCGTAGTGGAACGAGTGGCCCGCGCCGCTCGCCAGTCTCACCTGCGAGAGGTCACCGTTGACGGGGAACGCCATCTTGAACTCGATCATCGGCAGCGCCACCGGGTGGGACGCCGGGCAGATGTTGTCGTTCGTGCCCGCCTTCACCGTGGGGTAGGACATGTGGCTCTTGTGGTCCGGCGCGTCCAGGTGCACGCCGTCCCAGCAACTCGGCGCCTGGAAGCGGATGTTGAGCTGGGTCGACGCGGAGGTGGGGCAGTTCTTGGGGATGTCGACGTTGAAGAAGCTCTCGCCGCACTCCCAGCCCTCCACGAAACCGGGGTGGTGGCGGAACTCGTCCGCGCTCTGCGTCGGGCTGCCGACGACGTACCGCAGCCCTTCCGGGAACGGCCGCACGCTGGTGTAGTCGGTGACGCCCGCCTTGTAGTAGATGACCTGCGGGCCGGTCGGCAGTACCGGCTGGCCGCCCTTGAGGAGGGTGGGCATCCAGTAGCCCGACTTGTCGCCGGGGGCCTTGCAGACGGTGTTCCCCTGCTTCAGGGAGTCCGTGGTGCTGCGGGCGTCCGTCGTCGTATTGCCCATGAAGGTGTGGTCGTGGGACTTGCCCGGCTGACCCGGGTAGACGATCGGGTCGTCCGGTCTGGTGTGCGTCACCGAGCAGTTGGCCTGGAACTCGTGGAAGTAGCGGTGGGGCGGCGCTTTCACGGAAGGCGTGACGCCGGTGAGCCGCGAGGCCGCCGGGATGAAGCCGTCGCCGTCACGGTCCTCCGCCGCGGCGACGGTGGACGCCGCCATGATGTGGCCCCGGTGCGCGGTCCGCGCCGGTCCTTCGGCGGAGGCGCTCGCCGGTGCGGGAGCGGTGTCGGCGCCCTGCGCCATGCCGCCCACCCCCAGCGAAGTCACCAGGAGCGCGCCGGATACCAGTAACCCTGAGATGATCTTCGATCTCCGTGCCATGGAGACCTCCTGCCACGTGGGTGGGGACTGCGGTGGGGGCGGGCGGCGCAGGGAGGGCGGGACGCACCGTCCGACACCGTCCGCGAGAGGGGGCTCCTTCTACGAAGCCCTTGAAAGAGCGCCGAGAGAGCCCTGAGAGAGTGCCGGGAGAGCTCCGGAAACGCTCCGGGAGAGCTCCGGGAGAGCGCTCTCCCGCTTCCGGAGTGTTGCGGCCCCAGCGTGAGCGTGTCAATAGAAAGTGAACGCGTCGACGGGTCTGCAATCCGCCACGCGCGACTCCCGTTCGGGAACTCCGCCGCCCGCTGTCCGCTCGACAACAGGCCGCCGCCGCACGTTTTTTGAGGCCCCAGCAGCGAGAACGCACGCAACTGCTGAGCTACCTCTTGACTCGCCCTTCACTCGGATGAACTATTCCCGGTCAAGAGAGCGCTCCCAAGGCCCCTGATCGTTCACTTCCTGAAACAGGAGAGCCCCCATGCCAACCTCCCCCACACGCCGCACCGTGCTGGGCGCGATCGCCGCGTCGGCCGCCACCGCGAGCCTCGCCCCCACGGCCGCACCGGCCTCGGCCCGCACCCCGGACTCCGCGACGGCCCCGGACTCGGCCGTGCGACTGCCCGGCGGCGGCGACCTCGGCCCCAACGTGATCGTCTTCTCGCCGTCCACGCCCGGCATCCAGGCGAGACTCGACGAGATCTTCAAGCAGCAGGAGAGCGCCCAGTTCGGCACCGGGCGCTACGCGCTGCTGTTCAAGCCGGGCACCTACAACGGGCTCAACGCCCAACTCGGCTTCTACACCTCGATCGCGGGCCTCGGCCTCTCCCCCGACGACACGGCGATCAACGGCGACGTGACGGTCGACGCCGGCTGGTTCAACGGCAACGCGACGCAGAACTTCTGGCGCTCGGCGGAGAACCTCGCGCTCACCCCGGTCAACGGCACCAACCGCTGGGCCGTGGCGCAGGCGGCCCCGTTCCGCCGGATGCACATCAGGGGCGGCCTCAATCTCGCCCCCAACGGCTACGGCTGGGCCAGCGGCGGCTACATCGCCGACAGCCGGATCGACGGCAGCGTGGGCCCCTACTCCCAGCAGCAGTGGTACACCCGGGACAGCTCCGTGGGCGGCTGGGTCAACGCCGTATGGAACATGGTGTTCTCGGGGGTCCAGGGCGCGCCGGGCCAGAGCTTCCCGAACCCGCCGTACACCACCCTTGAGACCACGCCGATCTCACGCGAGAAGCCGTTCCTGTATCTCGACGGCGCGAACCACCGGGTGTTCCTGCCGGAGAAGCGGACCGGTGCGCGCGGCACGACCTGGGGCAACGGCACCCCGCGCGGCACCTCCCTGCCGCTGACCCAGTTCTACGTCGCCAAGCCCGGCACCAGCGCCGCCACCATCAACGCGGCCCTGGCCCAGGGTCTCCACCTGCTGTTGACGCCGGGCATCTACCACCTCGACCGGGCCATCGAGGTGAACCGCGCCAACACCGTCGTCCTCGGCCTCGGTTACGCCACGCTCATCCCGGACGGCGGCGTGTCCGCGATGAAGGTCGCCGACGTGGACGGGGTGCGGCTCGCCGGGTTCCTCATCGACGCGGGGCCGGTCAACTCCCCCGTTCTGCTGCAGGTCGGGCCCCGGGGTTCCGCCAGGGACCACTCCGCCAACCCGATCACCGTCCAGGACGTCTTCATCAGGATCGGCGGCGCGGGCCCCGGCAAGGCCACGACCAGCATGGAGGTCAACAGCCGTCACACGATCATCGACCACACCTGGGTGTGGCGCGCGGACCACGGTGCCGGGGTGGGCTGGGAGACCAACCGCGCCGACTACGGAGTACGCGTCTACGGTGACGACGTCCTGGCGACCGGCCTGTTCGTCGAGCACTTCAACAAGTACGACGTGCAGTGGTTCGGGCAGCGCGGGCGCACGGTCTTCTTCCAGAACGAGAAGGCCTACGACGCCCCCAACCAGGCCGCCGTCCAGGACGGCAACGTCAAGGGCTTCGCCGCGTACAAGGTCGAGAACTCCGTGACGTCCCACGAGGGCTGGGGGCTCGGCAGCTACTGCAACTACACGTCCGACCCGTCGATCCGGCAGGACCACGGCTTCGCCGCGCCGCGGAACCCGGGTGTCAAGTTCCACGGCCTCCTGGTCATCTCCCTCGGCGGCAAGGGCCAGTACGAGCACGTCATCAATGACATCGGCGCCGCCACCTCGGGCACGTCGACCGTGCCGTCGACGGTGGTCTCCTATCCGTGACCGAACCGTCCACCTGAGGGCGGCCCCGCGTGCGCGGGGCCGCCCTCAGCCGTTCGCCAGGACCGCGTCGACCGTCTCGTCGAGAGACAGTGCGGAGCTGTCGAACCACTCGCCCTCGCCCGCGAGTTCGGCGCGCATCGCCTCGTCCAGGAAGGACCAGTCGTCCGCGAGGACCTTGTCACGTGCGGTGAGCCGCCCGGAGACGACGTCCATCGAGGGCGCGAGCACGATGAGCCGAAGCGGCAGGCCCTTGAGCTGCTCCCGGTAGAACTCCAGGTGGGCGCGGCGGACGACCACGTCGTCGATGACCGCGACGACGCCCGCGGCGTGGAAGCTGCGGGCCAGGACGGCGCCGTTGCGCGCGCGGAGCAGCAGTTGGCGGTCCGCCTCCAGGTCCTCCGTCGGCTTGGGCAGCCGGTTGCCGGACACGATCAGGTCCTGCAGATGGTCGCCCTCGATGTGCGCGCCGAGCGGGAACCGGCGGGCCAGTGCCGCCGATACGGAGCTTTTCCCGGATCCCGGGATGCCGACGACGAGGAATACATACGGGGCCGGTCCGGTGTCGACGGTCTGACCCTGGAACGACGTGTCCGGCATGTTTTCGCTGCTCCTTGCGTGCCTGGTCCGGCCTGTGTACCTGACCGAACGGGAATTGCTTCACGTAGCCCACACATTGTGAGCCGCAATCTTCACTTGCTAGTTGATTGCCAAATCAATTCCCAGTCGAGGGGCGCTTATTACTCAACCTTTGGCAGATTTTTGCCCTGTCACCCAACCGTAATGCGATGGCAAAGTGATGGACACGGCAGCCGCCCAGGCTGTCAATCACCATCGACCCGACCACACCGCGTCACGGCCCCGCCGAAACGACGCAGGAGGCAGGCCACCTTGAAGACACTGATCGACAACGCCCGTTCGTTCGCCACGACACATGTGGCGGACCCCCGGAACGCCGCGGCCTTCGAAGCCCTCGGCGCCGGGCAGTCACCCGAAGCCCTGTTCGTCACGTGCTCCGACTCGCGTGTCGTACCGGCCCTGATCACCGGAGCCCGCCCCGGCGAGCTCTTCGAACTCCGTACCGCGGGCAATGTCGTCCCGCCCTACCCGGCGGAGGGAACCACCGACCGCGCCGGCCGCCCCATGAGCGAGGCGGCCACCATCGAGTACGCGGTGTGCGTGCTCGGCATCCGCGACATCGTCGTCTGCGGACACTCCCACTGCGGCGCGGTGGGCGCGCTCGTGCGCGGCGAGGACCTGTCGGCCGTACCGGCCGTGCGGGACTGGCTGGAGCACTCCGTCGCCCCCGACGACGCCCTGCGCTCTCTCACCCCGACCTCGCCGGACGTGGCGGAAGCCGTGCAGACGCACGTACTCGCGCAGGTGGCACGGTTGCGGGCCTACCCCTGTGTGCGGGAGCGGACCGCCGACGGCTCACTGACGCTGCACGCCTGGTACTACGAGGTCCACACCGGCACCGTCACCGCCCACCGGCCGTCGGACGGCGGCCTGGCGGCGTTCGGTCCGCTGTGAGAGCCGCCGCGCCCCCCTGACCGGCCCGCTCCCACGACAGGACCCCCACTCCCTCATGTCCTCCCTTCCCTCACCCCCGTCCCCCCGCCCCACGCCCTTCAGCGCCCTGCGCGAACCGGGCGTGCCACGCAGGGACATCCTGGCCTCGCTCGTCGTCTTCCTGGTCGCCCTGCCGCTGTGCGTCGGCGTGGCGGTCGCCTCCGGAGTCCCCGCCGAGCTGGGCCTGGTCACCGGCATCGTCGGCGGTCTGGTCGTCGGCTTCCTGCCGGGCAGCGCCCTGCAGGTGAGCGGCCCCGCCGCCGGACTGACCGTGCTCGTCTTCGAAGCGGTACGCGAATTCGGGCTCAGCATGCTCGGCGCGATCGTGCTGCTCACCGGCGCGCTCCAGATCGCCCTCGGCCTGCTGCGCTGCGGCCGGTGGTTCCGCGCGATATCGGTGTCCGTCGTCCAGGGCATGCTGGCGGGCATCGGTCTCGTACTGATCTTCGGCCAGCTCTACACCATGGCCGGGGCGAAGCAGCCGCTCTCCGGCGTCGACAAGATCACCGGGCTGCCCGGGCTGCTCGCCGACACCGTCCAGGACACCACGTCGCTGACCGCCGCGGCCATCGGCCTCGGCACGATCGCCGTCCTCGTGGTGTGGCCGAAGCTGCCTGCGGCGGCGCGCGTGGTGCCCGCCCCGCTGGCCGCCGTCGCGCTCGCCACCGCCCTGGCCGCCGGATTCCGCCTCGACGTGGCGAACGTGTCGGTGCGCGGCATGGTCGACGCCGTCCAGCCGCCGGGCCTCGGCGACCTGGCGGAGCTGGGCAGCGTGGCCGTCCTCGGCACCGTCCTGGCGTTCACGCTGATCGCGTCCGCCGAGTCGCTGTTCAGCGCGGCCGCCGTGGACCGCATGCACGACGGTCCCCGTACGCACTACGACAAGGAGCTCGTCGCCCAGGGCGTCGGCAACACGGTGTGCGGTGTGCTCGGTGCCCTGCCGATGACCGCGGTCATCGTCCGCAGCTCCGCCAACGTCCAGGCAGGCGCCCGCACCCCGCTCTCCCGGATCCTGCACGGCGTGTGGCTGCTGCTCTTCGCGGTGCTCCTGCCGTCCGCCCTCGGCATCATTCCGCTGGCGGCGCTCGCCGGTGTCCTGGTGCACGCGGGCTGCAAGCTGATCCCGGTCAAGGAGATCGTCCCGCTCGCCCGCGCCCACCGCGGCGAGGCGGTCGTCCTCAGCGTCACGGCGATCGCCATCGTGGTGACCAACATGTTCGAGGGCGTGGTGCTCGGCCTGGTGCTCGCCGTGGTCAAGTCCGCCTGGGACACCTCCCATGTCCAGGTGGACGTAAGGGAGTTGACCGACGGACGGCTGGTCGTGACCCTCACCGGCAACGCCACGTTCCTGCGGCTCCCGCGCATTCTGGAGACGCTCGAGGCCATGCCCCAGGACCGGCCCATCGAGCTGGATCTGACCGAGGCCCGCCACCTCGACCACGCCTGCCGCACGACGCTGGAGAACTGGGCGCTGCGGCACAACGACAGCGGTACGGAAGCCGTCCGCATGAAGACGCTTCCGGCGGCCAAGGCCTGACGGCCCCGCACGCCCCCACCGCTCACCGTTTCCCCCTGCTCCGGGGGCCCGGCACCGAACGCCCGGCCCCCGGTGTCCCATCCCCCTCGGCACAGAGTGCCGGTCAACCATGGAGGTTTACCGTGGAACAGCTCATCAAGCGCATGACGCAGGAGTCCGTCTGGCAGAAGTGGGTCGCGGTCAACTCGGCCCAGGGCGCGGGCTCGAAGGACGGCTGCATCAGCGCGACGCCGAAGAGCGGCTGCATCAGCGCCACCGGGAAGACCGGCTGCATCTCCTGACCCGCTGACCCGGCAGGGGGCGGTGGCCACGGCGTCATCAGCCGCGGCCACCGCCCCCGCCCCCTCGCTCCCCCGCCCCCTGCCCCGCACCGGAGCCCTCATGAACCGCCTGCCGAGCGCCGACGTCCTGGACCGGATCCGGGACATCCCCGTCTACCGCGCTTCCGTCGAACGCGGCGACTTCCCGATCCTCGAGAAGCCGGAGATCGCCAAGGACTTCCCCGACAACTGGATGACGCCCGAGCTGACCCGCGCCCTGGAGACGGGCGAGGCCGAGTTCGTCCTGTCCACCGGGACCAACCACGCCCGCATGCAACTCATCCGGCCGCCGTACTTCCTGCTCCGCTCCTACTACCGCCTGTGGAGCGAGCACCCCGATCTCGGCGCGCTCTGGCACGAGGGCGCCCGGCGGATCTCGCTGACCACCGTCCTCGCCACCGAGCACGTCGCCCGCGTCAACGCCCGCAAGCCGGGCGCGACCCCGGGCGAACGCTGGCTCGACGACCGGACCCTCTACCTCAACCGCGGCCTGGACCCGGCAGACTGGGACCGTGCCGAGGTCGAGCGGATGCTCGCCGAGATCCGGGAGGTGAGCGCCGCGCACCCCCGCGGCGCGTATCTCCTGGACTGCTCCGGGTACCACCTGGCGCACCTGGTGCGCAGGGTCGACGAGTGGGACCTGTGGGACCGCTTCCCGCGACCGGCGGGCATCGTCCACGCCTACGAGTACACGCCGCTGAACGTCCGCGCGTATCTGCGGTCCCACTTCGACTGCCCGGTCGTCGACCTCTTCGGCAGCACGGAGCTCGGCTACCTCTTCTACAGCGACGAGGACGGCCGCTACCGCCCCTATCTGCACGACATGAGCGTGGAGCTGATCCCGGTGGAGCCGGGCAGCGGCATCCACAGCCTCATCGTCACCAGCGTCCGCAACCCGTACATGCCGCTCGTCCGCTACCGGTCCGGCGACTGCGTCCGCACCAGCGACGGCGGCACGGACCCCGAGCGGATCGTGTCCTTCTGCGGCCGCGAGAAGGAACTCCTCCCGACGCCCGACGGACCGGCCGCCCAGGCCGATCTCGACGCGCGGGTCACCGCCGCATCGCCGCGCGTCTTCCTGCACCAGCTGCGGCTGACCGGCGAGGGGCGGTGCGTGCTGTGGTGCACGACCTTCGACGGCAAGCCGCTCGCACCTGCCGAGGAGAGCGCTCTGGCCACCTCGGTGGGCGCGCTGACCGGCCGGTCCTGCCGCGTGGAGCACCGCGCGCACGTGCCGATCGGCCGCTCCGGCAAGTACGCCTGGCTGGCCAGGCCCTGACCACGACTCCCGAGGACCCCGGCCACAACCCACGAGGAACAGACATGCCCGCACCGTCCGCGCCCGCCACCCCCGAAACGGCCACCGCCCCGACCCCCACCGCCGAGGAGCTGCTCGGCGCAGATCTGCACGAGGAGGTCGTCCGGCACTTCGCGGCGAAGCCCGGCGCCCCCGACGCCTCGTACATCACGCACCAGGTCCGCGAGTGTCTGCGCTACCTCTACCTGGTCTCCCGCCACCCCGACCGGCTCGGCGGCCTCTTCCTCCCCGTCGAGCAGGACATCGACGAGATCTGGCACTACCTCATCCTCCAGACCCGCGAGTACCGCGAGCTGTGCGAACAGCGGCTGCCGGGCGGTCGCTTCATCCACCACCGAAGCGTGTCCTACGACGCCTACCAGCAGGCGCCGGGGCGCGAGACGGCCGCCGAGGAGGCGCTGCGCTGGCTCCCTCTCTACACCGCCGCCTTCGGGCCGTACGACGAGGAGGCGCTCCCGCACTGGACGGTCGTGCGCTTCCTCCACGACGAGTTGCAGTTGTCGCTCCCGGAGATCGCGTCTCTGGCCGACGGCTCGGCCGGGTGAGCGGACCTCAAAGAAGTAACCCGGAACCGCTCACACCAGTTCGGGCTGCGCTTCCAGTGGCTTGGCCGCCGGTACGGCCTTCGGATCCCACAGTTTCGTGGTCCGCGTATAGGTGTGGACCACGGACGCCGTCGCCAGGACGAGGAGGGGTCCGAACACCCACGGGTGCCTGGCCATTTCCAGCGGGATGAAGCGGTACGACACCAGGAGCGCGACGAAGACCGTCGCGCCATAGGTGACCAACTGGATCCCCGCCCGGTCCCAGCCGCGGTCGTGCGCGCGCAGCGCCGCGTCGATCGTGACCGCGAACACCACGCCCGCGATGATGTCCGCGCCGTAGTGGTAGCCGAATCCCAGCGTGGCGCCGAGCGTGGCGAGCAGCCAGAAGGCCCCCGCGTAGCGCAGGAACCGCGGACCTCTGCGGGAGTGGATGAAGATCGTGGTGGCCCATGCCGTGTGCAGACTGGGCATGCAGTTGCGCGGGGTGAGGTCGTCGTACGTCATCTGGTGCGGCACGGCGATCGACGGTGCCGTGTGCGGCCACAGGTCGGCCACCGCCCACTGCACGCCGCCGGTCCCCGAGGCGCCAGGACCGTAGGCGAAGACCGGACCGACCACCGGGAAGAGCATGTAGATGCCGGGACCGAGCAGACCGATGACCAGGAAGGTGCGGACCAGGTGGTGCCCCGGGAACCGGCGCTCGGTCGCGACGTGCCGTAGCTGGTAGAGCGCCACGGCGACCGCGGCGACCGCGAGCTGGATGTAGACCCATTCCAGGACGTGCGTGCCCGCGGAGCCGGTGGCCTCGACCATGCGGCCCACCACCCACGACGGATTGCCGAGCGCGTGGTCGGCGGTCGCCACGTACTGGTCGAGCACCGTCGGACGGGTCTTCCACGTGATGAGCAGCCAGGAGTCACCGGTCTTGCGGCCGGCCACCAGGAGCAGGCCGAGACCGACGCCCTTCAGGAGCAGGACGCGTTCCTGGCCGCTGCGGCGCGTGAGGGCGATGACCCCATAGCCGAGGAGCACCCACAACGCGCCGTTGCCGAACATCATGTCGGCGCCGACGATCCATCGCACCAGGAAGAAGACGACGTCGATGCCCACCGCGACACCGAGCGCGATGAACCGTTCGCGCCAGGTGAGCACCACCATCATCAACGCCATGCTGGCGTAGAGCAGCGGACCCGACTTCGGGGCGAAGATCACCTCGCGCCCCTGGTTGGTGATCGGTCCCGCCACGCCGTAGTGCCGCGCGGCGACCTCCAGTGCGATCAGGAATCCGAGGGCCACCACGACCGCCACGGTCCACAGAATCGCCCGGGGCGAACGCCACGCGGTCAACATCTTTCTGCCGTCTATTCGCGGAAAGACCCGCGATGCTATGGGTTTCAATTTTTTGGCCGCATTTGTTAGATGTCTACTAAAAACGTCGCTCTTCGTGCCGGATGGCATGCTTCCGGTCGATGAGGACGATCGGCCGCAAGTTTGAGCATGCTATCGGAGCTGCGCGGACCGGGTTCCGCTGGTCACGGGCGGTACGGAGAGCACTCCATACGGGCACCGGCCGCAGGCCCGGTCACCGCCCTTCCGAGCGGTTGGATGCGACCGGAGGCGGCCCACCGCGAACCCCAACTCCCCCTCTCCCAGCCGGATTTGTTCCCGCCCGGCAGGTCACGGAAGAGCCGCGCCATAGTAATGTGACATTTTACTGACCGGCCTCCGGGCCTCCGTTCGCGTTGTCTCCAGGGAGTCCTCGTGACCGCATCCGGCACCCGCCCCGCTCCGACGCTCCACACCGGCAGCCACGACCTGGCCGCCTCGGCGGAGCTGTCCCGTTTCATGGCGGCCTCCTGGGCCCCGACCGCCCTCCCGGACTCGGCACGGGTCAGCGCGCACGCCGTCACCCCGGCACGCCGGGCCCGGCTCTCCGCCCGCTTCCCCGGCGAGCGGCTGATCATCCCGGCGGGCGGGCTCACGGTCCGCTCCAACGACTGCGACCACCGCTTCCGCCCCCACAGCGCGTACGCCTGGCTGACCGGCCTTACCGGCGAGGACCAGGCGGGCGCCGTACTGGTCCTCGAACCCTCGGGACCCCACGGCCACGAGGCGGTGCTCCACATACGGCCGCGCTCCCCGCGCACCGCAGGCGACGAGGAGTTCTACCGGGACCGGCGCTACGGCGAGTTCTGGGTCGGGCGCCGCCCCGACCTCGCCGAGGCGGAACGGCTCACCGGCATCCGCTGCGCCCACCTGGAGAGCCTCGGCTCACCGACCGGGCGCGACGCCGCGACCGACCCCGAACTGGCCGCCGCCCTCTCCGAGCTGCGCCTGGTCAAGGACGCCTGGGAGGTCGCGCAGCTGCAGCTCGCCGTCGATCACACCGTCGCCGGGTTCGAGGACGTGGTGCGCGCGGTGCCGGGCGCTCTCACGCACCCGCGCGGCGAGCGCGTCCTTGAGGGGACCTTCGGCCTGCGCGCCCGCGCCGAGGGCAACGGCACCGGTTACGAGACCATCGCGGCCTCCGGTGCCCACGCATGCGTACTCCACTGGATCCGCAACGACGGACGGCTCGACCGGGACGAGCTCCTCCTCCTCGACGCGGGCGTGGAGACGGACAGCCTCTACACCGCCGACATCACCCGCACCCTGCCGCTCTCCGGCCGCTTCACCCCCGTCCAGCGCCAGGTGTACGAGCTGGTGCTCGCCGCCCAGGAGGCGGGCATCGCGGCGCTGCGCCCCGGGGCACGCTTCCGGGACTTCCACCGGGCCGCCATGCGGGTCGTGGCGGAGGGGCTCGCCGAGTGGGGCGTGCTCAAGGACGCGACCGGCGACCTCCACCGCCGTTACACGCTGTGCGGCAGCGGCCACATGCTCGGGCTCGACGTGCACGACTGCGCGAAGGCGCGGGCCGACACCTATCTGGACGGTGTCCTCGCGGAGGGGCAAGTGCTCACCGTGGAGCCCGGCCTCTACCTCCAGCCGGACGACGAGACGCTCCCCGCCGAGCTGCGCGGCATCGGCGTCCGGATCGAGGACGACCTCGTCGTCACCTCCGAGGGCGCCCGGCTCCTTTCGGGTGCGCTGCCGCGGACCGTCGCGGGCGTCGAGGAGTGGATGGGCGGCCTCCTCGACGGCTCCGCCTGAGGCCGGTGGGTTAGGGGGTCCTAGTCCTGGTAGACCTTGTCCGTGCCGGGTCCGCCGGACAGCGTGTCGTTGCCCGCGCCGCCGTGCAGCAGGTCGTCGCCGCTGTTGCCGTAGAGGGAGTCGTCGCCCGCGCCGCCGTACAGCTTGTCGTTGCCGCGGCCGCCAAGGATCTTCTCCGCGTCCGAGCTGCCGTGGACGCTGTCGTTGCCGTCGCCGCCGGTCAGGGTGCGCGCCTCGCCGCCGGGGACCGAGCGCAGGGTGTCGTTGCCGGTACCGCCGTCGCAGTCGGACGCGCAGCGGGTCAGCGTGTCCTTGCCGGGGCCGCCGAAGGAGCCCTCGCCGTAGACGCCGCCGCCCCCTTCGAGGTGGTCGTCGCCGTCCTCGCCGTACTGCGCGACGCGGGCGTCGCCCTTGAGGGTGTCGTTGCCCGCCTGCCCGTGGAACTGGAGGTAGGCGCGGTTGCCGGGGGCGACGGTGACGGTGTCGTCCTTGTCACCGAGGTACCCGCCGAGCGTGAACAGGTCGGAGGCCCGGTCACCGGGCTGGGAGATCGTGCAGATGACGCGCGTGCGGTCGGCCGCGTCCGGGTGGCCGCAGCCGGAGTCCGCGGCGGTGGTGATGGCGACCCGGTCGTCGAGGGTGACGTCGAAGTACCCGTCGTTCTCGCCGTCCGGACGGTAACGGACCGAGACGGCCAGCGTATTGACCTGCCCGGCGGCGGCCTTGTACTCGAGGCGCGAGCCGGAGACGGCCTCCACGGTCGCGGTCGCGGCGGCGTCGTCCGCTGCCAGGGCGGGCGTGCCGGTGAGTCCGGCGACCGCGGCGGAGCAGGTCAGTGCGGCGACGACGCCGACCGTGCGGAGCCGACGGTTCTGTAAGGGTCGAGCGAACATGCGTGTGTCTCCTGGGATTCCGATGGTGCGGACGGCACCCCCGGTGCCGTCGGAGGCGGTGCCTCCTCACCCAGGTCAGACGGTCCGCGCGGGCGGTCGTTGCACTCGTGCGTCGGTTGTTCACCAGGGGTTCACCGCCGCACCCCGGTTCGTCGCGCCGTGGTGGCCGAGTGGTCGCGTCCGGTCAACTGGCCCTGCGCTCCGGCCGGTACTCCATCGACCGGGCGCCGGGATTTCGCTCCCGCCCACCCCGTGGGGTACAGTCGATCATGTGCTCGCCGCCGAACTGACGGTGCCGGGCCCGGCGTTGGTGGTCCAAGGAAAGGCACCCCACTTCCTGTGGGGGGATGCAGGTGCAAGGCCTGCCCAGCGCTCGCGAAGGAAGGCCCGGTCTCCGTCACGGAGGCCGGGCCTTCTGCTGTGCCTCGCCCGTGTGCGTGACGGCGTGCGGCGCGAACTCCCGGTGGGCCGACGGGGTTTCCGTCAGCGTGACAGGCCGCCGCGACCCGCCCGTGCCGTGGAGACGAGTTCGGCCACGGTGGCCAGCTTGACCCGCGGGCGTCCCGCGCTCAGCCCGCGCGTGACCTCGGCCCGTTCGATGGCGGCGAGGCCGCGCGCGTCGACCACGTGCCGGTTGCGGCGCCGGGCCAGCCGGTGGAAGGCCTTCGGTCCGTGCCGCGGGGCGGGGAGCGTGCCCGCGACCGCGTCGGCGAGGAGGGTGGAGACCGTCTCCGCGGCACAGGTGCGGTTGGCGCCGATGCCGCCGGAGGGGCCGCGCTTGATCCAGCCCACGACATACGTGCCCGGCTGTCCTTCGACCCGGCCGCCCTCGTGGGGCACGGTGCCGTCGGACTCGTCGAAGGGCAGTCCGGCGACGGGCACGCCGCGGTAGCCGATGGCGCGCAGCACGAGGCCCGTCGGTATCGTCCGCTCCCCCGTGTCCGCCGACACCCGCACGGCCTCGGCCCGTTCGGCGCCGAGGACTTCGCGGGGTTCGCAGTAGAAGCGCAGCACGATCCTGCGGCCGGGCGCGGGCTCCCGCTCCCAGTCGGGCCGGGTGCGCGTGACGCCCCGCAGGGCCGCCGCCTTGTCCGCCGCGCCCGCGGTGTCGACGGCGGCGGCGATGCGCGGGTCGTGGTCGTCGACGGCCAGCTCCACGTCCGGCAGGTGCTTGAGGGCAAGGAGCTCGGACCTGGTGTACGCGGCGTCCTCGGGGCCGCGGCGCGCGAGCAGGACCACTTCGCGCACCTTGCTCCCGCGCAGGGCCCGCAGCGCGTGGTCGGCTATGTCGGTGCGGGCGAGCGTGCCGGGGTCGGCGAGCAGGATCCGGGCCACGTCAAGGGCGACGTTGCCGTTGCCGATGACGGTCACGCGCTCGGCCGACAGGTCGATGCCGTCCGGTGCCGCGTCAGGGTGGGCGTTGTACCAGGCGACGAACGCGGTCGCGGAGATGCTGCCGGGCAGCTCCTCCCCCGGGATCGACAGACGGCGGTCCGCCGAGGCGCCCACGGCGTAGATCACCGCGTCGTGGTGGGCCGCGATCTCCGCCGGGGTGACGTCGGTGCCCACCTCCAGGCCCAGGTGCATCCGCACCCTCGGGTGCGTGTGGAAGCGGGCGAAGGTGTCGCCGACCTTCTTGGTCGCGGGGTGGTCCGGCGCCACGCCGTAGCGCACCAGGCCACCGGCCACCGGCAGCCGGTCGATCAGCGTCACCTCGGCGCTGGTGTGCAGCAGCAGGTCCTGCACGGCGTACATGCCGGCGGGTCCGGTCCCGACGACGGCGACCTTCAGCGGTGCGAAGTCCGCGGGCAGCACGCGCGGGAAGGACGGCTCGCCCCAGGTGTGGAAGTTCGGCCCCCGCGGCGCGGGTTCGGGCGTGCCTGGCGCGGATCCGGGCGTCTCCGGCGCCGCCTCGCGGTCGTAGTACGCCGCGTTGATCTCGACGTACTGCTGCTGCGCGGCGGGCAGGCTGTCCGCCGGGAAGATCGCGTCGACGGGGCAGGCGTCGGCGCAGGCGCCGCAGCTGATGCACGTCCTGGGGTCGATGTGCAGCATCTCCGTGCTGCCGAACGCCCGCTCCTGCGGTGTGGGGTGGATGCAGTTGACCGGGCACACGGCGACGCACGTGGCGTCGTTGCAACAGGTCTGCGTGATGGCGTAGGTCATGTTCGTCGGCTCAGCTCGCTCGGTTCCGTCGGCTCAGATGAGGTTGGCGCGCTTGTAGAACACCAGGGCCGGCTTGGTGAGCAGTCCGCACGAGGCGAGGAACTCCATCAGCCCCGAACAGCTCGACCGCATCATGGACTTGTGGTGCTCGTTGACCTTCGCCTCGGCGAGCGCGCGCTCCTCGTCGAGCCCCGCGTTCGCGTACACCTTGCGGTTCACCATGCTGGTGACGATGACGTACGACGCGATGGCGATCACGAGGGCGTTGATCTCGCGGCGCGCCCGGCCCGCGCCCGCGAGCTGCTTGCGCGTCTGGTCGCGGGCGAACTTCATGTGCCGCGACTCCTCGACGACATGAATGTTGTTGATGGTGCGGACGAAGGGCACGACGCGCTCGTCGCGCATCCAGTCGCGCTGCATGACGTCGAGGACCTCTTCGGCCACGAGGATCGCGGCGTACGCGGCCTCGCCGAAGGCGACGGCCTTGAAGACCCTGCCGAGTTCGGTGGCCCACCGGCGCGGCCGGTAGGCGGGCGCGCCCAGCTTCTCGGCGCCGCGGGCGAACATGATGGAGTGGCGGCACTCCTCGGCGATCTCGGTGAGCGCCCACTGGACCTCGGTGCTCGTCGGGTCCTTGGCGTAGACGTCGCGCAGCACCATCTGCTGCAGGATCATCTCGAACCAGATGCCGGTGCTGGCCACCGAGGCGGCTTCCTGACGGGTCAGTTCCTTGCGCTGTTCCTCGGTCAGCTCCTGCCAGTAGGCGGTGCCGTAGAGCGTGCTCCACTCCGGGCTCGCGCCGTGGTACTCGCGGTCCAGCGGCGTCTCCCAGTCGACCTCGGTCGCCGGGTCGTACGCCAGCACGGCGGCCGAGTCCAGCAGCCGCCGGGCGACATCGCCCTCCGGGGAACTGCCCTGAGTGCTCGGGCGAACAGTGCTGCTTGCCATGCTGCGACTCCTTGGCTTCAGACGTCCAGGCAGCGGGCACGGCGCCTCGTGGCACGGCAGGCGGCGACCCCGTTGTTAGACGGAATGTATAACAAGGGGGTCGGGCCCGCCTACCCTCGAGTAAGTACGAGATCGAACGGGGCAGGTCCGGTCGTCTCCGGGGCCGTCAGCCGCTCGTCGCGGGCCACCGGATGCGCGTACTGCACGCCGACACGACCAGGGCCGACGCCGCGACGGCGGCCAGGCCCCACACGAGGCTGCTCGCGTGCGCGATGAAGCCGATGAGCGGCGGCCCGGCCAGCAGACCCGTGGTGCCCATGGCGGCGACCAGGGTCAGCGAGTCCGAACCCTGGCCCGCCGCGGCCACATAGACGCACGGGGTGACGGCCGCGATGCCGAGGCCGACACAGGCGAAGCCGAGCAGGGCGGGCACCAGACCGCCGCTGAGCAGGGCGAGAGCCAGACCGGCCCCGGCAAGCACGCTGCCGGAAAGGACGATCCGGCCGTCGCCCCAGCGGCTGCGCCAACCGTCGGCGAAGAGGCGGGCGACGACCATCATTCCCGAGACGACGGCGATGCCCAGCGGGGCCAGTTCGGCGGAGGCGTCGGCCACGTCCTTGAGGTAGAGGGCCGACCAGTCGTTCATGGCGCCCTCGGTCACGGTGCCGAACGCCATGGCGACGCACATCCACAGCGTCACACGGGACGGCACGGTCCAGCTCTTCTTCTTCGCCGCCTGCCCCGCCTCCGCAGTCTTCTCCCTCTCCTCGGTCTTCTCCTCAGTCTTCTCGTCGGCCGCCTCCGGCAGGAGGCCCGTCCTGGCGTACGCGACCAGCAGGAGCAGCAGCAGCGCGGCCACCACGAAATGCGCGGCGACCGCCGAGGTCACCGCGTTCATGCCGGAGGCGAGCAGCGCGGCGAGCAGCGAACCGCCGCTGAACGTCGCGTGCAGGCGCGCCATGGCGTTGCGCTCGTACCGGCTCTCGAGCTCGGCTCCCTGGGCGTTCATGGCGACGTTCAGGCAGCCGACGAGGACGCCGTCGACGCACATGACGAGGAGGGCGACCGGGTAGTTGGGCGCCGCGGCAAGGGCCGGGAGGAGCAGGGCGAGGCAGAGCGCCGAAAGGAGCGCGAGGCGCTGCGAGCCGAGGCGCCGCATCAGGACCGCCACCACGGGGAACGACACGGCGGCGCCGATTCCGGCGGCCATCAGGAGGACGCCGACCTCCGCCGCGGACAGGCCGAGGTCCGTCTTGATGGCGGGGATCCGCGCCGCCCAGGTGGCGTACTGGAAGCCCAGGGAGCAGAACAGCGCTGCGATCGCCAACTGGCCGCGGTGGAAAGGATCACGCACGCGGAGCACCCGCATCAGCCCACTTCTCTGTTCCTCGCGCTGGTTCCCGCGCTGGTTCTCGTGCTGGTTCTCGTGCTGGTTCTCGTGCTGGTTCTGCATGTGGTGCCGACTCTGTTTCTCTGTGGACCGGCCGCGACATGTACACGGCCGTCGGGCCGTATCCGGCAGGTGGCGGCCCCCCACGGCGCGCGGTGAAGCCGCGGCCCGACCAGAACGTCTCGCTGCCCCCGACCGCGATCAGGGAGATCTGCTCGTACCCGTGCGCGCGGGCCGTCTCCGTGAGGCGCCGCAGGAGGTGCCGGGCGAGGCCGCGGTGGCGCAGGTGTTCCGCGACGACGATGTCGTGCAGGTGCATATTGCGCGAGGGGAGCTGCGCGGCCTCCTCGGTACCGCGCAGCTCCGGGTACGCGGACTCCGGGTACGGCAGGGCGAGCAGGTAGCCCGCCAACTGCCGTCCCAGGTCAAGGGCGAAGCACGTGCCCGGCGACGCCCGCATCCGGGACTCAAGCGCGGGCCGCCCCTCCGACAGGCCGAGCGGCTCGTAGGCGCGGTACTCCAGCGCCTCGATGCCCGCCCAGTCCCCGTCGGCGATAGGGCGTACGCGTATCTCCTCGGTCATGCGTCCCCGCCCCCGCCGTCGATCCAGGTGTAGGGCAGGGGGCTGAAGCCGTTGAAGCCCTGTGTCATGTAGCTGGTCGCGTACGCGCCGCAGGAGAGCACCCAGACCGGGTCGCCGGAGGCCAGCGTCTCGGGCACCTGGACCAGGCCGCCCTCGTGGGAGTAGGCGTCGTCACTGTCGCAGGTGGGGCCCGCGATCACGGCGGAGACCGTCGGTGTGCCCGGGTGCGTGGGGAAGACCAGCCGGTACTGCAACTGGTCCATCTCGTAGAGGCCGTTGAACTTGCCGCAGCTGAGGTAGAGCCAGTACTGGCGCTCGCCGTCCGGCCGACGGCGCGCCGCGAGCCGGGAGACGTGCGCGCGGATGGCCCCCTGGTCGGCGACGAGGTAGCGGCCGGGCTCCACGACGAAGTCGAGCCGGTGGCCGGGTATCCCGCCGAGGCGTGCCATGCCCTCGCGGATGACGGTGAAGATCTTGTCCAGCGGCGGGTCGAGCCGCCTGCCGTACTTGTCGTGGTAGCCGAGGGCGGGCAGTCCGCCGCCGAGGTTGACGTGGTCCAGGGAGATGCTGCGCCCGGCGAGGGCGGCGAGGACGTCGGCGATGCGGTCGAAGGCGCCCTGCCAGGCGTCGGCCGTCATCTGCTGGGAGCCGACGTGCACGGAGAGACCGGCGGGCGTGAGGCCCAGGTCCCGTGCCGTCTCCAGCACCGTCACGGCGTCCTCGGGCGAGCAGCCGTACTTGTTGCTGAGCCCCCAGAGCGCCCCCTCGCCGGTCGTGGCGAGCCTGCAGAACACCCGGCTGCCCGGGGCATGCACGGCGATCGCCCGCACGTCCTCCAGGCTGTCGGTCGCGAAGTCCCGGATGCCGAGCCGGAACGCGTCGGCGATGTTGCGGTCGGACTTGACGGTGTTGCCGTAGTGCATCCGGGCGATGGGCACGCCCGACCGCAGCGCCTGCTCTACCTCTGCCGGGCCTGCCGCGTCGACTCCGGAGCCGAGCCGCGCCAGGTGATCGAGGACCTCGTCGACCGGGCAGGCCTTCATGGCGAAGCGGACGGCGACGCCGGGGAGTTCGCGGCGCAGGGTGTCGTAGCGTTCCTCGATGCCGGAGAGGTCGAAGACGATGCGGTCGTCGGCGGCGGCCGCCAGGGCGTCGAGGAGCAGGGGGCTGTCGAGCCCGGGCTCCGTGCCGTGGCCCCTTCGCGTCGTGTACGGCGTCGTCGCGCTCACGCGGGGTTTCCTGCCGTCAGGAGCGGACCGGCGTCCTTGCTCGCACGGATCAGGGGTTCCCACGCCTCGGTCAGCAGCGCGAAGTCCTCGATGTCGCTCCGCGCCTCGTCGAGGAGCCGTTCGCGGCGCGTGGCAAGGTGGTCGGCGAAGTCGGCGTAGCGGCCGCCGAGCGTGCGGTAGGCGGTGTCGACGCGGTCGAGGCGCTGAAGGTTCTCGGCCTGGCCGAGCCGGGTGCTCTCGCGGGCGAACTCGGCGATGACACCGGCGCGGACGTGCCCCTGCTCGTCCACAAGGGCCTCGCCGGACGCGGTCATCCGGTCGTAGATGTGGTTGAAGTAGAGCATCGACAGGAAGAACTTCACGAAGCGTGTCTGGTAGGCGATGAAGCCTGCGTCGGTCCTGCGTTCCGCGGTGTAGAAGTTGACGATGTTGCGGTTGTGCAGGACGCCGGGCAGTGCGGCGTCGTGGACCAGGTGGATGAGGAAGTAGTCGCTGCCGATGGTGTCGGTCGCGGGCGGCAGCGGCACGCTCTCGTGCACACCGTGGAAGCTGATGTTGCACATGTCGACGCGCATCGGGTCGACCAGCGTCAGCGTCGCGTGGTCGCGTACGAAGGTGTCGGAACCGGCTCCCCTGAAGGAGTCGTCGACGAGCGCCCGCTTCTCGCTGTCGGACCAGTCGCCGGGCGCCCAGAGGCTGACCACGTCGTAGTACACGTCCGGGTCGAGGCGGCGGATCTCGCCGATGTCCACGGAGAGTTCACCCACGAAGGAGCTGCCGACCATCGCCACGCGCTTGTTCGCGTGCCGCGGGTCGAGGGTGTTCTCGGTGACGCCGGGCGCGGCCTCGGCGGCGGGCCTGCCGAGCGACATGAGCTCGTGGTGGACGGGGAAGACGGGCTCGCCGTCGACGGTCTGGTAGTGGCTGTCGGAGTCCCTGCGGTGGACGGACTCGCAGCCGAGGGCGGCGCCGATGAGGAAGGCGCGGTTGGTGCAGGCGCCGTACGAGACGCCGTCGGGGAGCATCAGGTCGAGCATCAGCTCGGGCTTGGCGACTCCGGCGCCGCCGATCACCCGGCGCAGGAAGGCGCGCTGGGCCGCCTCGTCCAGGTGGTGCACGACGACGCCCGGCAGTTGCGGCAGGGCCGCCACGGTCCCGGCGTGTCCGGTGAACGTGGCGGTGTCGGAGGAGTCCAGGATCAGCAGGTGCGCCTCGACGCCGAAGTGGGCGGCCGCGTAGGCCGCTTCCTCGCCGATCGCCGTGATGGTCTGCGGGCAGGCCCGGTTGGTGGGGAGCGTCAGGCAGATTCGGCGCATGCGGCGTCCCCGTTCGACTCGTCGAAGGGCCGGCCATTCCAGGACTTGAGGCCGAGCAGCTTGGCGCCCAGGTCATTCAGCGCGGCAGTGCCGTACCGGAGCGCCTCGGGCTTGTGGGCGTCGCCCAGGAGAGTGGCGTTCCAATCCGGCGTGCTCAGGTTCTCCCAGGAGTCGACGCGCGAGCGGCGCAGCTCCTCGTGGCTCTCCAGGGCGGGCATCATCGAGAGGTACTGGACCGCCCTGACGCCGTTCTCCGACGTGTTGGGGGCCACGCCGTGCGCCAGAAGGCCGTTCCATATGAGCAGGTCACCGGCTTCCAGCTCCGGCCGGACCACGGGCATGTCGTCCTGGTCGATCGCCGGGCGGATGGGGTCGCGGCCGTCCGGCTGCAGGGCCTTCCACCGGTCGAAACGGCGGAACAGCTCGGGGCAGCACTGGAAGCCGCCGTGGTCCTGCCGGGTGTCGTCGAGGGCGATGATCCCCTGCACGCGCTGGGGCAGCACGCCGAGCGTGGTGTCGACGTCCCAGTGCAGGTTGATGTCGAACCCGCGCTCTGTGGGCGCGATCAGGGAGCGGGAGCGGTTCTTGACGTTGGGCGGGTTGAGGTTGAGCCGGTCGAGGGTCACCCAGAGCTCTTCGCAGTCCCACACGTCGACGAACGCGTCGTAGACCCGCTGCGCCTGGCGGCTGTCCCAGATCAGCTGGTGGTGGTAGGCCTCGACGAAGCCGTAGACGTGCAGCTCGCGGTCGAGGTCCGAGCGGAACTCGCGCTCCTCGTACCAGGTCTCCGGGCGGCCGCGGTCCAGGCCCTGGAACTCCCAGGCGAAGTCGAGCAGGTCCTTCGCCGCGTCGGCGGGTATCGCCTGCTTCACGACTACATAGCCGTACGTCTGCCAGAAGGCGAAGTCCTCCTCGGAGAGAACGCGCAGGGGGCGGGTCTTTTCGAGGTCGCGCAGCTGGGTCTGCGCCAGGTACGTGTCGCCGTCCGCGCTGAAGTACGGGACGTCGGAGGGGGCGCGATGGAGGTAGGCGTCGCTCGCTGGCATGTGGTGCTCCAAGGTTCGGTTCTGTCGTCCGGCGGCAGGACTCCACGCCGGGGCGGCGGGCCCCTTCGGGCGCGCCGGGGCAGCGCGTTCACACCCGCCCCCTGTCGAACTTGCGTCCCACCAAAATGGACTAGACCAACTACCCGTGTCAACAATTGAATTGGGCGCCTTGGCGGGTGAAAGAGCGACATTTACCCCCAGTTCACACGCCCGCCATATGAGGATTTGGCAAAGACCTCACGGTTCAACTCCGGCCTACTGACCGGTAGTTGGTCCGAACCAAGGGGGTGAGGGGTGCGCAGCGGGCCGTGCGCCGTCAGGCGGAGCGCCGAGGTCGATCCGTCGGCAGCAGGTGCCGGCCGTGCGCCCGCCGGAAACTCACGGCGGGCGCACGGCCACGGCGGCGCTCGACGCGGCCACCGTGCGGGAGGAGCGGGCGGTGGGGGCACGCAGCAGCCCTGAGGGTCCCGCGCCCGGTACGGGTACGGGTATACAGGTACGGGTACGGGTACTAGGTCCTGTCGCGTGCCGTGATGCCGTAGTCGAACGCCACCGTGCCCGGGTCGATCGCCGTCACGCCGCCGTCGACGGTCAATGTCGCGCCGTTCACGAACGACGCGGCGGGCGACAGGAGCCAGGTGATCGCCTCCGCGACCTCCTCGGGCTGTCCCGGCCTGCCGGTCGGGATCAGCCGGGTCGCCTCCTCGTACGCCGCGTCGGCGCCGCCGTCGCCGCTGTCACCGAGGGAGGCCTCCTCCGCGAACCGGGTCATGCGCCGGTCCGCCATCTCGGTCCGCACCCAGCTGGGACAGACGGTATTGGCGCGCACACCGGCCTTTCCGTAGTCGACGGCGACGGACCTGCACAGCTGGAGCAATGCCGCCTTCGACGTCGCGTACGCGGCATTGGCCACGCCGTTGCGCAGCGCGGAGACAGAGGCCACCGCGACGACCGAGCCGCGCGATTTCAGCAGGTGCGGCAGCGCGGCGCGCAGCAGCAGGAAGGGGCCGGTGAGGTTGGTGCGCAGCACCGTCTCCCAGTCCTCGTCGGAGAGGTCGCCGACCGCCCCGCCGCGCCCGGTAGCGGCGTTGAGGACGAGCCCGTCGACGCGGCCGTACGCCTCGACGGCCGCGTCGACAAGCCCCGCGACCGCCTCGGAGTCGCCCGCGTCGGCGGGGTGGGCCAGCGCTCCGGTCTCCGCGGCGAGTTGCCGCAGCGGTTCGGGGCGGCGCCCCGAGATCACCACGTGGTGCCCGTCGGCACGCAGTTGTCGTGCGGTGGCGGCTCCGATACCGGTACCGCCGCCCGTGACGATGACGACTCGGGTCTCTGTCATGCCTGTTCAGCCTCCGAACGCAGTCGTAAGCACCTGCGGCGATCATACGGAGCCGCCCGCTCACGGCCGCGCCCGGTGGCGTTCCTCCCAGAGCACAGAGCCCAGAGCACAGAGTCCAGAACCCAGAGCACAGAGCACAGAGCCCGGAGCCGGTCAGGACCCTGCGGTCGTCACTCGTCGATCGCCGCGCCGAACGCCGAGTCCGCGGCGGGCGCCCCGAGCGACCCCGCCCCGTACGTCCAGGACCCGGCGCCGGTCACGCCGCCCGGCCCCGCGGACAGGACCCACACCACTCCGTCCCCGGTGTTCTCGCCGGGCGCGGCCGCGAGGAGGCCGAAGCGGCCGTCCCCGTTCGGGTCGGTGAGCCGCACCTGCGCGCCCCACTTGTCCCCCTTCTCGGGTGCTCCCGGGATGTCCGCGTCGTCCTGGTCCCAGGACTTGGCACCGGTGGCCGTCATCCCGTTCTCCGAACCGTTCAGGACCCATACGGCGCCCGCGTCGGCGATCGTCCCGATGTCCTCGCCGGGAGCGCCGATCGCGACGTCCGCGAAGCCGTCGCCGTTCGTGTCCGCGACGGACAGGTCGGCGCCCCAGCCGTCACCGCGCTCGGCGGTGCCGGGCACGCCCGCGGAGTCCTGGGTCCACCACTTGGCCTCGTCCACGAGGCCGTCCGGGGTGCCGTAGCGCACGCCGACCAGCCCCCCGGTCATCGTCTCGCCGCCGTCGTCCGGGGAAGCGGGCTCACCGGTCACCAGGTCGTCGTAGCCGTCGTTGTTGATGTCGCCGGAGGCCGCGGCGGGGCCGCCGCGCAGGTCGTTCTTGTACGTGAGGCCGTCGGCGCCGCCCGCGAACTGCACGGACCAGCCGTGACCGGGTTCGTCGCCCTCGGTGATGCCGGAGGCGACGAGGTCGGCGTATCCGTTGTTGTCGTAGTCACCGGTGGTCAGCGACTTGGACACGATCGTGCTTTCGGCGGCCGCCTTGCCGAGCCGTTCGGTGGCCTGGCGGCGCAGCGGCGCCTCGCCGCGGGCCTGCGGCGCGGGGTCGTACACGAAGAGCTCCACGTTGTCCCGGTCGAGGACGGCGAGGAGGTCGCCGGGGGTGGCCGCGGTGAAGTGCGCCGCGGCGAGACTGAGGCCGAACTGCTGGCCCGCGGCTGCCTGCTGGCTCTGCAGCCAACTGCTGGCGGCTCCGGTGAGGCCGGTCTTCGACCCCCAGAGGACCGCGACCCCGCCGGCGTCCGCCCGGTCATCGAGGTCCTCACCGGGGATGCCGATGACCGCGTCGTCGTAGCCGTCGCCGTCCAGGTCGCCGGTGGCGACGGCCTTGCCGAAGGCGTCGCCCGCCTCCGCGGCGCCGGAGACGCCGCCCGTCGACTGGCTGAACCGGGCGACGTCGGTCGTGCCGATGCCTCTGGTGGAGCCGTACTGGACGGTGACGAGTCCCGCGCCCTTGGCGCCGCTCACCGTGGCGCCCGGGGCGCCGACCAGCACGTCCTCGTATCCGTCGCCGTTGAAGTCACTGTTGCGGTCGTCGGCGCGGGTGCCCCCAGGAGTACCGGCGAAGGCGGAGGGGGCGGCGGCGATGCCCGCCCCGGTCAGCAGAAGGAACGAGGCCGCGGCGAGGGCGGCCGAACGGTTCTTGCGCACGAGCGGCTCCTGTGAAAGAAGGTGGCCGGGCAGGCGCGGGGGGTGTCCGGAAAGGGCCCGTTCCTTGTCCGGCGCCCTGTTCGACACGGGATGGGGTCCAAGGGTTGTACGGGTTAACAAACCGTTGCCGGAAGCCGAACTCGCCGTCCCTGTGCGTCATTTCCAGCCGTACGCGTACGCCGCCACCCAGGTGATCTCAAGGCGCGCACTGCTGCCGGGCGCGGCCCCCGGGCCCTCCAGGGCGCTCTCGTTCTGCAGGACCCAGGACAGCGGGCGGTCCGGGACGCCCCTCGTGTCGCGTCCCGTCTCCCGTCCGTCGACGAAGAACCGCACATGGCCGGGGGTCCACTCGGTGGAGACCGTGTGCCACTCGCTCCAGTCGTCGGCGCCGGGGTACGAGCCCTGTTCGCCTCCGCCGCACGGGTGGTGGAAGGCGCTCAGCGAGCCGGTCCACTCGCCCTCGGGGTGGTCCATCTCGCAGCCGCCGCCGTGGTGCAGCCAGGCCGACTTGTAGCCGGGGGCCTGCTCGGTGACCTTGATGCGGGCGCTGTACTTGCCGTACTTCATCTGCATGACGGCGCGTGGTACCACCGCGGCGGCGTGGACGGGACCGCCCTCGGCGGGCCGCCACATGCGGATGCGCATGCGGCCGTCGCCGTCGGCCGCAGGGCCCACGCTCACGGTGTCCTCCGGGTGGTAGACGCCGACGACGTCGCGGCGTCTGTCGTTCGCCGTGTCGGGCCAGCCCGTGGGGTAGGCCCACCAGTTGTCGCGATAGGCGCGGTCGAGCCCCGCGCAGTACGCGGCGGAGGTGTCGGCGTGGTGATCGCAGTCGCTGAACGCGCCGAGGGGGACCCGGTCGCCGTTGAAGTCCTCGGCGACGACCTGCCAGAACGGGCCGCAGTCACCGCGCGGCAGCGCGCTGCCCGTGGTGCGGCAGGCGTCCGCCGTCACCGGCGCTCCCCCGGCGCCCGGTATGCACAGCAGGGCGGCGCAGAGCGCCGCGCCGAGCGCACCGAGCGCGACCGGTCGCCCGCGCCGCCGTCCCGCCGCCGCGTGTGCACCCATCGCGCCGCCTCCGCCCCACGGACGCCCCACAGAAGGGGGCCATCCTCGTGCAGCCCGCACCGCACCGCCAGGGCCGGGTCCCCTCTTCGACAAGGGACGCGCGCCGAGAAGCGGAGACTCGCGGAATCGCGCAATCGCCGAGCCATTCCCGGATCCGGGAATTGCGCACTCGTCCTTTGCAGTGCTCTTCGTGGAAAGCACGGATCGGTTGAATGGCCCCGGCCGCCGATCGTGCGAGCCTCCTTCACGTCTCTTTGACCTAGCGAGGAGCTGATGTGCGCGTCACCTTTCCCTCCCTCATCCAGTCCGGAATGAGGTATCTCTGTGTCGTCGGCGTCGTGGCGGGCAGCGGTCTCACGGCCGTGCCCGCCGTGGCACATTCCTCCCCAGGGCCGGGGTCCGCCCCGGCGAGACCCGCGGCGGCCGCCGCGGCCGCCGCGAAGCCCCTGCCCGGCGGGCTCGGCCCGTGCGTGCCGGGCAACTGCCCGGACGGCGACTACCCGCCCATCCACAACGGCGCGATCAAATACCGCGACAACGGCATCAACGTCTACGTGGGCGGCGACTTCCTCGTCCGCCGGCGGGCCGCGGAGGCCGAGGGCCGTGTCGTGGTCCTCGGCGAATTCGACCAGGACAAGGAAGCGGGCGCCAGCAGCATCTACAACGTCGGCGAGGCCGGTGTCGGCTCCCGGGTGGCGCCGCCCGTGGGCGCGGACTGGCTCACCACGGGCGGCGGCGTCTCGGTCGCCGACGGCGAGCGGCTGCTCGCCGAGGGCGGTGTGGTGCGCCATGCCGGTGACGCCACCGGCAGGATCGTCGGCACCTTGCGCAAGGATCCCGACGCCGCAAAGCCGTACATCCCGCTGCGGGACGAGCTGACGGCCGCCAGCCAGTGCTACGGGCACCCCGACGGCGGCACCCGCACGCCCACCGGAACGGCCACGCACGCGGGGGGCGAGACCCTGTTCCGGGGTGACAACAGCTCCATGTTGCAGGTCTTCAACGTGGACTTCGACATGATGAGCGGCAGCGGCGGCCAGGAGGGCATCCGCTTCGAGGGCATTCCGGACGGCGCCACGATCCTGGTCAACGTCCTCGGCTCGCCGCGCACCATCAACACGTACAGCGGCACCCTCGACGACAGCAGTCAGTTCAACAAGCTGCGCAGCCACCTGCTGTGGAACTTCCCCGACGCCACGTCGGTGGAGTTCAAGGGCACGGGCCAGTTCCAGGGCAGCGTTCTGGTGGGCAACCAGCGGTCGAAGACCACGATCAGCGTGCCGGGCATGAACGGCCGCTTCTTCACGACCGGCTCGCTCACCCACACCAGCGCGGCGTCGGGCGGCGGCGGCCAGGAGATCCACAACTATCCCTTCCTCGGCGACCTGCCCGACTGCGACGACACCGAGCCGGCCTCCGGCCAGGTCAGGATCGTCAAGACCGACGAGGACAGCGACAAGCCGCTCGCGGGCGCCGAGTTCGAGCTGTGGGAGGAGACCAACGGCGACGACGGCCTGCAGACCCGCGGCGCCGCCCCTGACACGAGGATCGGCAGCCCCTGCACCACCGAGGCGCAGGGCGAGTGTGCGCAGACCGTGCCGACCGGCACGTACTACTGGCGCGAGACGAAGGCCCCGAGCGGCTACGAGCTGCCTTCGCCGAACGTCTTCGGGCCCCTTGAGCTGACCGAGGCGAACGCCGATGACGGTGTGACGGTCACCGCCACCAACACCAAGAAGGAGCCGAACGTCGTCAAGGGCGACGTCACCGTCGTCAAGAAGGACCGGGACAGCGGAGCCGCGCTCGCGGGCGCCGTCTTCCAGCTGTGGCGCGAGAGCAACGGCAGGGACGGTCTGCAGCAGGGCGGCGCGGACCCGGACACCTCGACGGGCGGTCCCTGCACGACGAGCGCCCGCGGCACGTGCCGCAGGACCGTCGCCACCGGCACGTACTACTGGGTGGAGACGAAGGCTCCGGACGGCTACGAGCTGCCGGACCCGGCGGTCTTCGGGCCCCTCGAGCTCGACGACGACGCAGCCGTCGGGCGCGGAGTCTCCGTCGAGGCGCTGAACGGCAAGCGCGACGAACCCGGTGAGCTCGGCGCGATCAAGGTCGTCAAGAAGGACAGGAAGACGGGCAAGCCGCTGAGCGGTGCCGTCTTCCAGCTGTGGCAGGAGACCAACGACCGGCCGGGCCTGCAGACGTCCGGCACCCGCAGGGACACGCTCGTCGACCGGGGCTGTGCGACGGACGGCAGGGGGCGGTGCGACTTCCAGGGCCTGGAGCTCGGCTCGTACTACCTCAAGGAGACCGCCGTTCCCGACGGCTACGTCCTGCCGAGGAAGACGGTCAACGGCCCGTACCGGGTCACCGCGGGCAACGCCGACGACGGCGTGACGGTGACGCTGCACAACCAGCGCGGCGGAGGCAAGAAGGGGAAGTGACTCCCCGGGGCCGGGTACGGGTGGCGTCAGCCGTCCGTACCCGGCTTCGTCCCCCAGAGGTAGAGCCGGTCGCCCTTCATCAGCAGGTCGTAGAGGCGCGCGGCGTCGCTCATGGCCATGTTGACGCAGCCGGCCGAGCCGGACGAGAACAGGTCCGAGCGGGTGCCGTGCAGGGCCTGCCCGCCGTTGAAGAACTGCGCGTAGGGCATCGCGACGTGATAGATCGTCGAGTAGTGGTCGCGGCTCTTCCAGTAGATCCGCTGCCAGCCGAGACGGGTCTCCAGACCGTCCCGGCCGCTGCGGATCGGCACCGGGTCGAAGACCAGCCTCTTGCCGCTCTGCGCCCACAGGATCTGCCGGTTCAGGTCCACGCAGGTGACCCGGTAGGGCCTGACGGGGCAGGCCCGCCGGGCCGCGGGGTTCCGCCGGATGCGGTCGGCGACGACCAGGCGGTACGTCCGCAGGGTCGCCCTGCCGTCCGCCGGGCGGATGCCGAGCCGCTGCTGGAGCCTTCGGATGGCCACGCAGTCGGCGGTGGACTGGCGTCCGTCGACGGGCAGCCGGAGCTCGCGCTCCAGCTCCCGCTGGTAGGGGGCGGTGCCCGAGCGGCACACCGGACCGGTGGCGACGGCGGCGCCCGGGGCCTGGGCCACGGGAACGGCCAGGGACAGGGCGGCGATCGAGGAGAGAAGCCAGCGCATCGCACCAGCTTCACCCGTGCGCGGCCGCTCCCCGGGCGACACGACCCGACAATCCCACGATTGGTCCATCAGGGGCGCTGTCCCCTCACCCGCAACGCTGTTGCAACGTGCCGAGGAAAAGAGTGGTCCCATGGACCGTCATGAGACGAAGGACACCGCGGGAGATGCCCCCCGCGTGGAGCTCACCTCCGCCGCCGCCCTGCTCGTACGGCGCCTGCGGGAGATGCACGGGCCGCTGATGTTCCATCAGTCCGGCGGCTGCTGCGACGGCAGCGCCCCCATGTGCTACCCGGACGGCGAGTTCCGCACCGGCGACTCCGACGTGCGCCTCGCGTCGCTGACGGTCGAGGGCGTGGCCGAACCCGTGGCCTTCTGGATGTCGAGGAGTCAGTTCGCGGTGTGGAGCCACACCCGGCTGATAGTGGACGTCGTGCCGGGCCGCGGCAGCGGCTTCTCGCTGGAGGCACCGGAAGGGGTGCGTTTCCTCATCCGTTCCCGGCTGGTCGGTACGGAGTCACCACGATCTGGTGAACTCCGGTGACTGCTGGGAGAGTTGGTCAGCCGATCGGACGACATCAGGGGGTTCTGTGACACGCCAGAAGCAACGCGGTGGACGGTTCAGAACGACCTGCGCCCTCATCACGACGCTCGGCACGCTGGCCGGTGCCGCTCTGCTGGGAGCGGCACCGGCCGGAGGTGCCGTCGGGGGTGCGGAGCAGGCGGGCAGCAGGATCGCGCCGGGTGTGGAGTACCGGTACTTCGACATTCCCGCCTCGCACGGCACGGCCCGCGCCCATGTCCTCGACGTGGATCTGCGCGACCCGCGCGCGAGCGTCGGCCTGCTCTATCCGGGCAAGGTCGCCGCGCGGGCGCCCGTCTCGGCGCTTGCCGACGGGGTCGGCGCCGTCGGCGGCATCAACGGCGACTTCTTCAACATCACCGAGACCCAGCACCCCGGCGTGCCGGCAACCGGCGCGCCCGTCGGCCCGTCCGTCACAGGCGGCCACGCGCTGAAGGGCGCCGTGCCGAACGGTCAGCGCTTCGGCCCCGCGATGCCGCCGGGCGTGACCACCGAGGCCGTCCTCGGCGTGGGGTACGACCGCAGGGCCCGCCTCGACAACCTCACCCTCGACGGCCGGATCCGCACCCGCGACACCCGCCTGCCGCTGGGCGGCCTCAACCAGTACGCGCTGCCGGTGGGCTCCGTCGGCGCCTTCACCAGCGACTGGGGCGACGTGTCGCGGGCGCGCGCGACGTGCGGAACCGATACGAACCGCGGCGCGCCCTGCAGCGCGGACACCCACGAGGTGACGGTCCGCGACGGGCGGATCGTGGCGTCGGCCGACACGCCGGGCAGCGGCCCCATCGCGCGGGGCAGCACGGTCCTTGTCGGCCGTGAGGCGGGCGCGCAGGAACTGCGGAAGCTGTCGACGGGCGACCGGGTACGGGTCAGCCACCGCCTGGTGGCGTCGGAATCGCACATCCCGTTCCGCTTCGCCCTCGGCGGCTATCCCGTCCTGCGGGACGGCGAACCGCTGCCCGGCCTCGACCCGACCACGGCGGCGGTGCGGACCGCGGCGGGCATCTCCGACGACGGCCGCCGTCTGTTGCTGCTCTCACTCGACGGCTCCCCGCAGTTCCGCACGGGTCTCACGGTGGTCGAAGTGGCCGACACGCTACGGGAGTTGGGTGCGCGGGACGGCTTCAGTCTGGACGGCGGCGGTTCCTCCACGCTGGTGTCCGCCACCTCCACGCTGGTCGCGCGGGCTCCGGGCGCCGATGCCGTGACCGTGCGCAACAACCCCAGCGGCGGGGCGGAGCGCCCGGTGCCGAACGGCATCGGCGTGTTCTCCCGGGACTGACGTCCGGTCCGTACTCCACTTCCCCGTCACTTCGTGTCGCGCACCGCGACGAGTCCGTTGAAGGCGCCCACGTAGGCCGTGCCGTCGGGCCCCAGTGTCACCGGGGCCCAGTTGTTGTCGTACGCGATGCCCGTACCGGCGAGCTGCTTCCACCGGGTGTCGCCGGTGCGGAAGTCGACGGCGGTGAGGTACCAGGCGTCGATGCCGAGGCTGTTGGGCTCCTTCGTGTAGAAGTACAACAGGCCGCTGGCGGTGGAGAGTTTGGGCACGGTCGACGGGGAGCGGACACCGCTCTCCCAGGCCGTGTCGCAGCCGCTGCCGTCCTCGCGCACGTCGATGCGGCTGACGCCGCCGACGACGCTGCGCCCGAAGGTGAGCGACGTGATGTTCTCGTAGCCGTAGTTGTTCTCGACGACGAGGCTGTCGCCCCAGGTGATGAGCGAGTTGTCGGTGGTGGAGGCGCCGGAGCCGAAGACGGGGACCTTGCAGACGAGCCGCTCGTCGTCCGGTACGCGGGCGCCGCGCCGGTAGACGAGGACGTTCATGCGGTCGTCGGCGTTGTCGGTGATCGCCACGTAGTCGTCGTGCGCGCCGAAGAGGTCGGGCGTGGTGCCGGAACCCTGGTTCACCGAGCCGGGCTTGGTGCCGGTGCCACGGTCGTACGTCTGACGCCAGACGGCCTTCGGGGTGCCGTCGGCGGTGGCCTCGAAGCTGTAGAGGGCATGGTCGGAGACGATCGATACGCCGTCCTCCGCGACGGAGAACGAGTTCTGGATCTCCTCGCCGTCGAGCCGGACGGAGCGGATGTCGCCGGACTTCGGGTCGACGGTGCCGATGCGGCCCTGCCGGGTCACCCACCAGATGCGGCCCTCCCAGTCCGGCATGACCGCGGTGACCGGGTCGCAACTCCCGCTCGGGTACAGGTTGGTCCAGCTGACGCAGTCGTGCGGGACGTGCGCCGTGAGGTCCCACTCCTTGTCGACGACGAAGCGCCAGCTCCCGTCCGCCGCCCGCTGGTGCGCGAGCCGCACGATGTGCTGGCGGGAGTCGGCGAGGACGAGCCGGTCCTGGTCGTCGAGGTAGGAGTAGGCGCCGCCGGACGTGTCCTTGAAGATCCTGGAGAAGTCGAGCCGGGTGATGGCCTCGATGGTGGAGGGCCGTTGCGGCAGTTTGTACTCGGCGAGCGTGTCCAGTGTCTTCGGGTCGAGCAGCTTGACCAGGAAGCCGGTGAACGTGCCGCAGACGGTGACGATGCGCCCGTCGCGGTCGAAGGTGACGGTGGCGCACTCGCCGCCGAGCGCCGCCATCTTCTCACTGTCGACCGCGGGCCGCTTGCCGAGCGGCCCGCTCCAGGGGTACGTGCCGCTGCCCGCCGCGTCGGCGTGCATCCCGCTGCGCCCGTTGGCGGCGAGGTACGGGTGCTGGGGCGGCGGGGTGCCGGGCAGCGGGCGGGCCTCCGCGGGCGCGCCCCCGTAACTCTCGACGAGCCGGTGGCCCGGGGCCCTGGGGATCTCGTCGGCGTACGCGGGGACCGCGAGGGAGACGGTCAGGGCCACGGCACTGAAGGGAGCGAGGCGGCGCAGTCTGCTGGACATGCGCCGAAGCTAGAGCGGGCCCCTCGAAGTGTCCATGAAACAGCGTCAGTTGTTCATGAAGCCGCAAAGATCGGTCATGGCTGGATGCCGCTGACGATGTCGGCGGTGGCCGTCAGGCCGTCGCGGATGGTCGGCGCCATGCTCGAGCTCGCCAGGTAGAAACCCAGCAGGCCGCAGACGATCGCGTGCGAGACCTTCAGCGCTCCGTTGCGCAGGAAGACCACCGCAAGGATCAGGAGCAGCATGACGACAGAGATGGAAATGGCCATGGGAGTACCTCCTCCGCCACGTGACACCGCGGCTCACGGCCGTCAGTTTGGCGTAGCGGAGGGTGCGTCCGGGCGTCTGACCTGTGCTCCGAACGGGTGCTTCTTGTGCGGGTGCTGTCCGGCGCCAATCAGCCGCCGTGCGCGTCGAGGAACGTCTCGAGGCCTGCGAGGTCGTCGGTGTTGAGGTGGTCCACGCCCGCGGCGAGCAGCTCGCCCCAGACCGCGTCGCGCTGCGGGCCCGGCAGGTCGGGTGTCGCCCAGAAGCGGACGCGCTGTCCGCGGGCGTGGGCCCGGGCGACGATGCCGCGCAGCTTGTCGCGCTCGGCGGCGGGTATGGGGCCGGTGCCCTGCCAGCCGAAGTTCAGGGCCCAGTTGTCGCTGATCAGCGGGACCAGCGAGGCGGGTGCCGCGGTGCCGAGGTCGAGGAGGCGGCCGTCGTAGAAGGCGTGCCTGATCCGCTGGGCCTCCATCGGGACGCGCGCGGCGCGGTCACCGGAGACGACGGCGGTGATCGCGCCGCGGCGGACCTTCCCGTGGGCGTAGGTCGTGAACAGCCGCCGGTAGGGCCGCAGATGACGGTGGAGCGCGGTGTACGTGGCCGCACCCTCGGTCTTGATGTCGATGAGCAGCTGGAAGGGGACGCGGTGGTCGCCCCGGTACACGGAGCCGTGCTGGGCGCGCACGCGGGCGGCCAGGGGTTCCAGGTAGAGGGATTCGAGGGTGCGGGTGGGGTCGAGGTCCACCGGGTCGTGGGCGACGAGGAGTTGCCCGTCGACGAGGTAGATGTCGGCCTCGACGCTGTTGAAGCGGTGGTCGAGCGCGTCGAGGAGGGGCCGGGGGTGCTCGTAGTCGTTGTGGGCGTGGGCGCGCAGCAGCGGCCTGGGGCGGTGGCCGCGGCCGGTGGCCTGCGCGTAGGCGGGCATCGCGATGCCGCCGACGATGGTGGCGCCGAGGGTGGTGAGGGCTCTGCGACGGGTGGTGAGGGCCATGTCTGCCTCCCGGAAGGGCGGGTCGGGGCGGCGTCGGGGTCCGACGCTCGGGTACGCCGACGGGCGGAACCCAAGTGAGTATGCGGCTCCGCCCGGCTCAGGAAACCCTTCCCGTACGGGAGTTGGCGCTATCGACGTCGGCCGTTCACGCCCGCTCCGCGAAGACCTCCGGGTTGGCGCAGTGCGCGAGCGGCTCGCCGCGCAGGAAGCGGCCGACCTCGCCCGCGACGATCCTGGCCGCCTTGTGCGCGACCTCCTGGCTGGCGCCCGCGATGTGCGGGGTCATGACGATGCCGGGGGTCTTCAGGAGGCGTGAACCGGCCGGTACGGGTTCCTGCGGGTAGACGTCGAAGGCGGCGCCCGACAGTTGTCCGGCGTCCAGGGCGTCGCAGACCGCGTCGTAGTCGAGGAGGGCGCCGCGGGCACAGTTGACGAGGACGGAGCCGCGGGGCATCCGTGCGATCTGTTCGGCGCCGATCATGCCGGTGGTCTCGTCGGTCACGCGCGCGTGCAGGGAGACGATGCGGGCGCGGGTGAGCAGCTCGTCGAGGGAGACCTGCTCGGCGACGCCCGCGAGGAGTTCCGGCCGCACGTACGGGTCGTGGACCAGGACGTGGGCGCCCATGGCCGCCAGCACCTTGGCGACGCGGCTGCCGATCGCGCCGTAGCCGATCAGGCCGACGGTGGCGCCGTCGATCTCGATGCCGCAGTTGTCGTAGTCGTAGTAGTCGCCGCGCCAGACGCCCGCGCGCAGGTCGGTGTGGGTGTCGCCGACGCCGCGGGCGGCGGCGAGGAGCAGGGTGAGGGTGTGTTCGGCGGTGGCCACGGCGTTGCGTCCGGGGGCGTAGCAGACCGCGACGCCGTGGCGCGTGGCCGCCGCCAGGTTGGCGTTGACCGGCCCGCCCCTGCTGACGCACATCAGCTTCAGGTCGGGGCAGTGGGCGAGGACGTGCTCCGTGAGGGGTGCCATCTGGGTGACGCAGACCTGCACTCCCTGGAGCGCCTCGATGAGTTCGTCCTCGGTCCCGGAGGCCTCGATGACCTCCGCGACGGGTCCGAAGGGGGTGTGCGGCCAGGGCAGCGTGATCTCCCGCACGTCGACAGCGCCGACGTCGGCGCCCGCGGTGGCCGTGCGGACCTCTTCGGTGAGCAGGCGCGGGAGGACGAAGTGATCGCCTGCGGCGAGGACGGTGGTGCTCATGACGGGCTTCTTTCCTGAGTGGGGGTCACACGGCGGGCACGGGGGCGACGACGGCCGGCGCGTTCAGGCGAAGGAGCGACATCCGGCCTTCGCGCAGCCGCAGTTCGGTGAGGGCGCCGTTGTGGAGTGCGGGGAACACCTGCCGGTAGTCGGCGAGCGGGATGCCCAGCTGACGGCAGAGGACGAGGCGTACGAGGGTGGAGTGGGCGACCACGAGGACGCGCCCTTCGGGGAAGTCGGCGGCGAGGTCGGCCAGGGCCGCGCTCGCCCGCTCGGCCGCGGCGCGCGGGTCCTCGCCGCCGGGCAGGTGGTGGGCTACCGGGTCGCGGAGGAAGGCGGCGAGCTCCGCGGGGAACCGCTCGCGCATCTCGTCGCGGGTCAGCCCGTCGCCGCGCCCGAAGTCGAGCTCGACGAGCCGTTGCTCGACGCGCGGCACCAGGCCGAGCGCCTCGGCGGCGGGCCGCGCGGTGAGCCGGGCGCGGCTCAGCGGGGAGCTGACCACGGCGTCGATCCGCTCTCCGGCGGCCCAGGCTCCGAGCGCGTCGGCCTGGCGGAGCCCGTGCGGGGTGAGTGCCACGTCGGTGCGGCCCGCGTAGCGGTTGCCGTCGTGCCAGACGGTCTCCCCGTGGCGTACGAGGACGAAGTCGGTCACTGGTCTGTCCTTCCGGGGGTGCCGGGCAGCGGGCGGGCGCGCTCGCGCGCGTGGGCGGCGACGGCGTGCTCCAGCCAGCCCCGGGCGGCGAGCTCGTCGACGAGGGCGAGGTAGACGGGCAGCCAGCGGGCGGTGCGTACCGGGTCGGGGAGGATCTCCTGGCCGGTGCGGACCATGGCGGCCGCGGCGTCCCGCACCTCGACGCCGCCGGAGGTCGCGGCGAGCACCGCCATGCCGATGGCGCCCTCCGCCTGTTCGGGGACCCACACGGGGCGGCCGAGGACGTCGGCGCGCAGCCGGTTCCAGTAGGGGTTGCGGGCGCCGCCGCCGGTGAGGGTGAGGGGGCCGTCGACGGGCGCGCCGATCAGGTCGAGGTAGTCGAAGCAGAGCCGTTCGACGCAGGCCACGCCGAGGAGGTGGGCGTGGCAGAGCTCGGCGTCGTCGGCGGGTGCGCCGAGGACGAAGGGGCGGGCGTCGGGGGCGCGGAAGGGGAAGCGTTCGCCGCCGGTGGAGACCAGCGGGTAGGCCACCGCGTCGGTCGCGGAGCGGCTCGCGAGGGCGGTGAGCCGCTCCAGGTCGGCGTCGGGGAACGCGCTGGTGAGGATGCCCGCGCCGCTGCTCGATGCGCCGCCAGGCAGCCAGGTGTCGCCGGGGCCGCGGTGGCAGTAGACGACGCCGCCCGGGTCGCGCACCAGGTGGGGGCTGGTGCCCTTGAAGACGAGGGTGGTGCCGAGTACGGAGTTCCAGGCGCCCGGGGTGAGGGCGCCCGCGCCGATCTGCGCGGCGCAGCCGTCGGTCATGCCCGCGACGATGGCGGTGCCCACGGGGATGCCGGTCGCGGCGGCGGCCGCCTCACAGACGGCGCCGAGGACACTGCCGGGCCGTACGACGTCGGGCAACAGGCCCTGGGGGACGGCGAGTTCGGCGAGTTCGTCCTCAGGCCAGCGCTCCTCGGTGAGGTGGTAGCCGGTCTTCAGGGCGTGGCTGGCGTCGCTCGCCACCTGGTGGCCCGCGAGCCGCCAGGTGATCAGGTCGGGCTGGTGAAGCAGCCGGACCCCCGTACCGGCCGCCGCGGGTTCGTGGTCGAGGAGCCAGAGGAGCTTGGGCAGCGCCCAGGACGGCTGCATGGAGCGGTAGCCGAGCTCGTGCCAGACGGCGGCGCCCGCCTCGTTGGCGCGGGCCGCCTGTTCGGCGGCGCGCCCGTCGTCGTACATGAGTCCCGGTGTGAGCGGCGATCCGGCGGCGTCGGCGAGCAGGACGGTGCCGGAGGTCGCGTCGATCGCGAGGCCGCGGATCCGCCCGGTGTCGATGCCGGACAGGGCCTCGCGGCACGCTTCGGCGAGCGCGCTCCACCACTGCTCGGGGTTCTGTTCGTGGCGGGTGCCCTCGCGGCGGCCGGTGAGTGGCCGGGACGCGGCGGCGAGCACCTCGCCGGTGGAGTCGACGGCGACGCAGCGGGCGCTCTGGGTGCCGAGGTCGAGGCCGAGCCAGACGGCGTCCGGGGGCAGCGCGCCGCCCTGGGGTGGTTGGTCAGGCACGGTGTGCTCCTTGCTGGGGTGCCGTTCGGGGGGCGGGGAGAGGGGCGGGGAGGGAAGCGGGGAGCGGGGTGGCGGCCGCGGTCCAGCCCGCGTCGCGGGCCAGGGTGCGCCAGGTCAGGAACTGCTCGTAGAGGTCCGCGTAGTACGCGGAGCGCTCCGGGTCGGGCTCCCAACTGGTGCGCATTCGTACGTACTTGGCGGCGGCACTGTGCATGCTGGACTCGGCGCCGCTGAGTACGAGGCCGGTGAGGAAGGCGCCCTTGGCGCCGAGTTCGGTGTCGCCGGAGCGGGCGGTCGGGACGCCGGTCGCGTCCGCGATGAGGGAGCACCACTCGGCGCTGTTGGCGCCGCCGCCGCACAGCCGGAGTTCGGTGACCGCCGTGCGCGAGGCGACGAGCGAGTCGCGCAGGACGAGGGAGAGGCCGTCGAAGACCGCGCGGGCCAGGTCGGCCCGGGTGTGCTCCAGGGAGAGCCCCCAGAACGAGCCGCGGGCGCGCGGGTCGAGGAAGGGGGCCCGCTCCCCCGCCGGGGAGAGGTAGGGCAGGAACATCAGCCCGCGGGCGCCGGGTACGGAGTCGGTGAAGGCCGAATCGGCCAGCTGCGGCGGTCCTTCGAAGTGGAGCGTGCGGGCGGCCCAGTTCAGGACCTCGGCACCGTTGAGGGTGGGGAAGGCGCGCAGGACGCGTTCGCGGCCGCGGTAGGCGATGTTGATGCCGGACGGCTCGCCGCTCGTGTCGACGTCCTTGCGGACGATCTCGGTGCAGAGCGTGGTGCCGAGGATGCTGCAGGCCTGGCCCGGGTTGACGACTCCCGCGCCGCGGGCGGTGGAGGCGATGTCGTACGGCGCCATGACGACGGGCAGCCCGGCGGGCAGGCCGAGCTGGGCCGCGGCCTCGGAGGTGATCTCGCTGATCCGCTCCTGCTCGCCGAGGACCGTGGGCAGCAGCCGGGCGTAGGCGGTGAGGCCGAACAGGGCGATGATCTCGGGGTCGTAGTCGCCCGTGGCGTGGTCGAGGAAGGGCGCGGAGGCGTCGGACTCGTCCATGGCGGTGACGCCGGTGAGGCGCAGGAACAGCCATCCCGCGGCGGTCAGCGAGGCGGCCGAGCGGGCGAGGCGCCGCGGGTCGTGGGAGCCCAGCCAGCTGAAGAGGGCGTTGGGCATTCCGCTGCAGGTGAGCGAGCCGTTGCGGCGGAAGGCATCGGCGAGGACGCCCTCACGTTCCCAGCGCGTGAGGATGTCCCCGGCGCGGCCGTCGGACCAGAGGATGGCGGGCCCGGTGGGACGGCCCGCGGCGTCGACGAGCCAGGCCCCGTCGCCCTGCGCCGTGAAGGTGACGAGCCAGACGGGGTCGGTGACCTCGGACAGGGCGTTGCGGACGGTGTAGACGACGGCGTTCCACACGGTGTCCATGTCCTGCTCGGCCCAGCCGGGGTGGCGGCGCCGCACCTCGGTGGCGAGCCGGGAGACGGCGAGTTCGTTGCCCTGGTCGTCGAAGACGACCGACTTGATCATCGTGGTGCCGACGTCGATGGCGAGTACGGACATGGGTCACAGTCCCTTCGTGGCGGGTGCGCCGACGGGTCCCCGGCCGTCGGTGGGAAGCGGCTGTGGCAGGCGTACCGCGGAGTCGGCCGCGGGGGTAACCGGCGCGTCCGGGGCGGTGGTCCGCAGGGCGAGCGTGAGCAGCGCGCTGACCGCGTGGAACCCGGCGAAGATCCACACGACGCCGCCCACCCCGAGCGGCCCGCGGAAGAGGCTGACGACGAGTGGTCCCACGAAGGTGGAGGCGCCCGCGCCGAGGTTCAGGGCGGCCATGGCCTGGCCCTTGTGGGTGGGCGCGATGGCGGTCATCAGCGCGGAGAGCGGGACGTATCCCGAGAGCGTGGCGCCGTACAGGACGGCGACCAGGACGCAGAGGGCGTACTGCGGGCCGACGGCGGAGGGGACGTAGTACAGGACGAGCGTGGACAGGGTGCAGCCCACGCCGCCGAACCAGGCGACGGTGGTGCGCCAGCCGACCTTGTCGCCGACCATCCCGAAGAGGAGGTTCGTGACGATGTTGGTGGCGAACATGAGGGCGAGGAGCTGCAGCCACTGCCCGTTGCTCAGCCCGATCTCCTTGACGAACCAGGTGGGGAGCATCACCAGGAAGCCGAACTGCGAGGCGGTGTTGAGCATCCGTACCGCCGCGCCCGCGCCCACCCGCCGGTCGCGGCCGAGGATCGTCAGGCTTCCGACGAGTCCGGCCAGCGGGCTCTCCCCCGCCGGGGCGAGGCGCGCGGAGCCGGTGCGCTCGCGGATCAGCAGGAGGGGCAGCAGTCCGCCGGCGACGACCACGCCGAGGGCGGCCCACAGGGTGCCGAGCTCGCCGATGTGCGGGATCAGCAGGCCGGCGGTGAGCGAGCCGAGCGTAGGCAGGCCCGCGGAGAACGCGGACCAGAACCAGCCCATCGCGCTGCCCATCTGCCGCTGCGGGGCGACGGCCGCGATCCAGACGAGGAAGGCGTAGGCGAAGAGCGGGAAGGCGAGCCCGCGCAGTCCGTAGCCGAGCAGGAGCAGCGGGTACGCCTTGCTGGGGATCGCCACCGTCAGGAAGAAGACGTGCGTGACGGCGAAGGCGGCGAGGCCGAGCCACATGACGCGGCGCGGGCCCCACAGGTCGGAGAGGGCCCCGGCGAACCAGGCGGCGACGGCGCCGGTGACGCCGTACACGGTGAACACCATCGCGACGCCGGACGCCGGGATGCCGAGGCTCTCCAGGTAGGGCGAGAGGTAGCCGGCCTCGATGCCGACGCCGGTCATGAAGACAAGGAGCCCCAGGTACCCCCAGGAGAGGGCGGGCGGTATGCCGAGTCGTGTGAAGACGGAACTCGGGGTGTTCGTCATTGAAGCTCCCCTGCGGCGATGACGGCGGCGATGACGGCGGCGAGTGCGGGCAGGTCCGAGCTAACAGCTGGCCGAAATCCGCCGTCAATCGTCTCTCCGCATCTCCCGTGACAAGGGTCTTTCGCCGTGTGAGGAGGACTTGGGCCCCCCGGCTCCCAGCTGGGCGGCGGCTCGCCGGGCATCCGCACGACGTGTGAAATCCATGCGATCATCACTCGGAGATTTCACACGGGCGGCAGGCCGGTACGACGGGCGACAGGCCGGTACGAGGGGCGACAGGCCGGTACGAGCGGGAGAGCGGTATGACGACGGCGGACCGGACGGACGTGCGGGAGGCCCGGCGCGGGCGCATCCGCGAATCAGTGGTCGCGAACGGCTTCGTGCGCGCCGCCGACCTCGCCGCCGAGTTCGGCGTCAGTCTGATGACGATCCACCGCGACCTGGACTTCCTGCAGTCCCAGGGCTGGCTGCGCAAGGTGCGCGGCGGGGCGACGGGGCTGCCGTCCGCGCAGTTCCACGGCAGTGTCGCGGAGCGCATGTCGACGATGGCGCAGACGAAGCAGCAGCTGGCGCGCGCCGCCGCACGCGAGCTGGTGCCGGGCCAGACGGTACTGCTCGACGACAGCACGACCTGTCTGCATCTGACGCGCCTGCTCACCGAGCGCACCCCGCTGACGGTCATCACCAACTCGCTGCCCGCCATCACGGCCCTCGCCAAGGAGCCGGGCGTCTCGCTGATCGCGCTCGGGGGCAGCTACTTCCCGGCGTACGACGCGTTCATGGGCCTGCACACCGCGGACAGCGTGGAGGCGTTCCGGGCGGATGTGCTCTTCATGTCGACGACGGCGGTGACGCGTGGCCGCTGCTATCACACGTCACCGGAGACGGTGCAGGTCAAGCGCGCCATGATGGCGGCGGCCACGCGCCGGGTGCTGCTCGCCGACCACACCAAGTTCACCCGCGACGGCCTGTACGCGCTGGCGCCGCTGTCCGACTTCGACCTGTTGGTGGTGGACGACGGGCTCGCGCGGGACGAGGCGCGCGAGATCCGTCGGGGCGGCACGGAGGTACGGGTCGTGCCGCGGAGCTGACTCCGCGGCTTCCAGGTCCGCCTCAGCGGGCGATCTGCTCCCAGTTCTGGTCCTGCTTGCCGTTGCACGTGTACTGGATCAACTGGGATCCCTTGGTGGCGTTGGCGCCGAGGGCGAGGCACTTGCCGGAGTAGACGTTGCGCAGCGTCGTGCCGTCGGACCACCACTTCTCGTCGACGGCTCCGTTGCACGTGTACTGGATCGCGCCCGCGCCGTCGGTGAGCTTGGAGCCGACGCCCATGCATTTGCCCGAGTATTCGTTGCGCACGAAGTACGCGGTCTTGCCGTTGGAGTCGGCTGTCTTCTCGAAGACCCACCGCTCGTCCTGGTACTTGTCGCAGCCCCACTGGATGACGGGCGCACTGTTCGTGGTCTTGCTGGCGCCGCCCGCGCACAGGGCGCTGTAGGAGTTGCGCAGGTACACGCTGCCGTCGGCGGCCCTGGGCTTGAGGGAGAACACGACCCGTTTGCCGGTGAGTTCGTTGGAGCCCCACAGTCGTCCGGAGGACGGCGAGTAGGACAGGTTCTGCGTCAGGCTCGGCGATCTGGTCAGCACGGTTCCCGTCTCACCTGGCCGCGCCTGGTAGATGCAGGAGTACGAGCCCTGGTCGATCGGGTCGGCATCGCCCATGTACCCCTTGGGGCACTGGGCCGACAGGTAGTAGTACGTGCCGTCGGTGGCCACGCCCTGCAGTTGGCGGACCGGCGCCTTGAAGGCGGCGTCGGCCGTGGCGGTGCCGACCGTGTCGCCGTTGTCCGCGACCGGGAGTGCGGTGTCCGGGTTCAGGGGCCAGCGCGCGACGCGGGAGACCGGACCGGCCGCGTCCGTGTAGTACTCGCCCGACACCAGGTGGTCGACGGGCCCGCTGCGGTCCAGGCTCAGGGAGCTGAGGCAGGTCCGGTCAGGCGACGGCGGGGACGGGCAGTACCGCTCGTTCTCCCCGGCCCGGTCGTTGAGGGTGTAGCGGCCCACCATGGGCAGCGCCCACTGGTGCCAGCGGGCCGAGGAGGCACCGTTCTCGATGCCGGTGTGCTCGGCGCTCTTCTTCATCTTCCACAGGTGCTGGAAGTCGTAGACCTGCAGCTCGCCGCCGTTGGCCACGAACAGCTTGTTGCCGTACCAGACCATGCCGTCGGCGTGGACGTTGTTCACCGCCGAGAAGTCGCCGCTGTTCTCGTCGCCCGTCGGCATGACCAGCATGACGTGCCCGTAACTCCACGCCGTACCGGTCGAGTTGACGATCGAGACCCGGCCGAGCAGGTTGCGCTTGCCCTCGCCCATGCCGTAGTACCACGAGGCGGCGTAGAGGTGGTGGCCGTCGACGGTGCCGCCGGGCTGCGCGTCGTGCGAGGCGGTCAGGCCCTGCGGATGCCAGCCGCCCTTGGGGTCGTAGGAGCTGGTGAGGTCGTCGTCCTTGTCCCAGCAGAAGCCGCTGTACTGGAACGTGCCGTTGATGCCCGTCGTGTGGCACAGCGAGCGGCCGGTGTGCTGGCCCGAGGTCGCCACGTCGACCGGGGAGACCTTGGTGACGGCGCCGGTCTTCTCCACGCCGCGGATCGCGGCGCCGTTGTTGTCGTACATCGACTTGCGGTCGATCTTGAGGTGGAACTTCTTCGCCTGCTCGGTGGAGAGCCGCGTCAACGGCCCCTCCATCGTGTTGGGCTGAGCCGCGGCAGGCCCCGCGGCGACGAGGCCGAGAGCGAGCGCGGCCAGCGAGAGGAGCACCGCCAGAGCCGCCTTGACGGAACTTGGGGGCCCTGACTGTCTGTTGGCTATCACGTCTCGAAACCCTACGTGACCAGGGGCGACGCCGGTATCCGGTTTTTCCCCTACGGGCCGGGGCGAGCCGTCAGCCGGAGCAAGCCGTCAGCCGGAGCGAGCCGTCAGCCGGAGCGAGCCGTCAGCTCGTCCCAGTGCGCCGTGCGGTCGCACCACCGCTCCAGGAGTACCCGGTCGTGGCCCACGGCCAGCAGCCCCGCCCCGGACTCCGCCCGGTACTCCTCCACCACGTGGACCAGGGCCGCGGTCGTCGAGGCGTCCAGCATCGCCGTCATCTCGTCACAGATGAGCCAGCGCGGGCGCAGCACCAACGCGCGGGCCAGGCACGCCCGTTGCAACTGGCCGTCGCTGACCTCGTGCGGACGGCGGCCGAGGAGCTCCGTGCCGAGGCCGACGCGGGCGGCAAGGCCCGGAACGCGGTCGGCGACGTCACCGGCCCGCCCCACCGCCCGCAGCGGCTCGGCGATCAGATCGGTGAGGGAGAGCCGTGGATCGGCCGAAAGCCGCGGCTGCTGGAAGACGACACCGAAGGCCGTCCGCTGCTCGCGCGGCGCACGGTGACGCCAGCCCCTGGCCGGTTCGCCGTCGATGACGACCTGCCCGGCGTCGGGGCGGTGCAGCAGCGCGGCGACCCGGGCGAGCGTCGACTTGCCGCAACCGCTGGGCCCGAGGAGTCCGACGGACTCGCCCGGGGCGATGGTGAGGTCCACGTCCCGGACGACGGGGGCGCGCCGGTCGTATCCGGCGGTGACAGCGCGCAGTTCAAGCACGGGGCGCCTCCAGCACGTCCGCGTGGGGGTGGTGGCAGGCCGTGCCGCCGGTGAGTGCGGGCAGTGCGCGGCACGCCTCGTCGGCGCGGTCGCAGCGGGCCGCGAACGCGCACCCCTCGGGGAGCTCGGACAGCTCGGGCGGCATGCCGGGGACGGCCGTGAAGGCGCGCTCCGGCAGGGCGTTCAGGAGGCCGCGGGCATAGGGGTGCCGGGGCCCTGGCGTGCCGAAGAAGTCGGTGGCGTCGGCGAGTTCGACGACGCGGCTCGCGTACATCACGGCGACCCGGTCGGCGATCCGTTCGGCGGCGGCCAGGTCGTGGGTGATGAGGAGCAGCGCGCGCTCGTCGCCGACGTGCCGGCGCAGCTCGTCGACGGTGCGGTCCACGAGGTCGCGGTCGAGACCGGTCGTGGGCTCGTCGGCGAGCAGCAGCGGCGCGTCGCCGATGAGGGCGAGCGCGGTGGCGGCGCGCTGGGCGAGGCCGCCGGAGAGTTCGTGGGGGTAGCGGTCCAGGTGTCCCACGGGGAACGCGGCGCGCTCGGCGGCCGCTTCGGCCGCCGCCCGCAGCCGCGGCCTGCGTACCCCGGCGAGTTCACGCAGGGTCTCCTCCAGCTGGGAGCGCACGGTACGGACCGGCGTCAGATGGGCGGCCGGGCTCTGCGGTACGAGGCCGACGCGCCGCCCCCGCACGGTGCGGGCCAGGGTGCGCTCGTCGGCGGTGAGGAGATCGGTGTCGCCGAGCTGTGCGCTCCCGGCGGTCTCCGCGTTCTCCGGGAGCAGGCCGAGGAGTGCGGAGGCGAGCACGGACTTGCCGCAGCCGCTCTCGCCGACCAGGGCGAGGCACTCCCCCGCCGCGAGGTCGAAGGTGGCGTCGGTGACGGCGCTGACGTGCCGGCCGCCGCGCATGCGGAACCGTACGGAGAGACCGTTCACGGAGAGGACGGGGACCGTCACAGCATGAGCTCCGATCGGCGCCGGGGGTTGATCCGCTCCCGCCAGGCGCCCGCGAGGCCCGCGATCGCCAGGGTGGGCACGATGATGAACAGGCCGGGGAAGAGCGTCGGCCACCACTGACCGGCGAGCAGCGAACCGCGCGCGCTCTGTACGAGGTTGCCGAGGCTCGCCTGGTGGCTGGGGAGGCCGAGGCCGAGGAAGGACAGCGCGGACTCGTGCCAGATGGCGTGCGGCACCATCAGGACGGCGGCGAGTCCGGCCTGTGGGAGGACGCCGGGCAGCAGATGGCGCACCGTGACGCGCAGCCGGGAGGCGCCGCCGGAGATCGCCGCGTCGACGTAGGGCCGTGAGCGCAGCGACAGGACCTCGGCGCGCACGATGCGGGCGGTGGACAGCCAGTGCGTGAGCGCCACGGAGACGACGACGGGCCAGACGCCCGGCCGGAACATCGCGACGATGAAGATGCCGAGCAGCAGGTGCGGCACGGACGAGAAGACGTCCACGAGCCGCATCACGACCCGGTCCACCCAGCCTCCGGAGGCGGCCGCGAGGGCGCCCACGGCCGTGCCGATGACGGTGGCGACGACCGCCGCGACGACGCCCACGAGCAGCGAGACGCGCAGCCCGTACACGCAGCGCAGGAGCAGGTCGCGGCCGACGTCGTCGGTGCCGAAGGGGTGCTGCCAGGACGGCGGCCGAAGCTTCGAGGCGAGGTCGACGGCCTGCTCGTCGAGGTGGACGAGCGGCGGCACGACGAGGACGGCGAGGACGACCGCGGCGACGACGACCGCGGAGGAACGCACCCGCCACGCGCGCGTGGAGCGGCGCACGCCGCCACGGGCGCGCCATACGGTGTCAGCCATCGAATCCCACCCTCGGGTCGGCGAGGCCGTACAGGAGGTCGGCCACGAGGTTGCCGAGCAGGACCGCGGCCGTGGCGAGCGCGGTCAGCGCGGCGAGCAGCGGGAAGTCCACCGAGGTCGCGGCCTGCACGGTGGCCGCGGCGATGCCGGGCCAGCTGAAGACGGTCTCCACCAGGAGCGCCCCGGTGATGAGTTCGGGGACGCGCGAGCCGATGAGCGTGAGCACGGGCAGCATGCCGGAGCGCAGCGCGTGCCCGAGGAGCACGGTCCGTTCGGCGAGGCCACGCGCGCGTGCCCCGCGCACGGGGTCGTCGCCCAGGGCGTCGCCGACGCCCTGGCGCACGTACAGGACGAACCACGGGATCTGCGAGACCGCGAGGACGCCCGCGGGCAGCACCAGGTGGCTCGCGACCTGTCCGGCCGTCACGGTCGAGCTGGCCGTGTCGGTGAGTCCGCCCGAGGGCAGCACGCCGAGCTTCAGCGCGAACAGCCAGACGGCGAGGAGGCCGAGCCAGAACGGCGGCGCGGCTTCGAGGGTGTACGCGAGGGAGGTCACGGCGCGGTCGACCCAGCCGCCGGGCCTGCGGGCGGCGAGTACGCCGAGCGCGGTGCCGAGCAGGATGGCGACGACGAAGGCGGTCGCGGCGAGCAGCACGGACCAGCCGATGCGTTCACCGATGGCGTCCGCGACGGGCTGGCGCAGGGTGCTCGAGTCCCCGAAGTCACCGGAGAGCGCCGAGGTCAGCCAGTCCCACCAGCGGGCGGTCAGCGGCCTGTCGACGCCGAGGTTGGCGCGCAGCTGGTCGAGGTTCTCCTGCGACGCGGTGAGCCCGGCGGTGCCCGCGTACGCCTTGACGGGGTCGAAGGGCGAGGCGGCGGCGACGGCGAAGACGCCGAAGGTGACGACGAGCAGCACGGGGACGGCGAACAGCAGCCGTCGGCCCGCGAGGCGCGCCATCGGCCCCCAGGGGAGGCGACGGCGCGTCGCCTCCCCGGGGGCCTCCGTTATCGCTGATGTCACTTGTTCGGCTGCCAGTCCTCGACGTTCCACCAGGGGCCGGAGGCCAGGCCGTGGTCGTGCGGCTCGATCTGGGTGCTCAGGTCGCCGAACTTCTTGTCGACGACGTAGAGGTGGTCGATGTGCGTGAGGAAGGTGTAGCCGGGGTTCTTCACGAGCTCGCGCTGGACGGCGTCGTAGGCGGCCTGGCGCTTCGCGTGGTCGCCGCTCTTGCGGGCGTCCTCCAGGGCCTTGTCGACCTTGGGGTTGTCGTAGTGCGCCATGTTGTTGAAGCCGTCACCGGCGAGGGAGGACTTCAGGAGGGTGTACTGGTCGAAGTCCGGGTCGGCGGGGGAGCCGCCGCCGGCGAGGACCGCGTCCTTGGGCATGCGGGGCTGGATGACCTCCCACGTGCCGGACTGCACCTCGACCTTGATGCCGATCTTCTTGGCGTCGGAGGCGTAGGCGAGGGCGTGGTCCTGGCGGAGCTTGTCGCCGGAGAGGTACCAGAGCGGGAACTTCGCCGGGACGCCGTCCTTCTCGCGGATGCCGTCCTTGCCGGGCTTCCATCCTGCGTCGTCGAGGATCTTCTTCGCCCGGTCGGCGTCGAACTTCCGCTCGGTGCCCTTGGTGAACCAGGGGCTGTCGGTCGGGACGGGCCCGTAGGCCTCCTTGCCCTCGCCGTACAGGATCGAGTCGACCATGGCCTTGCGGTTCACGCCGACGTCGAGGGCGCGGCGGACGTCGGTGTCACCGGCGATCTTGTTGCCGGTGGGCAGGGTCACGACGCGGTAGTCGAAGGTCTTGGCGGCGTAGGTGTTCTTGCCGCTGTCGCTCTTGTACTTCTTGGTGAGGTTGGGCGGCAGGATCGCGCCGTCGAGCTCACCGGCGTCGAGCCGGGTGGCGCGGATGTCGTCGTCCTTGATGATCGCCATGGTGAAGTTCTTGACCTTCGGCGCGCCGCCCCAGTAGCCGGGGTTGGCCTTGAAGGCCAGCTTCTCGCCCTTGGACCACTTGACCAGCTTGTACGGTCCCGTGCCGATCGGCTTGGTGGTGAAGTCGCCGGTGTTCACGTCCTGCTTGCCCGCGACGTGCTCGGGGGCGATGGGCAGCACGGTGCGCTCGGCGAACGGCGCGTAGGGGTACTTGAGGTGGAAGACGACGGTGTCCTCGCCCTTGGCCTCGACGCTCTTGACAGCGTCCAGCTCGGTCTTCGACGCGTTGTTCGTCTTCTTGTCGAGGATCGTCTCGTAGGTGAAGACGACGTCCTTGGCGGAGAACGGCTTGCCGTCGCTGAACTTGACGCCCTCGCGGAGCTTGTACGTGTAGGTCTTGCCGTCGTCGGCGACCTTGGGCAGCTCGGCGGCGAGGGCGGGCTTGAGCTTCATGTCGGCGTCGTGCGTGAGCAGGCCGTCGAAGATCTTGGAGTTGCCGTCCTTGCCGTAGCCGAGGAGCGGGCTGAGGGTCTCGGGCTCGTAGGCGATGCCGACGACCGCGGAGTCCTTCGCGCCGCTGTCGCCGTCGCCCGGCGCCGAGCACGCGGAGGCGGCGACCGCTATCGCGGCCGCCGTCGCCACCGCGCCTGCGCCCCGTATCGATCGGGCCCTCATGCTCCACACCCCTACTGAAGATCAACCGTTGTTGCGAACAGTTCGCAATTATGCACGACGTAATGGGGGCGTAAAACGCGCAGCCCGCACCGGGTAGGTGCGGGCTACATGAAATTCACCGGTGGGGTGTGTGCCGGGGGCGTACGAGGGGTCCGGGAGCCTGCAGGTCCAGGGTCAGGGAGCCTGCAGGCCCACCAGGGCGGCCAGCGACTCGCGGTGGCGTCCTGCCGTGCCGTAGGCGATCGAGTCCGCCTTGGCGCGCTTCAGGCAGAGGTGGACCGGGTGCTCCCAGGTCATGCCGATACCGCCGTGCAGCTGGAGCGCCTCCTCCGCCGCGTGCACCGCCACGGCGCCCGCGCAGGCCTGCGCGAGGGCGGTCGCCAGATCCGCCTCCGCACTGTCCGTGGCGAGGGCGTCGGCGGCGTTGCGGGCGGCGGCACGGAGGTTGACGATCTCCAGCCACAGCTGGGCGAGCCGGTGCTTGAGCGCCTGGAAGGAGCCGACGGGCCGGTTGAACTGGTGCCGCTCCTTCGTATAGCGGACGGTCTCCGTCAGGCACCACTCGGCGATGCCGAGCTGCTCCGAGGCGAGCAGCGCGGCGCCGGCCCGCAGACCCCGGCGTACGGCCGCGTCCGCGTCCCCCGCGAGGCGCCGCGCGCGCGGCGCCTGGAAAGTGACCGTGGCGAGCGGCCGGGTGAGGTCGAGGGAGGTCTGCGGGGTGACGGTGACGCCGTCCTGCGCCGTGTCGACGGCGAAGAGCGCGCCACCGGCCGGGACGAGCAGCACATCGGCGCCCGCCGCGTCCGCGACCGCGGTCAACTCCCCGCGCAGGGCGCCGCCTTCCTCCCGTACGCCCTCGACCGCGTCACCCGGCGCGACGGCGAGCCCGACCGCGAGCGCGCCCACCGTGCGACCGGCGGCGAGCTCGCGGAGCAGCTCGGTGGCCGCGTCGCCGCCACAGGCGAGCAGCGTCTCCGTGGCGACGACGGCGCTGGTGAGGTAGGGCACGGGCGCTGTCGCGCGGCCCAACTCCTCCAGGACGACGGCCGCTTCGCGGTGCGTGGCGCCCTGGCCGCCCAGCTCCTCCGGGACGAGGAGCCCGGCCAGGCCCATGCCGTCGGTGAGCGCCTTCCACAGTTCACGGTCGTGCGGGGAGCCGTCCGCCGGGGATTCGATGCGGGCGAGGACCGTGGCGGCGTCGCACCGGTCGGCGAGCAGGCCCCGCACGGCCGAGCGCAGCGCCTCTTCCTCCTCGGAGTAGAGCAGGTCGGGCTGAGCGCTCTGCGTGGTCTGCGTACTCATCGGGCCAGGTCCTTCCACGCGACGTCCTTGTCGGTGCGCGGCTCGGCGGGCAGCCCGAGGACGCGCTCGGCGACGATGTTCAGCAGGACCTCGCTGGTCCCGCCCTCGATGCTGTTGCCCTTGGAGCGCAGATAGCGGTAGCCCGCCTCGCGGCCCGTGAAGTCGACGAGCTCGGGCCTGCGCATCGTCCAGTCGTCGTACAGCAGCCCATCGGCGCCGAGGAGTTCCACCTCCAGGCCGCTGATCTCCTGGTTGAGGCGGGCGAAGCCGAGCTTCATGCCGGAGCCCTCGGGGCCCGGCTGTCCCGCGACGAGCTGCTGGCGCAGCCGCTCCCCGGCGAGCCTGGCCACCTCCGCCTCCACCCAGAGCTTGAGGAGCCGCTGATGGAGGTCGTGGGTGCGCAGGTCCGGGCGGTCGCGCCAGGTCTTGGTGACCGTGCCGATCATGCCGCCCTCGCGCGGGATGCGCATGCCGCCGATGGAGACGCGCTCGTTCATGAGCGTGGTCTGGGCGACCTTCCAGCCGTCGCCGACCGCACCGAGCCGGTGCGCGTCGGGGATGCGCACGTCGGTGAGGAACACCTCGTTGAACTCCGCCTCGCCGGTGATCTGGCGCAGCGGCCGCACCTCGACGCCCGGGTCGGTCATGTCGCACACGAAGTACGTGATGCCGCGGTGCTTGGGCAGGTCCGGGTCGGTGCGGGCGATGAGGATGGCCCAGCGGGCGCTGTGGGCGCTGGAGGTCCACACCTTCTGGCCGTTGACCACCCAGTCGCCGGTCGCCTCGTCACGGACGGCGCGCGTGCCGAGCGCCGCGAGGTCGGAGCCCGCACCAGGCTCGCTGAAGAGCTGGCACCACACCTCCTCGCCGGTCCACAGCGGGCGCAGGAAGCGGCCCTTCTGCTCGTCGGTGCCGAAGCCGAGCACGGTCGGCGCGGCCATGCCGAGGCCGATCCCGATGCGGCGCGGGTCATTGTCGGGCGCGCCCGCGGCCTCCAGTTCGGCGTCCACGACGGCCTGCAGCGAGCGCGGCGCGCCGAGTCCGCCGAGGCCCTCGGGGTAGTGCACCCAGGCGAGCCCGGCATCGAAGCGGGCCCCCAGGAAGTCGGCGCGGTCCACCGTGGCGGGCGGGTGGGCGGCGAGCAACTCCTGGGTGCGGCTGCGCAGTTCGGCTGCGTCGGTCATGCGGCACCTCCGTGCGGGAGGACGACGACCCGCCCCGTGGTGGTGCCGTCCGCGACGCGCTGCACGGCGGAAGCGGCGTCGGCCATCGGCACCCGCTCGCTCACCAGCGGCTTGATGGCGCCCTTGGCGGCGAGCTCGGAGAGCTCCTCGTGGCAGCGCAGGATCAGGCTCGGGTCCTTGGTCTTGTACAGGCCCCAGTGCAGCCCCACGATCGAGTAGTTCTTCACGAGGGCGTGGTTCAGCGCGGGCGCGGGGATGGAGCCGCTGGCGAAGCCGATGACGACGATGCGCCCCTCGAAGGCCACGCACTTGGCGGACTTGGCGTACGCGTCGCCGCCCACGGGGTCGTAGATCACGTCGGCGCCGCGGCCTTCGGTCGCCTCCTTGACGGCGCCGATCACGTCATCCGTGCGCCGGTCCAGGACGAGGTCGCAGCCGAGCTCGCGCGCGACCCCGGCCTTGTCCTCGCCGCCGACGACGCCGATGACCTTGGCGCCCGCCGCCTTGCCGAGCTGCACGGCCGCGCTGCCGACGCCACCCGCGGCCGCGTGTACCAGGAGCGTCTCGCCCGCCTGGAGGTGCGCGCGGCGGTGCAGGGCGAACCAGCCGGTCTGGTAGCCGATGTGGAGCGCGGAGGTCTCCGCGTCGTCGAGGCCGTCGGGGGCGGGCAGCAGCGCCGCGCTCTCCGCGACCGCGTACTCGGCGAGACCGCCGTACGGCAGCACGGGGTTGGCGATCACGCGCCGACCGTCCTCGGTCTCGCCGCAGATCTCCATGCCTGGTGTGAACGGTAGCGGGGGCCTGACCTGGTACTGCCCCCGGCAGAGCAGCGCGTCCGGGAAGTTGATGTTCGCGGCGCGCACCTTCAGGAGCACCTGCCCCTCGCCGAGCGCGGGGCGGTCCACCTCGGCGAGGCGCATCACCTCGCCCGGCTCGCCGTTCTCGTGCACTTGCCATGCCTGCATGCGGGGCCTCCACGGGGGCTGTCGTAGACCGGGCTCCACCGCATACTAAGCGGTCGCTTGCCCCCAAGGGAACAGTTCGGGCCGACCGTCAGCCCGTGTGCCCCTTACGGGTGGGCCGCGCCCGTACGTGCATGCGCTCCCCCTGCGGCCCGAAGAGGCTGATGAACTCCGCGCCCGCCTCGCTCGTCGCCCCGAACCAGTGCGGGACCCGGGTGTCGAACTCCGCCGCCTCTCCCGGTCCGAGCAGCACGTCGTGGTCACCGAGGATCAGGCGCAGCTTCCCGGAGAGCACGTACAGCCACTCGTACCCCTCATGGGTCTGCGGATCCGGCGCCGCCTTCGCGCGTGCGGGCTCGACCACCTTGTACGCCTGGAGCCCGCCGGGCTGCCGGGTCAGGGGCAGCATGGTGCGGCCGTGCCGGACGATCGGCTTGGCCCGCACGCGCGGGTCGCCCACCGGCGGGGCGCCGACCAGCTCGTCCAGGGGGACCTGGTGGGCGCGGGCGATGGGAAGCAGGAGTTCGAGGCTGGGCCTGCGGTGGCCGGACTCCAGGCGGGACAGGGTGCTGATCGAGATACCGGTGGCGGCGGAGAGGCCCGCGAGCGTGGCGCCGCGCTCCTTGCGGATGCGGCGCAGCCGGGGCCCCACCTCGGTGAGGACCTCATCCATCGACTCCGACCCTGCCGTCTCGTCTTCTTCTTTCATGCCCTCCATCATGCCGCTTCTTGCCGGAACGGCAAAGACACTTGTCGATACCGCACGACTCGGGCCATGGTCCTGAGACAAGGAGGTGGTCCCCGTGGACCGGAACACGAACGAGAGGCGGAGCACGATGGAGAGCCAGCACGACACCCCCGACCGCCACGACATGCCCCAGAACCACGGCACCCGGCAGGACCGGGCGTACGACGTGGTGGTCGTCGGCGGTGGCACGGCGGGCCTGAGCGCGGCGCTCGTGCTCGGCAGGTCCCGCCGGAGCGTCCTCGTGGTCGACGCGGGCGAGCCGCGCAACGCCCCCGCCGCCCACATGCAGGGCTACCTGTCGCGGGACGGCATGCCGCCCGCCGAGTTCCTCGCCGAGGGCCGACGGGAGCTGGAGCGGTACGGGGTGGGCATGGTGAGCGACCGCGTCGGTGCGGTGACGCCGGACGGCGCGGGCGAGTTCGACGTCGCGCTCGCGGGCGGCGGCGCCGTGCACGCGCGCCGGGTCGTCGTGGCGACGGGCCTCGTGGACGAACTGCCCGCCCTGCCGGGCCTTCCCGAGCGCTGGGGGCGCGACGTGCTGCACTGCCCGTACTGCCACGGCTGGGAAGTGCGGGACCAGGCCTTCGCCGTGCTCGCCCCCGATCCCTTCGTCAGCCACCAGACACTGCTCGTCACGCAGTGGTCCAAGGACGTGACGCTGTTCCTGCACACCGTGCGGGACCTGCCCGACGCGGAGTGGGAACGCCTGACGGCCGCCGGAGTGCAGGTCGTGGAGGGCGAGGTCGCGGGCCTCGCGGTCGAGGACGACAGGCTGACGGGCGTACGGCTCGCCGACGGCCGGGTCTTCCCCCGCTCGGTGCTGTTCGTGCCCGCGAAGCCGGTGGCCCGCGACGAACTCCTCGGCGCACTCGGCGCCGAGCTCAGAGACACGCCGTTCGGCCCCTACCCGGCGGTGGACGAGACCGGCCGCACCAGCGTCCCGGGCGTCTGGGCGGTCGGCAACGCCGCGGGCCCCGCGGAACAGGTGATCAACGCGGCGAGCGCCGGCTACCGGGCCGGTGCGACGGTCAACGCCGAGCTCGTCATGACCGACATCGAGGCGTCGGCGGCCCGGCGCCGGGCCGGGGTCTTCACGCCCTCGGCCGAGGCGGCGGTGGCACGTGCGGTGGCGGGCGAGCACGCGCACGGGGTCAAGGTCTAGGGCCTGTGCCGGAAGTCCCGTCGGCGAACGTGACGGCGCAGTGCTCCTCCACCGTGTCCGCGAAGGCCCGGGCGAGTGGCGAGAGGGCGTCCCAGCGGCGCACCGCCCAGCCGGTCCACAGCGTCGGCAGGTCCGGGATCGGGATGAGCCGCAGGCCGGGGTGGGCGGGGCCGTGCCAGGCGGGCAGGTCGGGGACGATGGCGTGGCCCAGGCCGAGTTCCGCGAGGAGGATCGCGGTGTCCCAGTCGGCGACGCTGGTGTCCGAGGTGGGCGCGGTGCCGGACGCGGCGAGCCAGGCGTCCAGGCGGGAGCGGGACGTGGCGTTCTCGGGCAGGCCGATGAGGCTGATGTCCGCCAGGTCGGCGGTGTCGATGCGGGACTTGGCGGCCAGGGGGTCGGCGGCGGCGAGGGCGAGGACCCAGGGGAGCTCGACGACGGGCCGCTGCTCGATGCCGCGCACCGGCTCGCCCAGCGTGATCCAGGCGAGGTCGAGGCCGCCCGCGAGGAGGGCGTCGAAGCAGCTGCGGCTGGAGTGGGTCGTCTCAAACTCCAGGCTGACATTGGGGTGGTGGCGCCGGAAGTCCACCACGGCGCCGGACATGAAGTGGCGCACGGTGGTGGAGCCCGTGGTGATGCGCACCGAACCCGTCTCGCCGTGCACCAGATCGCGCAGCCTGCGCAGGGCATGGTCGATGTCGCCGAGGCCCCCGGCGGCCGCGGTGTGCAGAAGCCGCCCCGCGGGGGTGGGCACGACCCCGCGCGGGTGCCGCTCGAGCAGGGCGATGCCCGTCTCCCGCTCCAGGCGCTTGATGTGCTGACTCACCGCGGACTGGGTGCAGGTGAGTTCGCGTGCGACGGCGCTCAGACTGCCGGAACGGCAGACTGCGACGAAGACTCGGAGGTCGTCGAGGGTCATGAGCGTGAAGCTACAGCTTGGGGGTGGGCAAGAAAACCCGAGGATTGACTTGAGTGTCGGCTCGGCGGGACGATCAGTCCGGGCCCAGGGGCGGCAACCCGGCCGGGCCCCGGCACCGCTCCGGACGGTGTCGGGGAATGTGCCGGGTGCCGACCCTCTCCACGTTCGCGCGCCTGCGCCGCGGGCATGGAGGTTTCATCGCGTACGAGGTATCGATACGCGCATGACCGACGACGAGGCGGACGACGCGAGGCAGGACGGCGCACTGCTGCCCGGACTGCCGCCCCCTCCCCCGTGGGGGGCCTCCGCGCTGCCCCCGGGCACGTACGACGGCACGGTCGTCCTGGTCACGGGCGGCGGAACGGGGCTCGGCAAGGCCATCGCGGCGGAGTTCGCGCGGCTCGGCGCCGACCTGGTGATCGCGAGCCGCAAGGAGGACAGGCTCCGGGCGGCGCGCGACGAACTGGCCGCACTGGGCGGGCGCGTGACCGCCGCGGTCTGCGACATCCGGGACGCCGAGCGCGTCGGTGAGGTCTTCGACGTGGCGCGGGAGGCGTACGGCCTGCCGGGGGTCCTGGTGAACAACGCGGCCGCCAACTTCCCCGTACCCGCCGAGGACATGTCCCCCAACGCCTGGCGCTCCGTCGTCGACGCCACGCTCACCGGCACGTTCCTGATGACACGCGAGTTCGGCCGCCGCCATCTGTCGGCCGGCACCCCGGGCTCGGTCATCGACGTCGGGGCGTCGTACGCCTGGACGGGCGGTCCCGGGTTCGCGCACAGCGCGGCGGCCAAGGCCGGTGTGAAGAGCCTGGTGGAGACCCTCGCCGTGGAGTGGGGGCCGTACGGCATCCAGGTCAACGGCCTTGTGCCGGGTCTGATGCCGCACGACGACATGACCGCGGACATCCGCGGCACCCTCGACCTGGCCAGGGACAAGGCGGTCCGCCAGCCCGCCCTGCGCGTCGGGCTGCCCCGCGAACTGGGCTGGGCCGCCACCTTCCTGGCCTCGCCGTACGCCCGCTTCATCACGGGCCACACCCTGGTGGTCGACGGCGCGAACTGGCAGCGCAGGACGTTGGTGAGTCCGCCGGTGGTGACGGTGCGCGAACAGCTGGGCCGGGACGCGTTCGGAAAGTGATCCGAGGTGGCTTGGGGGCTCGGGAGGGGGCGGGGGCGATCGAGTGCCCCGACTACTTCCCCTCGAACGACGCCGCCCGCCCCGCCCCCTTCGCCCCGTACCCTTCCCGGGAGTCCTCGGAGGTGAGTGTGATCGCCGCGTTCACCGCGACGCGGTCGAGCGCCCCCGCCATCCCCGTGTCGGCGAACGCGTCGATGCCGCGCTTGACGCCCTGCACCGCGAGCGGCCCGTTCGCCGCGATCTCGGCCGCCAGGGCGCGGGAGGTCGCCGCGAGTCCGTCGGCCGGGACGACCTGCTGGAGGAGGCGGAGGCGCTCGGCCGTGGCGGCGTCGATGCGGCGGCCTGTGAACGCGAGCAGCTTGGCCCAGCCCGCACCGGCCTCTCGGGCGATGCGCAGGTCGCCGCCCGCGTCCACCGCGACGCCGAGCCGCGCCTCGGGAAGCGCGAAGACCGCGTCGTCCGCCGCGATCCGCACGTCCGCCATGAGCGCGAGCTCGAAGCCGAAGCCCAGGCAGTACCCCTGCACGGCCGCGACAACCGGCTGCGGGAGCTCCGCGAAGACACGGAACCGCTCGTGGACCCAGCGCATGCCCTCGTAGTAGTTGCGGGCGCGCTCCGCACCGGAGCGGCCCGTGATCGCGCCGCCGGGCGCCGTGATGTCGATGCCCGCGCAGAACGCCCGGCCCTCGGCGCGCAGCAGCACCGCCCTGATGGAGTCGTCGAAGCGGATCCGGTCGGCGAACAGGCCGAGTTGCCGGGTGGACTCCCAGCTCCACGCGTTGAGCTTGCGCGGCCGGCAGAGGGTGAGGATGCCGAGCCCGTCCTCGACGTCGAGGCGCAGCCGCTCCTCGCCCCTCGGGATGTCCGTGCCGATGGTGTCGATCATCCGCGCTCCCCTGGACCCGACGCTCCGGAGTTCCCTCCTGATGGGTCGTCAGGTTAAGGGCGCGGGCTCACCGACTGAAGACCTCGAACCCCACCGCGGGCTTTCCGCCGAAGCGCGGCGCGAGCGACTGCGCGTTCCTCGTGAGGAACGTACGGCAGTACTTCTCGGGGTCCTCGTCGGTCAACACCTCGATGTAGGTGCGGTGTTCGAGGAGGGAGGAGACGGAACGCTCAAGACCGGCCGAGGCGTCCACGGCGTGCGTGGGCGTCGACGAACCGGCGACGGCGACCCACCGCACACCGTCCCACGGCTCCAGGCCCTGCTCCTCGATCAGCTCCGGGAAGATCCAGCGGTTGCCCGCGTCCGCCGCGGCATCCAGCGTGGCGCGGCCGACCGCCACGTGGTCGGGGGTGTTCCAGGCGATGCCGCGCCACGTGTCGCGGTGGTTGAGCGTGATGAGCAGCTCGGGGCGGTGCCTGCGGATCGCGGCGGCGATGTCGCGGCGCAGCGCCGTGCCGTACTCGACGACGCCGTCCTTGTGGTCGAGGAACTCCACGGCCTCCACACCGACGACGGCCGCGCTCGCCCGCTGCTCCCGCTCGCGCAGCGGCCCGCAGGTGGCGGGGTCGAGCGTGTCGATGCCCGCCTCGCCGCGGGTCGCGAGGAGGTACGTGACCTCCCGGCCGCCGTCCGTCCAGCCGGCGACCGCCGCCGCGCACCCGTACTCCAGGTCGTCCGGGTGGGCGACGACGGCGAGCGCGCGCTGCCAGTCCTCGGGCATGGGAGTGAGCTGGTCGGCGGGTGTGGCTGAGGTCTGCTCCGTCATGCCGGTCAGCTTATCCCCGGGGCCCGGCCTGTTCCCTTGACGCGGCGACGAGTTGGGGCCCCTGGCCGGGGTCCAGGGGGGTCATGCCTCGTCACGCGCCAGGGCGAGCAGCCGGTCGAGGACGCGCGGACCGCTCGCGCGGACCCCGTCGTGCTCGAACTCGTCGGTGACCCAGGTCCGCAGCCCCCGGATGGCGCGGGCGGTGCGCAGGGAGTGCTCCGTGTCGACATAGAGATCGTCGTGGTAGATCGCCGCGGCCACCGGCACCTCGTTCGCGGCGAGGCGTTCCGTGTCGTACAGGCGCGGCCAGCCGGTGCGCGCGGCGAGCAGGTCCGCGGTCTCGCGCAGGGGCCGCAGCGCCGGGTCGCAGTCGAACATCCAGCGCTGCACGGCCTCACCGGTGAACAGCAGCGGCGCCTCGCCCTCCAGGGTCTTCTCCGGGTCGAACCCGGGGAACTCCGCGCGCACCCGCTCGGCCGCCCAGGCGGTGGCCCGCTCGCCCTGCCCGTAGGTCGCCTCGTGCAGGACGGCGAAGAGCGGCCTGCTCGCGTACGAGAGGGCGCTCTGCATCTCCTCCTGGAAGGCGTCGGACAGCACCGGCCCCGCGGGGGTGGGCACGAAGGCGTCCTCAAGGAGGTAGTGCAGGCGGTGGCTCCCGTCGCCCGAGCCGAGCAGCATGCCGAGGGACTGGAAGGCCGGGACGGTCAGCCGGTAGCCGTTGTCGAGGACCGGCTCGTGCTCGGCGAGGTATGCGGCGATGCGGCGGGCCCGCTCGACGTCCTGCGGGTGACGGGCGTAGTGCGCCGCGCTCTTGCGTGCCATGCGCGGGTAGGCCGCGCGGTAGACGTCGTCGGCGTGCCCGTCGAGCGTGGGCAGGCCGCCGGTGATGAGCGCGGCGGAGAGGCCCTCGGGCGCCGCCGACAGGTAGTGCGTGGCGCAGAAGCCGCCGAAGCTCTGCCCGAGGACGGTCCAGGGGGCGCCGCCGGTCACCTCGGGGCGGATCGCCTCGCAGTCGCGGACGATCGAGTCGGCGCGGAAGCGGGCCAGGTAGTCGGCCTGTTCCCGGGGGCCGCCGCGCAGCGGGAGCGTCTGGCGGTTGGCGGGCGTGGAGTTGCCGGTGCCGCGCTGGTCGAGGAGGAGGACGCGGAAGTCCCGCAGGGCGCGGCCCAGCCAGGACTCCGCACCGTGGAAGCGGGTGGCTCCGCAGCCGGGGCCGCCCTGGAGGTAGACCAGCCAGGGCCGGTCGGCGCCGCCGCGGGACGCCGCGACCGCCTCGCGGGCGAAGAGCTCGATGCGCTCCCCCGCCGGATCGTCGTGGTCGAGCGGCACGCTGAAGCGGCGGTCGGTGAGGACGACTCCCGGCTGGCGGTACGTGACGGTCAAGGCTGGCTCCTGGGCAAGGGTCGGTACGGCTGCCCCCAGTCCAGCACACCGCACAAGGCCGCCGTCCCCCGGGCGACGCCGACGCCTCCCGCTACGCTCCACGCGCGCGTACGCTGCACCCATCCGATGATCGACAAGGAGGAACCCGCGATGCGCGTCGCCCTGTTCCTGACCTGTGTCAATGACACGCTCTATCCGGACACGGGCCGTGCAGTGGTGAAACTGCTGACCAGGCTGGGAGTTGACGTCGACTTCCCGATGGCTCAGACCTGCTGCGGGCAGGCGCACTACAACACCGGCTATCGCCATCAGGCGGAGCCGCTGGCCCGGCATTTCTCCGATGTATTCGGTTCGGACGCGTACGACGCGATCGTGACGCCGTCCGGCTCGTGCGGGGCCATGGTGCGTGAGCTGTACCCGCGCATGGGCGAGCGGGCGCGCGCCGAGGGCCGCGGCGACGGGCTGGCGCGGACGCTCGCGCCGGTGGTGCCCAAGACGTACGAGCTCACCGAGTTCCTGGTGGACGTCCTCGGTGTCACCGACGTCGGCGCGTACTACCCGCACACCGTCACCTACCACCCGACCTGCCACGGTCTGCGCGCCCTCGGCCTCGGGGAGCGGCCCACGCGGCTCCTGCGTGCGGTCGAGGGGCTCGAACTGCTCGAACTGCCCGGCGCCGAGGAGTGCTGCGGGTTCGGCGGTACGTTCGCCGTGAAGAACTCCGATGTCTCGGCGGCGATGGGCGCCGACAAGGTGCGCAACGCCGAGTCGACCGGGGCCGAGGTCCTCTGCGCGGCGGACAACTCCTGCCTGATGCACATCGGCGGCACGATGGCCCGGCTGCACGCCGCCGTGCGCCCCGTCCACATCGCCGAGATCCTGGCGAGCACGGAAGAGGAGCCACTGTCATGAGCGCCCCTGACCGCAGCGGCGGCACGTTCGTCGGCATGCCCGCGTTCCCGCGGGCCGCGCGCGAGGCGGTCGGCGACACCACCCTGCGGGCCAACCTCCGGCACGCGACCCACACCATCCGCGACAAGCGGGCCCGCGCCGTCACCGAGCTCGACGACTGGGACCGGCTGCGCGAGGCGGGCAAGCGCATCAAGGATCACACGCTGCGCCATCTGGACCGCTACCTCGTGCAGTTGGAGGAGTCCGTCGTACGGGCCGGCGGCACCGTGCACTGGGCGGCCGACGCCGACGAGGCGAACCGCATCGTCACGGAGCTGGTCAAGGCCACGGGCGAGAGCGAGGTCGTCAAGGTCAAGTCGATGGCCACCCAGGAGATCGGCCTCAACGAAGCCCTGGAGGCCGAGGGCATCCACGCCTACGAGACCGACCTCGCCGAGCTCATCGTGCAGCTCGGCAAGGACCGCCCCTCGCACATCCTCGTGCCCGCCATCCACCGCAACCGCAGCGAGATCCGCGACATCTTCGAGAAGGAGATGGGCAGTTGGGGCCGCCCGGCACCGGAAGGGCTCTCCGACACACCGGCCGACCTCGCCGAGGCGGCGCGACTGCATCTGCGGGAGAAGTTCCTGCGCGCCAAGGTCGGCATCTCCGGGGCGAACTTCATGGTCGCCGAGACCGGCACACTCGTCGTCGTGGAGTCGGAGGGCAACGGACGGATGTGCCTCACTCTGCCCGAGACGCTGATCTCCGTCGTCGGCATCGAGAAGACCGTTCCGGCCTGGCGCGACCTCGAGGTCTTCCTGCAGACCCTCCCCCGCTCCTCGACGGCCGAGCGCATGAACCCGTACACATCGATGTGGACCGGCACGACGGACTCCGAGGCGGCGGACGGCCCGAGCGTCTTCCACCTCGTCCTGCTCGACAACGGCCGCACCGACACCCTCGCCGACGAGGTCGGCCGCCAGGCCCTGCGCTGCATCCGCTGCTCGGCGTGTCTCAACGTGTGCCCGGTGTACGAGCGGGCCGGCGGACACGCGTACGGCTCGGTGTATCCGGGGCCCATCGGCGCGATCCTCAGCCCTCAGCTGCGGGGCACCCAGAGCGAGATCGACGCCTCGCTGCCGTACGCGTCCTCGCTCTGCGGGGCCTGCTACGACGTGTGTCCGGTCGCCATCGACATCCCGGAGGTGCTCGTCCATCTGCGGGAGCGCGTCGTGCAGGGCGGCGAGGCCACGCGGCAGGGCAACAGGGTGACGCTGAAGCCCGCGAAGGGGCACGCGGCGGAACGGGCCGCGATGCGGGCGGCGGGCCTGGCGTTCGCCCGCCCCGGCGCACTGCGCGCGGGCCAGCGCCTGGCGTCGCGCACCCGGCGGTTCCATCCGCGCACTCTGCCGGGGCCCGGACGGGCCTGGAGCGCGACGCGGGAGCTGCCGCCGGTGCCCACCGAGCCGTTCCGCGACTGGTGGCAGCGCACGCGGGGCGGCGGGAGCGACGGCGGAAACGACGGCTCGACCGAGGGGAACGACCAGTGAACAGCAGGGACCGTGTCCTGGGCCGGGTGCGGCGGGCGCTCGCCGACGTACCGGCCGACGACCTCGCGTACGAGGCGGCGGTGGACCGTGACTACGCACGCGAGCACGGCACGCGCAGCATCGACGAAACCGTCGGCCTGCTCGCGGAGAACCTCGCGGACTACCGCGCGATCGTGCACCGGTGCACGGAGGCAGAGGTGCCGGATCTGCTGAGGTTCCTGTACGCGGAGCGCGGTGCCGAGACCGTCCTCGTGCCGCCGGGGCTGCCGCCGCACTGGCTGGCGGCGGCCGGTCCGGTGCGGATCCCCGACCGGGCGGCGAGCACGCCGCACGAGCTCGACCGGGTCGACAGCGTCATCACGGGCTGCGCCGTCGCCATCGCCGAGACCGGCACGATCGTGCTCGACGGCTCCCCGGACCAGGGCCGCCGCCGCATCACCCTGGTGCCTGACCACCACGTCTGTGTCGTACGGGTACCCGACCAGGTCGTCGCTTCCGTACCGGCGGCGCTCGAACGGCTCGATCCGGGGCGTCCGCTGACCTGGATCTCGGGGCCGTCCGCGACCAGCGACATCGAGCTGGACCGGGTCGAGGGCGTGCACGGCCCCCGCACCCTTGAGGTGGTGCTGATGAGCGGTGAGTGACGGGCGCGGCTAGCGTGAGGGCATGATCCGGTTCGAGCAGGTGACCAAGCGCTACCCGGACGGCACGACGGCCGTGGACGACCTCTCCCTGGAGGTCGACGAGGGCGAACTGGTCACGCTCGTCGGCCCCTCCGGCTGCGGCAAGACCACGACGATGATGATGGTGAACCGCCTCATCGAGCCGACGTCGGGCCGCATCTTCGTGAACGGCGAGAACATCGCCGACGTCGACCCGGTCCGGCTGCGCCGCCGCATCGGCTATGTCATCCAGCAGGTCGGCCTCTTCCCGCACCGGACGGTCCTCGACAACACGGCGACGGTGCCCGCCCTCATCGGCTGGAAGAAGGCCAAGGCCAGGGCGCGCGCGGCGGAGCTGCTCGACCTGGTGGGCCTGGACCCGAAGACGTTCGGCTCCCGCTACCCCGAACAGCTCTCCGGCGGCCAGCGCCAACGCGTCGGGGTGGCCCGTGCGCTGGCCGCGGACCCGCCGGTGCTCCTGATGGACGAGCCGTTCGGCGCCGTCGACCCGGTGGTGCGCGAGCAGTTGCAGGACGAGTTCCTGCGGATGCAGGCGACCGTCCGCAAGACGGTGCTCCTGGTGACCCACGACATCGAGGAGGCCGTCCGGCTCGGCGACCGCATCGCCGTGTACGGGCAGGGGCGCATCGAGCAGTTCGACACGCCCGGCGCGGTGCTCGGGGCGCCCCGGACGCCGTACGTCGCCGAGTTCGTGGGCGCCGACCGCGGCCTGAAGCGGCTCTCCGTCACCGAGATCCGACGCGACGACCTGGAGGCGCCGCCGATCGCCCGCCTCGACGAGCCCGCCGCGCAGGCCGCGGCCCGGCTGCGCGCCGAGGAGGCGCGCTGGGCCGTCGTCCTGGACGAGGGCGGCGATCTGCACGGCTGGGTCGGCCTCGACGAGGTCGCGCTCGCGGGCACCGGCGGCACGGTCGGTGACCTGGCGCACCGCATGAAATCCTGGGTGCCGGTCGGCGCCCCGCTCAAGCAGGCCTTCGGTGTGATGCTGCAGCACGACGCGGGCTGGGTCGCGGTCCTGGACGGCGCCCGCTTCCTCGGCGTCCTCACCCCGGCCAAGCTGCACGAGGCGCTGCGGCGCTCGGTGGACGCGGATGCGCAGGGGGTGGAGAGGGGGGAGGTGGAGTTCGACTCGGTGGCCGACGCGTAGGCGCTCCCGCGCGGGCGGCGGAGTACGGGGTACGGGGTACGGGTTCGGAGCTAGAGAAGCTTCTTTGTCCGCAGGTAGGTGCGTGCCACGTCTTCGGGGAGGCGGCGCCAGCTGTCCACCTGCTCGTTCAAGGAGGCCAGGTCCTTGGTCGTCAGGACGGGGCCGAGGTGGCCCAGTGCGGCGGCCACGCCCTCGCTGCCCGCTCGGGAGCGGTTGACCACGGGCACGAGGTAGTCGGCGTTCTGCAGGTGCTTGTCGTCCTTGAGGAGCACCAGGCCGAAGTCGTCGAGGGTCGCGTCCGTCGACGTGGTGAGCACCATCTGGTCCTGGCCGCCCTGTACGGCCTTCTTGGCCTGCGTCGTGCCGACGCCCTTGGGGTCGACTCCGGTGACGTCGATGCCGTACACCTTCTTCAGCCCCGGGGCGCAGTAGGGGCGCTGCACGCATTCGTCGCCCGCGGCGAGGCGCACCTTGAGGCCCGACCTGCCGAGGTCGCTGAGCGTCCCCAGGCGGTGCTGCCGGGCGTAGGCGGCGGTGACGGCGAAGGCGTTCTGGTCGACGGCCTTGCCGGGGTCGAGGACGGTGAGGCCGCGCGGGGCCGCGAGACGGCGCAACGCCTTCATGGTGGCGTCGAGGTCGGGCGAGCCCACGGGCGGCGCGTCGGCGCCGTTCTTCTTGGCGTTGAGCCAGTCCGCGAAGGTCGCCGCGTACTCCGGGACGACGTCGATCTGGCCGGACTCCAGGGCGGGTTCGTAGAGCTCGCGGTTGGCGACGGAGAGGATCTTCGTGTGGTATCCCGCCTTGTTCAGGAGCAGGGCGTACATCTGGGCGAGCAGGTCGGACTCGGTGAACCCGGCCGAGCCGACGACGAGGTGCTTGCTGTCGCCCGGCGGCGCCGTGACCTCGCCCTGGTTCTCCAGTGAGGGGCCTGTCGCGCAGCCGGTGACAAGCGCGAGGAGGAAGGCCGCGGACGGCGCGGCGCGCCGCACCGTGCGGTCCCGTCCCGTCCGGTCCCGTCCCGTCCGGGTCCGCCTCATCCGGCCCTCCCCTGTCCTCGCGCCCACCCCGGCCCGAACCGTTCGGCCACCTCGAAGGCGCCCTCCACGAGCAGCGCGAACGCGGCCACGAGGACGGCGCCCGCCACGACCTGCGGGGTGCTCGCCAGGTTGAAGCCCGCCGTGATGATCCGGCCGAGGCCGCCGCCGCCCGCCAGCGCGGCGATCGTGGCCGTGGCGACGAGCTGCACGGCGGCGAGCCGGATCCCGCTGAGCACCAGCGGCAGCGCGAGCGGCAGTTCGACCCGCCACAGCATCTGCCGCCCGGTCATCCCCATGCCGCGGGCCGCCTGGACGACGCTGGGGTCGACGCCGCGCATGCCCACGTACGCGTTGGTGAGCAGCGGCGGCACGGCGAACAGTACGAGCGCGACGACGGTCGGCCCCTCGCCCCAGTTGCCGAGGGGGGTGAGGAGCAGCAGGACGAGGACCGCGAACGTCGGGACCGCGCGGCCGACGTTGGAGATGTTCACGGCGAGCGCGCCGCCCTTGCCGAGGTGGCCGAGGACGAGGGCGACCGGCAGCGCGACGAGGCAGCTGAGCAGCAGACAGACGACGGTGAGGACGAGGTGCTGGGTGAGCCGGTGCCAGATGCCGTCGTCGCCCGCCCAGTGTGCGGAGTCCGTGAGCCAGGTCCAGGCGTCGCCGAGTGTCTTCATGAGCGGGCCGCCCTCGTCGCTCTTTCCCAGGGGGTGAGGAGGCGCTGCACGCCGAGCAGCAGGAGATCGGCGGCCACGGCGATGACGACGCAGAGCACGGACGCGGTGAGCACCTGTGCCTTGAAGTAGGTGTTCATGCCCGTGTAGATGAGGTTGCCGAGCCCGCCGAAGCCGACGATCGCGCCGATGGTGACGAGGGAGACCGCGGAGACCGTGGCGATGCGCAGGCCCGCCATGGCCGCGGGCAGCGCGAGCGGCAGCTCGACGGTGAGCAGGAGGCGGATCGGGCCGTATCCCATGCCGCGGGCGGCCCGCCGGGTGTCTTCGGGGACGGCGCGCAGCCCGGCGAGGATGTTCCGCACGAGCAGGGTGAGGGAGTAGAGGACGAGGCCCGCGACGACCAGCGAGGCGGAGAGCCCGTACACCGGGAGCAGCAGCGAGAACATCGCGAGCGAGGGGATGGTGTACAGGACGGTGGTGAGCGCGAGGACGGGTCCTGCCGCCCAGCCCCAGCGGCGGGCGAGGACGGCCAACGGCACCGCGACGACCAGCGCGATCAGGATGGAGACGGCGGTCAGCTCCAAGTGCTGGACGACCGCGTCGAGCAGGATCTGGCGGCGGGTGCTCAGGTACTCGCCGCAGATCCACTCGTTGCGCGCGAGGCAGTCGTCGGGGGGCGCGGTCACCTGTCCATTCAAGGCCGGGGTGGTGAGGGACGGCGCGTTCTGGTGACCCGTACGGGTCCCGCGGGGCCCGGCCCCGCGCAAGTCCGGCCCGCATCGGTCCGCATCGGTCCGCATCGGTCCGCAGTGGGGTGACAGCCACGAGGTGACGGCCCATGATGGATGCGTCATGAAGACTTCGGGACCGGTGATACCTCGCTCTCGACCGCGCGACAGCCGGGCACCGGCCGCGCGGTCGGTGACCGGGGTACGGTCGGTGGCCGGGGCACGGCCGGTGACCGGGGCTCACTTCTCCCTGGTGAGTGCCCTCCTCGCGGTCGCCTCGTACCACTTCGTCCTCGGTTCGACGCCGTCCTGGGATGTCCGGATGGCCGTCGCCGCGGTCCTGTTCTGCGCGGCACTCCCGCTCGGTGCCGCCTCGCGGGGCCGGGCCCCACGGCCCCCGCACTCCGCTCCGCGGTCCGCCCTGGCCCGTGCCGGGCAGGCCGCCGCCCTGCGGTGGCGGACGCAACGGGTCCGCGCGGGTGGTGGCAGCGTGAAGGGGGCCTGCGTAGCTGAGGCCTACGCGGTACGTGGCGGTCGGCGGCCGTTCCCCGCGGCCCGCCCCTCCCGCTCACCGGTCGTCTCCCGCTCACCGGTCGTCGCGCGGCTCGCGCTCCGCCTCCTCGCCGACCGCAGGCTGCACCAAGACCGCCGCGAACTTCGTCTGCTGTGCGGCTCCTTGCTGCGGATGCTGCGTCTGCTGTGCGCCTTACTGGTCCGTGTACTGCACCCGGGCCGCACACCGCGCGCGGCCACGCCGCCCCGGCCGGTCGAGCAGCCGCGCGCCGCCCGACCAGCCCGTCCGACGTCCCTCCCCCTCCTCCTCGCGAACGCGGTCGTACGGCGCGGTCCGCCGGCCCGCCCGCCGCTCGCCGTCTGACCACACGGACGGGAGCGGTTCCGGCAAGCCCGATTCCGCACACTCCACAGCTGATTCCGGCGCGCCCCGAGCCGTCTCCGCACGGCCGGACGTGACCGCGCCAGGAGGGACTCCCATGTCCAAGACCGTCGTCATCATCGGCGCGGGCCCCTACGGTCTGTCGGCCGCCGCGCACCTGCGAGCACGCGGCCTGTCCGTACGGGTCTTCGGCGCCCCCGTCGCCAACTGGTCACGGCGCATGCCCGCCGGCATGCTCCTGAAGACGTCACCCGCCGCCTGCGAGCTGGCGACCCCGCGCGAGGGCTTCACTCTCCGCGACTACTGCCGCGACGCCGGGGAGCGCAGGGTGGCAGCCCACGACCAGGTGCCCGTGGGCCTGTTCATGCGGTACGGCGGGTGGTTCAGGGAGCGCCTCGTGCCCCGCGTAGAGGACGAGCGGGTGGCCTCGGTCGACCGGCGCGAGGACGGCTTCCGCGTCAAGTTGTCGTCGGGCGAGGTGCTCAGGGCCGGTGCCGTGGTGGTGGCCACCGGCCTCTCCGGTTTCGCTCACCTGCCGACGCCCCTCGCGGCAGCGGCGTCCAGTGGCCTGTCTGCCCTCGGCCTGATCTCGCACAGCTCGCAGCAGACCGATCCCGGCAGCTTCGCCGGACGCAGCGTCACCGTCGTCGGAGCCGGGCAGTCCGCCCTGGAGAGCGCCGCCCTGTTGCACGAGGCGGGCGCCGACGTGCAGGTGCTCGCACGCGGGGCGGGGGTCCGGTTCGACACGCCGCCGTCGTCACACCCGCACTGGCAGCCCGACACCCCGGGGGGCCGGTCGTGGCCCCTGTACGGCCTCACCCGCCACCCCGCCGCCTTCCGGCGGCTGCCCGCGGCGGCCCGGCTCCGGCTCGCCGAGCGGCCGTCGAGACCGCGCGGGGCGTGGTGGCTCAGGGACCGGTTCGAGGGCCAGGTGCCTCTTCTCGCGGAGCGGCACATCACGGCGGCGGAGGTCCGCGGAAACAGCGTTGCCCTGCAGACCACGACACCGGACGGACGGACCCACACCGTCGAGTCCGACCACGTCCTCGCCGCCACGGGCTACCGCGTGCACGTCGAGGCGCTGGACTTCCTCTCCCCCGAGCTGCGCGCGGACGTGGTGCGGACCGGTGGATTCCCCGCCCTGGACAAGGGGTTCTCGTCCAGCGTGCCGGGGCTGTACTTCACCGGTCCCGCGGCCGTCGCGACGTTCGGTCCCGCGCTGCGCCACGTCAGCGGTACGCGGTTCGCGGGCCCCCGTCTGACGAAGTCCGTGGCGGCGTACTGCGACGACTTCTAGGCCGCCCAGGGCGCGATCGGGTACCAGGGGATGATCTCGCGGCGCGCGAGCAGCCTGACGTCCCAGTACAGGACGGTGAAGACGCCCGCGACGATCAGGGTCACCGCGGTCACGGCGGCCATCCGGCCCGGACTGGCCGTCATCCAGACGGACAGCCGGCCACCGGCGAAGTAGGCCAGCAGGAAGAAGAGCACCGCGATGACCACCACGTTGCCGACCGACTGCAGCACGAACACCGCCGCCCCGTACAGGGGGTTGCCGCTCTCGGCCGCGTCACGGAAGAGCCGGCGGAAGAGCGGGTACGGCCGCCCGATGAGGAAGCCGCCGACCAGGACACCCATGAACACCGTCTGGGCGTGCGGGAAACGGCGGGCCGCCCCCGCGAACGGATCACGGGTGTACCCCAGCGCGCTGAGCCCCAGCCAGAACATCGAAAGACCGATCACCCCGAACGTGACCATCGACTGCACCGACCGCCCCGACAACTCCCCCGGAACGGGCGGCGCCTCGGAGAACTGCGGCATCGACGTCCCCACCAGAGCGACCACCGCCCCGTACACCGCCGAGACCACGACCATGCCCAGGAGCAGCCAGCCCAGCGGCCTGAGCGCCTGGACGGCCCGGCCCGCACGGCTGTTCACGGTCCCCAGCATCGGAGCGACCGTGCCGAACACCGCGATGTTGCACGCGGTGAGGGTGCCGGCGAGACCCGAAGCGAAGGCGAAGGCCGTCCCGGCCGCCACCGAGGCGAGCGGGGCCGTCTCCGGATCACGACCGAGAATCGACCTCGCCGTATTGCCGCCGACCGTCTGGTCGACGAACTCCGCCGACCAGATCACGGTCAGGAGGAAACCGGCGACCGCACCGAGGAGCAGCAGGAGCCCGCGCCGCCGCACCGTCTCCCCTCCGCTGCCGACGCCGCTGTCACGAACCGGTAAACGATCGGTGTCCGCCACGACAGAGCTCCCTCGTCGGCCGTCGGGTCCGGCGACAGCGTAAGGGCGGCGGACCGCGTTTTCTTGTTCCAGGTTGCTGCATTTCAGGCGGGGGTGCGATCGGGGCGCGGCGGCCGAACCGAAGTGAGCAAGACAGGAGTTGGCCCCCGACGACGTCCTCAGGAACATGGATGGGTCTACCGCCCGGACGACAGACAAGGACGTGCCATGCCGCATATCACCATCGGCAACGACGAGCCCGGCATCCGCGGTCTGATGGCCCACCGCCCGGACACCGCCGCGCCGCTCAACCACCTCGCCAACGTGCTGCTGCGGGGACCGGCCTCCCTCAGCCGCGGGGAGCGCGAGCTGATCGCCGCGTATGTCTCCCATCTGAACAGCACCCCGTTCTGCGCCGGAACGCACGGCGCGGCGGCCGCCGCCCAGCTCGACGGCGGCCGGGACACGGTCAAGGCCGTATGCCTCGACCCGGCCAGCGCACCCATCACTCCTCGGCTGCGCGCCCTGCTGCGGATCGCGGCCGAGGTGCACCACGACGCCCGTCCACTCTCCGACGACGCGCTCGCCGCGGCCCGCGCCGAAGGTGCCCAGGACAGCGACATCCACGACACCGTGCTGATCGCCGCGGCCTTCTGCATGTACAATCGCTACGTCAGCTGTCTGGACACCGATGTCCCGGCCGAGGAGGGCTACTACGACGCGGCGGCCCACCGCATCCTCGGACAGGGCTACGGCACGGGCCCCACCGGGACCACGTCCCGAACCTGGCCCCGGGCACCTGAGAGCCGGTAACTCCGTCACCAGGGGAGGAAGCTCCTTGCGTGCTTTCTTCCTGTCATACGAGCAGGGCGACCAGCCGTTCGGTCTGCTCGCGGGGGTCGGGCGCGCCCGCCCACCCGGTCATCAGGAGGTGGTGGACGGTCGCGACCACGGCGAGTGCGGTCGTGGCCGTGTCGGTGTCGTCCGGCAGGCGGCCGAGCCGCTGTTCGGCGTCCAGATACGCGGTGAGCGCGTCCTGGATCGCGTCGAAGCCGGGGGCGCCTTCGGCGAGCGCCTCGCGGATCCGGCAGGAGGTCGCGTGGCTGGACATGGCCAGGCCCACGACCCCGGGGTCCAGCGAGTCGAGGAGCCCGAGCGCGACCCCCGCCAGGTTCGCCGCCACACTGTCCTCGCCCGCCCGCCCGGGCAGAGCGCGGGCCGCCGCCGCGGCGCGCGCGTACCGGTCGAGCACGAGCTCGGCGACGAACGCGTCCACGCCGCCGAAGTGCGTGTGCAGCACCCCCTTGGCGCAGCCCGCCTCGCCGGTGATCGCCCGGCTCGTCAGGGCCGCCGCACCCGCGCGGGCGACCACCCGTTCGGCGGCATCGAAAAGCCGGTCGCGAAGGTCGGGGATCGCGACTCCGCGCGGTGACATGGCTGCTCCTCGTACGCAACGGGACGCCCCGGCAAGGCCATTGCCAGAAGGGGCGCTCGCCCATACTGTTTGGGCGAGCGCCCATACTAACCGTGCCGGGCGCGCCGTCCACGACGCATCAGGGGGCACCGAGTGCAGGAAATCGCCAACACCGAGCAGGCGCAGGCATGGAACGGTTACGAGGGGGAGCACTGGGCCGGCCATCAGTCCCGCTGGGACGCGGTCAACGGCGGCTTCAACTCGCCGCTCCTGACCGCCGCTTCGGTCCAGGAGGACGATCGCGTCCTGGACATCGGCTGCGGCACCGGGCAGCTGACCAGGCAGGCCGCCCATCGGGCGACCGGCGGGCGGGTCCTCGGCCTCGACCTGTCGGCGCCGATGCTGGCGCAGGCCCGCCGCACCGCACAGGAGGAGAACCTCGGCAACGTCTCCTTCGAGCAGGGTGACGCCCAGGTCCACCCGCTGGAGGAGGCCGCGTTCGACCTCGCGGTCAGCCGTTTCGGCGTGATGTTCTTCGCGGACCCGGTGGCCGGGTTCGGCAACATCGCACGGGCGCTGCGACCGGGCGGACGGGCGGCGTTCATCTGTGGCGCCTTCCCGCAGGACAACGAGTGGCTCCGGGCCTTCGGCTCCCTGCGCGACCTCCTTCCGATAGGCAAGTTCGGCACCCCGGGCGGGCCCGGCATGTTCTCCCTCGCGGAGGCCGACAAGACCTGCGCCCTGCTGTCTTCCGCCGGGTTCGAGAAGGTCGAGGCGGTGCGCGTGGAGACGACCGGTACGTGGGGCAGGGACGCGGCCGACGCCACCGACTTCCTCTTCGGCTCCGGCCCCGGGCGCCACCTCACCGGCCAGGTACCCCCCGAGACGGCGGACCGCGCGCGCGAACGGCTGACAGAGCTCCTGCGCCCGCACGAGGTGGACGGCGCCGTGCGCCTGCACGCGGCCGCCCTTCTGGTGACGGCCACCCGCCCCTGACGGGGAGGACTCCGCACCGGGCCGTTCGGAAGCAGACCGGCACGCCGGACACGCGGACGTCGCAGGGGAGTTGGTCGACAGCACCGCAGGCCCGGCGGAGCGGGGTGCCCGTCGGCCGCCGTCCCGACGATCGCTACGATGCGCTGCGATGAGACAGACGCGGTGGACCGGAGCCGCCCGGCACGCCTGGTGCCGGGCCGCGTCGGCCGCTGCCCTCGCATCACTGGTCGCCACGCTGTTCATGTGCCTCGGCGCCGTCGCCTCCGCCTACGACGGCGGCGGCGGCGGCGACTACCGGGGCACGGGGCACACCACAGCCATCACCGGGGCTCCGTCGTTCGACGACGGTGCGCCACGCGCGCACGGCGCCGACTGCCCGCCCGCCGACCGCCATTGCACGGCCGCGGCCCACTGCGTACGAGCGGTGCTCAACCCGGCGGCCCCGTCGCTGCCCGCCGCGGCGAAGCAAGTCCCCTGCCCGCGCGCACTGCCGACGCCCGGCCCGCCGGTCGAGCATTCCTCGGACCGCGGCTCCCCCGATCTCCACATGCTCCAGGTGCAGCGGATCTAGACGGATCCCGGCCGGGCGGCCCACCCCCGTGGCCCGCCCCGCGACCCGGCATCCACCACTCCGCCACCCACCGCCGCGCCCCGTGCGGCGGGGACAGGAACATCCATGGCCAAGGCCAAGCCCACCCAGTCCGGCAAGACCGGCAAGACCGGTAAGTCCGGCAACCCGGGCAGCAGACCCACCAAGAAGGCTGCCGCCGCCGACCGTCAGGCCCGTGTCGAAGCGATGCGCCGCGCGGAGCAGGCCCGCGAGCGCCGCAGCCGCGTCATCACCATCACGGTGAGCACGGTGATCGTCGCCGGGCTCATCGGCTTCGGCGCGTACGCCCTCGACAGCGCCAACGACAAGGAACAGCGGAACACCGCCGCCGCCAAGAAGCCCGTACAGGGCGAGAAGACGTGGGACGCGAAGAAGCTGGGCCGCGATCACGTGACCAAGTCCGTCGCCTACCCGATGACGCCGCCGGTCGGCGGTGACCACCACCAGGCGTGGATGACGTGTGACGCGAGCGTCTACAAGAAGGAGATACCGAACGAGAACGCCGTGCACTCCCTCGAACACGGCGCGGTCTGGGTCACGCACAACGGCAAGGCGCCCGACGCCGACGTCAAGAAGCTGGCCGACAAGGTGTCCAGGACGACGTACAGCCTGATGAGCCCGGTGGCGAAGCAGCGGAGCCCGATCATGCTGTCGGCCTGGGGGCACCAGCTCACCGTCGACAGCGCCGGGGACCCGCGGGTCGCGGAGTTCTTCAGCAAGTACGTGCAGGGCGCGCAGACTCCCGAGCCGGGCGCCGCCTGCACGGGAGGCGTCGACTCCGCGTGAGCGGGTACCGGCCGGCGCGCGGGCCGCGCGCCGGCCGGACCGGATCGGGTCAGGCCGTGACGGGCCGCGCCCCGGGGGCCGTGCGGCTCAGCCGCCCCGCACGGTGCAGTCCGTGGAGGGACAGCGCGCACCCGAGGCCCAGGATGAGCAGCGCGAGCCAGGGAAGCGCCGAGAGACCCGCCTCCCTTGCGGCATCGAGAGCGACGCCCGTCAGCAGGTTGCCGACGGTGATGCCGACTCCGCAGATGGTGTTGTAGAGGCCGTAGTGGGTGGCGACGAGACGGTCCCCCGACAGCTGGACGATGGTGTCCATCTCGAAGGGGTACGTGATCATCGTGCCCAGTGCGAGCAACAGGGCCGCCAGCAGGGGCGGGAGGGCGGCGAGCAGCCACCGCCCCGCTCCCCCGCCGGGCTCGGGCAGCGCCGCGGCCGCCAGGAGCGGCACGAAGGCGAGCCCCATGACCGTGAGGCCCCGGGTCAGGGCCTGCCCCGGGGCCAGCCGCCCCTTGCACCAGGCCGTCACACGGGTCTGCCCGAGGACGGTGGTGAGACCGGACGCCGCGAAGAGCAGCGCGACGGCGACGGTTCCGAACTCGCCGTCGCCGCCCACGCGCCGCACCTCCAGGGGCAGCGCCAGATAGACCTGGAAGGTCAGGACGTAGGACCCGATCATCGCGGTCGAGAAGAGCAGGAAGGCGCGGTTGCGCACGATGCTCCGCCATTGCGCGAGGACCCCGGCTCCCGCGCCGCCTGTGCCCGTGGCTCCGGCGCCCACGTCCCGGTCCCGTGCGTCGTTGCCCCTGCGGGCAGGGAGAGCGCGGATCTGTACGACGCTCAGCAACGCGAAGACCGCCGCGGAGACGAGGCAGGTGACCCTGAAGTCGACCCCGGTGAGCAGCATCCCCACCAGCGGGCCCAGCAGGATGCCCGCCTGGTAGAAGACGTTGAACAGCGCGAAGGCCTCGACCCTGCGCTCTCCCGCGTCGGCGGCGAGATAGGCCCGCACCGCGGGGTTGAACAGCGCCCCGGCGAAACCGGTGGCCGCAGAGGCGGCGATCAGGGCGGGCACCGAGTCGACGAGGCCGAGCGTGGCGAAGCCGACGGTGCGCAGGACGCATCCGGCGACGATCAGCGGCTTGTACCCGAACCGGTCGGCGAGCGTGCCCCCGACGAGGAACATGCCCTGCTGGCTGAAGTTGCGTACGCCGAGGACGAGTCCGACGAGCCAGCCGGCCAGGCCGAGTGTGCCGGAGAGATGCTGGGCGAGGTACGGCATCAGCATGTAGAAGCCGAGGTTGATGGTGAACTGGTTGGCCAGGAGCAGCCGGACGCTCCGGTCGTAGGAGCGGAACTGCGCGAGAGTCCCCTTCACCGGACCTCGCCCTCCGCCGTGCTGGCAGCCGCACCCGTCCGGTCCGACTGGCCCGGCGGCAGCGGATCGTGGACGGTGGCGCAGCGCGTCCAGCGGGTGACTTCCTTCTCGTCGGGGCGGCCCACCACGTCCGGTTCGAGTGCCGGGACGTGGCCCAGGAGGCCGTGCTCGGCGCAGTACCCGTCGTCGTAGACCGTCTCCAGGTAGCGCTGCGGGCCGTCGGGGAAGACCGCGGCGATACGGGCGTCGCGAGGGAGAGTCCTGGCGAGCCAGCCGGCGACCAGCGCGACGGCCCCGACGCTCCACCCGCCGGTCGCGTAGTGCGAGGTCGCCAACCGCCTGCAGGCCCAGACGGATTCGGCCGGGGCCACCCAGTGCACCTCGCCGAAGTTCTCGTAGGCGACGTTGCGCGGGTAGATGCTCGACCCGAGGCCGCGCATGAGCCTGGGCCGGTCGGGCTGGCCGAAGATGGTCGAGCCGACGGTGTCCACGCCGACCAGGCGCAGTCCGGGGTAGAGCTGCCGCAGGACGCGGGAGATGCCCGCGGAGTGTCCGCCGGTGCCGACGCTGCAGACCAGTACGTCGATGTGGCCGAGCTGCGCGGCGAGTTCGAGGGCCAGCGGGGTGTAGGCGCTGACGTTGTCGGGGTTGCCGTACTGGTCGGGGCACCAGGAGCCGGGGTGCTCCGCGAGGAGTTCCGCGACGCGGTCCCGCCGTGCCTGCTGCCAGCCACCGGCCGGATGGCGTGCGGGCACGGTGTCGACGGTCACGCCGTGGGCGGCGAGCAGCCGGGTCATGGACGGTTCGAGACCGGGGTCCGTGACCAGGGTGACCGGGTGGCCGTGGACGGTGCCGGCCAGGGCGAGGCCGAGGCCGAGGGTGCCGCTGGTCGACTCGACGATGCGGGAGCCGGGCCGCAACTCGCCGCGGGCCCGGGCGCGTTCGACCATGTGGAGCCCGGCGCGGTCCTTGATGCCGCCGGGGTTGAAGCCCTCCAGCTTGGCCCAGAAGCCGCGGCCGGGCGGGGCGAACGGATCGGAGACGTGCAGGACGGGGGTGTTCCCGACGAGGCCGGGGAGGGTGGATCCGAGTGGGGCGGATCCGAATGGGGCGGCACCGAGTGGGGCGGCACCGGCAGGTGTGGCGCCAGGAGGGGTGGAGTCGTGCGCGGTCGGAGAGTGCATCTCTTCGCTTCTCGCTCTCGCTCGGGTGAGTGGTCGCGCAAGGGGGTGGTCGCGGCACGGCGCGGGATGCGCCGGGGTGCCCCTATATGCGCCATCTGCCAAGCGAGTTGAGAGCGGTCCGCCCGCCCGCCGGGGCGGCTGGTCGCGTCGTGGCCGAGTTGCGGGCCACGGAGGCGTCCGGCCTCTCGGCCCCGGGCGCGGTGCTCAGCGCGGGCGGGAGCAGCCGGGCCGAGGGCTGGGCGGCGGAGGCGGGGCCGGGCTCGTGACAGTGGTCGGGGTGAGCGGGCATGTCGACAACCGCGCGTACGCCGTCGGCCCCCTCCGGGAGGTTCGGCTCCGCCCACGCGCGGGCGGACGCCCCTGCCACGTGGACCTGGCCGTGGGTGTGGAGCGGCCCACCGAAGCACGCGAGGAGCGCGCACAGCAGGCCGGACAAGGCGCACAGGAAGTACGGGGGGTGTGGGGAGTACGGGGGGTATGGGGCGTCTCGGGAGTATCGGGAGTACAGGGCGTACGGCGTGGTGCGGAAGAACAGCCGATGCGGCACAGGCCCTCCGTGCGGCAGCCGTCCCGGCCGGGTGGGGCGCGGCGCGCTGCGGGCGCGGCACGTGTGACACCTGGAGCCGGAGACGAGGTCGGACAGCATGAGGTGGCCACCGGTACGAACTCTCGGTGACGTAGGACCAGTTCAGAGCCGAGGCGGGACTAGATGCGCAGAATCGTGGAATCCGCCGCATGCGCTATCGGGACCACGAAGTCCCGCCCGGCGATCCGGTGGGCCCGCGGCGAGGCGGGCGCGCCGTCCCGCCACCGCGGGCCCAACGGGGAGAGGCAGGGCATGTCCACGTCGGGCCCCTGCGGAGGCTGGCTCAGCGCGCACTCCTCGACGGCGTGCTGCTGCCGGTGGTCGTGGCGCGGCCCGCCGGATTCCTCGACCGCGGACGGAGCGTCCGAGGCGACGATGGAGGCGGACACGGCGGCGAGGTGTCGGCTCGTGACCTCAGGGCTCGCCACGTGCGCGAACACCAGACCGAGGAGGCAGAGCCCCAGGCCCACGACCCGCCACAGCGCCGCCGTCGGGCGGCTCCGCCGTGCGCCGGAACGAGACCAGGCCGTCATCACGCCGCGATCCTAGCGCCGAGTCGCCCTCAGCGGTGTCAGGAGCAGCACCGGGCAGAACGCGAAAAGCGCCATAGTGCAACAAACCTGACAATTTGCCGGTCGCTCATGATCGGCTCAGACTTGCGGCGACACAGCTTCTCTCGGCAGCAGGCACGAGGAGAACAGCTTCATGGTGAGAGGCCAACCGCGCGGCACGCCCCGAAAGCCCCGTCCGGCGGAGAGCGAACCGCGCGCTTCACGTTCGGCTACGGACCGCATGGCGCGCACGTTGCTGCGCCGTCGCAAGAAGACGCTCAGCGCCGAGGACGTGATGGTCTCGGACCGTCCGAAGGTGCGGCGGGCCGTGACCGCCGCGGCGCTCGGCAACACCATGGAGTGGTTCGATTTCGGCGTCTACGCCTATCTGGCGGGCACGATCGGAAAGGTCTTCTTCCCTTCCAGTTCGCCGGGGGCGCAGGTCGTCTCCACGTTTGCCACCTTCGCCGCCGCCTTTCTCGTGCGGCCACTGGGCGGTCTCGTCTTCGGGCCGCTGGGCGACCGCATCGGCCGGCAGCGCGTGCTCGCCGCCACCATGATCATGATGGCGGCGAGCACCTTCGCGGTCGGCCTGCTGCCCACGTACGCCTCGATCGGTTTCGCCGCCCCGCTGCTGCTGCTCCTGTGCCGACTCGTACAGGGCTTCTCCACGGGCGGCGAGTACGCCGGTGCCACCACCTACATCGCCGAGTACGCTCCCGACCAGCGGCGCGGCTTCCTGGGGAGCTGGCTCGACTTCGGCACCTTCGTGGGCTATTCGCTGGGCTCCGGCCTGGTCACGGTGCTCACCCTGACCCTCGGCACGGACGGCCTGGAGAGCTGGGGGTGGCGCATCCCGTTCTTCGTCGCGGGCCCGCTCGGGCTCATCGGCCTCTACATGCGGTTGAAGCTGGAGGAGACCCCCGCCTTCCAGCAGGAAGCCGCCTCCTCGGCGGCCGAACGCGAGGCGGACTCCAAGGGCGAGGAGGGCGACCCCGTCGAGCAGGCCCGCCAGTCCGGCAAGGGCCGCCTCAAGGAGATCTTCTCCCGGCACTGGCAGGCGGTCCTCATCTGCATGGGTCTCGTGCTGCTCTACAACGTCACGAACTACATGGTGACGTCGTATCTGCCGACGTTCATGACCGTCACCCTCGGGGAGAGCGACACGACCGCGCAGCTCCTGGTGCTCGGCACCATGCTGTTCGTGGCCCTCGCCATCACCACGGTGGGCCGCAGCTCGGACCGGTGGGGCAGACGGCCGATGTTCATGGGCGGCAGCATCGCGATGATCGCGCTCGCCGTTCCCGCGTTCCTGCTGATCCGGGAGGGCGGCATCCTCCTGCCCGCGTTCGGCTGCGCGATCCTCGGCCTGCTCCTGGTCTGCTTCGCCGGTACGGCCGCCGCCACGCTGCCCGCACTGTTCCCCACGCGGCTGCGGTACGGGGCTCTGTCGATCGCCTACAACATCTCTGTCTCCGTCTTCGGCGGCACCACCCCGCTGCTCGCCTCGTTCCTGGTCGACAAGACCGGAAACACGCTGGTCCCTGCCTTCTACCTGATGGTGGCCGGGGCGATCGGCCTGGTGTCGACGTTCTTCCTGCACGAGACGGCAGGCCGCCCGCTGCGCGGCTCGGGCCCCATGGTCGAGACGGACGACGAGGCACGCGAGATCGTGGCGCGCAGCCGGACGGAGGCGGGCCGCCATGCGCGCGACGTGTGGCTGCGGCTGCGGCACCCCCGGGGCGGGGGCCGCGGTGACCGCACATCCACGAAGCCCGGCGGACGCGACGACTGACGGACGCGACGGCCGACGGACGCGACGGCTGACGGACCGGCAGACCCGTAGACCCATAGCCCCATAGACCCATAGACCCATAGACCCATAGACCGGCGGATGGTGCGCCGACGCGTCGGCCCGGCACTCCCGCCCTACCCTTGCCCCATGCGGCTGCTGCTGACCTCCGACACCCACGTGCCGACGCGCGCGAAGCGCCTGCCGGACGACCTGCTGGCCGGGATCGATGCGGCGGACGTCGTGATCCACGCCGGGGACTGGCTCGACGAGGCCACTCTCGACCTGTTCGAGGCCAGGTCGCGCCGGCTGATCGGCGTCTACGGCAACAACGACGGACCGCCGCTGCGCCGCAGGCTCGCCGAGGTCGAGCGGGCCGAACTGGCGGGACTGCGGTTCGGCGTCGTCCACGAGACCGGCGCGGCCACCGGGCGCGAACGCCGGTGCGCCGAGCGCTTCCCGAACCTCGACGTCCTCGTGTTCGGGCACAGCCACATCCCGTGGGACACCGAGACCCCCGGCGGACTGAGACTCCTCAATCCCGGCTCTCCCACGGACCGCAGGCGCCAGCCGTACCGCACCTTCCTCACCCTCACGGTCTCGGACTCCGAGGTGCGCGACGTGACCTGGCACCGGCTGCCGCCGAAGGGCTGATCACTCCATCGGGCGCCAACCCTCCTACGGGTCGGCGCCCTTGCCGCTACGGCGTGTGCGCGGGCGCGCTCGTCCACGCGGCGCGCAGCGCCTTCTTGTCCACCTTGCCGACCTTGGTCGTCGGAAGACGGTCGAGGAGGACCGTCCTGCGGGGCGTGTACAGGTCGCCCAGTTCGGCGGTGACCGCCGCGCCGACCACGTCCGGGTCGACGTCGGTGCCCTCGGCCGTGGCCAGGAAGATCTGCACGGCCTCGCCGAACTCCTCGTCCGGCACGCCGAGCGCCGCGGCGTTGCGCACCCCGGGCAGCGTGAGCAGGAAGTCCTCGAGGACCCGGGAGTAGACGTTGTCGCTGGTGCTGCCGGTGACGATGATGTCCTTGGCCCGGTCGACGAGGTACAGGTACCCCTCGGCGTCGAGGTAGCCCATGTCCCCCGTCCGCAGCCAGCCGTCCCGCAGTGCCTCCGCGGTGCGCTCCGGGTCCTCGTAGTAGCCGAGCATCACCGTCTCGCCCCGGACACACACCTCGCCGACCTGGCGGGCGGGCAGCGCCGCCGTGCCGGTCTCACCGCGGATCTCGATCTCGGTGTCGGCTATCGCCCGGCCGCAGCTGCGCCAGAGTTCGGGCCGCGCGGCCCCCTCGGCGGCGAGCTCCTCCGCCCCGAAAGCGGCGATGCCGAGCGCCTCCGACTGTCCGTACCCCTGGCTGAGCACGGGCCCGAAGACCTCGACCGTCTGCTGCAGCCGGCTCGGCGACGACGCGGCGCCGCCCACGACGACGCGGCGCAGCTCGGGGAGCACGCCCGGGACGCACTCCGGGTGGTCGAGGAGCCCGTACAGCATCGGCGGTACGAACATGGTGGCGGTGATGCCCTCCTCGCGCAGCACCTCAAGCGCCGCGCCGGGCTCAAACTCGGGGAGGACGACGAGGACGGAGCCCGACACCAGCGCCTGGATCGACGTGAGGTGCCCGCTGCCGTGCGTGAGCAGCGTGGCGGCGAGCACCCGGTCCGTGCCCGACGTGAGCGTCATGAACCTCGTGGCGCGGGAGTCCTGCGGGTCCTCCCCGACCGAGTCCACCAACGTGTCGTAGAGCCGGTGGCTGTGCGCGGCGAGCTTGGGGCGGCCCAGGGTGCCGCCGGTGTAGAGGACGGTGACGGCCTCGTCCGCGGCGGGATCGGGCACGCCGTCGGGGCGTACCGCGGGGCACTCGGCCGCCGACTCGAGGAGGTCCGTGCACTGCTGCTCACAGGGCCCGAGGCTGAGCAGCACCGGCGCGTGGACGCTGCGGCCTGCCGCGTCGGCGGCGCGCTCGGCGAAGAGCGGGTCGGTGACCACGGCACGCGCCCTGGACTGCTCGACCAGCGCGGCGAGTTCGCCGGGTCCGGGCTCGGGCGGCAGGAACACGACACGGCAGCCGATGAGATGGACCGCGAGCTGCACCAGGACCGAGTCCACCCGGTTGGCCAGGAAAAGACCCACTCCGTCACCGGGCTCGAGCCCCTGTCGGCGCAGCGCGTGCCCCAACCGGAACAGCTGCTGCCGGGCCTCGCCCCGGGTCAGTCGCTGCGCACCCTGGACGAGGGCCTCGGCGTCCTCGTCCTCGTGCCAGTGCTCCAATATTCGATCCACGTACGTCCGCGGCTCGGATGTCTCCTGTGCATTAACGATCATGAACATATGCAAACATGCCGCTGGGGAGTCACCACCTCACAGGGGGCAACTTCAGCCACGGGACGACGGGGTACTATGCCCCGCTCTGGGCGGCGCGCACTCCGGTCGGCCAATAGCCCAGGAGTACTCAGCCGGAGCCTGAGTACGCGAGCGGTGCCGCCCGGCCCGAGCCGCCTGCTGGGATGTGATCATGACGACGAGACACACCCTCACCGTGGCGGTGCTGCTCCTCACGGCACTCGCCACGGGCTGCGCGTCCCTGGCGGGCCCGGCCGAGTCGGAGTCGGCGTTCCGCGAACATATGAGGGACACGCAGCGGGCGGGCGAGGACGCGGTACGGATACTGGGTGTCGACCCGGACTCAGTGATCGACGACAAGAGGATGGCCAACGCCTCCTGCAAGGACGACCTCGGCGCGGACCCGGACGGCGTCACCCGTGACCAGCCGACCGTCACCTGGGCCCCCGACTTCGCGAGCCGCGCCGCGTACGCGACAGCGGTCGACACCCTCCGCAAGGAGTGGTCCGGACAGGAACTGACGGTGAAGGACATTCCCGCACCGAAAAAGGGCGAGCCGGGCGCCGGACTCCCGGGGGTGCGCACGACGACCGACCGAGGCATCGAGCTGTCGCTGCGCCCCGACTGGTACACCGGCGAGGTGACCCTCACCGCCGACGGAGGATGCGTACGGCATGAGGGGTATCTGACGGAGTGGGAGGGGAACGGGAACGGCTAGGAACCGAACTGGACGCTGTGGGGGAGCTCCCCGAAGAAGTCGGTGTACTTCCCCGGCTGCAGGCTGCCCCAGGAGTTCTGGCAGTTGCCGTCGTAGTAGAGCGTGGCGGTGGCGTTGGTCTGGTTCGAGGCGCTGGTGGCGCCGTCGTGCAGGGGCTGGCACTCGTGCAGCGGCGGGTCCGTGATCTGGAAGTCCCCGACCGACGAGTGGTAGTAGAACGTGCCGTTGGCGTCGGCGTAGGCATTGCTCATGGGCAGCGCCGCGAAGAGCGCGAGGGCGGCGCCCGCCGCCAGAGCCAGGCGCCCGAGGCGGCCCGCCGGGGCGTGTGTGATGGTCATGGTGACAAGGTTCCAGACGATGCCGAGCGGGCGGGAGGTTCCGCGCAGACCGGACACCGCGAGCGGAAGCAGAGGTAGAGGCCGCGCGCCCCCGCACGCACTACTCGCGCCTGCCAAGCACCCCTGACCAAGGCATGGGCGGCCCCGTCCCCATACCCTTGCGCAGCAAGCCAGTTCGCGCATGGAGAGAACCCTGTCGACCATTCGACGGCATCAGAAAGTTCGACGGCATCAACGGCATCAGAAGGGAGGCTCGATGAAGGTAGTACTGCCAGGGGGCACCGGACAGGTGGGCACAGTCCTCGACCGCGCGCTGACGCGGGCAGGCCACGAGGTCACGGTGCTGACCCGGCACCCCGTCCGGGCGAACCACATCGGCTGGGACGGCGCCACGCCCGGCCGCTGGGCCGAAGCGATCGACGGTTGCGACGCCGTGGTCAATCTGGCCGGTCGCAGCGTCTCCTGCCGCTACACCGACGATAATCTGCGGGCCATGATGGATTCCCGGGTCGATTCGGCGCGGGTGGTCGGCGAGGTGATCGCCGCCGCGGCCCGGCCGCCGCGCGTCTGGCTGCAGATGAGCACGGCGACGATCTACGCCCACCGCTACGACGCGGCGCACGACGAGGCGACCGGGGTGATCGGCGGCTCGGAGGCCGGGGTGCCCGACTACTGGGCGTACAGCGTGAAGATCGCGGAGAACTGGGAGCGGGCGCAGGCCGAGGCCGCGACCCCCGCCACCCGCAAGGTGGCGCTGCGCTCGGCGATGGTGATGAGCCCGGACCGCGGCGGCGTGTTCGACGTGCTGTCGTGGCTGGCCCGCCTGGGTCTCGGAGGTCCGGTGGCGGGCGGCAGGCAGTACGTCTCCTGGATCCATGACGAGGACTTCGTACGGGCGGTGGAGTTCCTGATCGACCGGGACGACCTCGACGGGCCGGTGAACCTCGCCGCCCCCGGCCCGCTGCCGCACCGTGACTTCATGCGGGTGCTGCGCGCGGCCTGGCACGTCCCGGTGGGGCTTCCGGCGACGCGCTGGATGGCCGAGCTGGGGGCGTTCGCGCTCCGCTCGGACACGGAGCTGCTGCTCAAGAGCCGCCGGGTGGTGCCGGGTCGGCTGAGCGCGGCCGGGTTCACCTTCGCCTGCCCCGACTGGGAGACAGCCACCGCGTCCCTCGTACGGCGGGCCCGGCGAGGGGAACGGCATCGGCGCTGAGTTCTCGCGCGGATCGCTTACCAGGTCGATACTGCACCGGCAGAGGCCTCTTCCGAGCGCCGACGCCCGACGTCGACCATCGAGCATCGTGAACCAGTACCGATCACGCCCCGCCTGCCCCGGAGGTACCCATGAGGATGTTGATCAACGTCGCCGAGACCGTCGTCGCCGACGCGCTGCGCGGGATGGCAGCCGCGCACCCCGAGTTGACGATCGACGTCGAGAACCGCGTGATCGTACGCAGGGACGCCCCCGTCGAGGGCAAGGTCGCGCTCGTCTCGGGTGGCGGGTCCGGGCACGAGCCGTTGCACGGCGGGTTCGTGGGGCCTGGGATGCTGTCGGCCGCCTGTCCGGGCGAGGTGTTCACCTCACCCGTGCCGGACCAGATGGTGCGGGCCGCGGCCGCCGTGGACAGCGGCGCGGGCGTGCTCTTCATCGTGAAGAACTACACGGGCGACGTGCTCAACTTCGACATGGCCGCGGAACTCGCCGAGGACGAGGGCATCCAGGTGGCCAAGGTGCTCGTCAACGACGACGTGGCGGTCACCGACAGCCTCTACACCGCCGGGCGGCGCGGCACCGGCGCCACCCTCTTCGTGGAGAAGCTGGCCGGGGCCGCCGCCGACGCGGGCATGCCGCTGGAGCGGGTCGAGGCCATCGCACGACGGGTCAACGAGAACACAAGGAGCTTCGGCGTCGCACTCGGCGCGTGCAGTACGCCCGCCAAGGGCAGCCCGACCTTCGAACTCCCGCCGGGCGAGTTGGAGTTGGGCGTGGGCATCCACGGGGAGCCGGGACGCGAACGGCGCCCCATGATGACCTCGCGCGAGATCGCCGACTTCGCGGTGAACGCCGTCCTTGAGGACCTCGATCCGCGCAACCCGGTCCTGCTGCTCGTCAACGGCATGGGAGCCACTCCCCTCCTTGAGCTGTACGGCTTCAACGCGGAGGTGCAGCGCGTGCTCGTCGAGCGCGGCGTCCCCGTGGCCCGCACCCTCGTCGGCAACTACGTGACCTCACTGGACATGGCCGGGGCGTCCGTGACGCTGTGCCAGGTCGACGAGGAACTGCTCGGGCTGTGGGACGCGCCGGTCCGCACGCCCGGCCTGCGCTGGGGAGTCTGACACCGCCACGTTCCGACGACTACGCAAGAAGACGACTACGCACGCGAAGAGGAGACCCCGTGCTCGACGCCGACTTCTTCCGCCGCTGGCTGACGGCCTGCGCGGCCGCCGTCGACCGTGAGGCGGACCGGCTCACGGAGCTGGACTCGCCCATCGGCGACGCCGATCACGGCAGCAATCTGCGACGCGGGTTCACCGCCGTCGCCGCCGTCCTTGAGAAGGAGGCCCCGGACACGCCCGGCGCCGTCCTCCTGGTGGCGGGGCGGCAGTTGATCTCGACGGTGGGAGGCGCTTCGGGGCCGCTCTACGGCACACTGCTGCGCCGCACCGGCAAGGCGCTCGGCGACGCGGCCGAGGTCGACGGTGCGGGGTTCGCCGAGGCGCTGCGGACCGGCGTCGACGCGGTGGCCGCGCTCGGCGGTGCGGCGCCCGGCGACAAGACGATGCTGGACGCGCTGGTTCCCGCGCTCGACGCGTTGGAGCACTCCTTCGGCGCGGCACGGGAGGCCGCGCTGCACGGCGCCCTCGCCACGGCGCCGTTGCAGGCGCGCAAGGGCCGCGCCAGCTATCTGGGTGAGCGCAGCATCGGCCATCAGGACCCGGGCGCGACGTCGGCGGCCCTGCTCTTCGAGGCGCTCGCGGAGACCGCGGAGACCGCGGAGACCGCGGAGACCGCCGAGGGTGACGCGTCGCGAGAGCATGGCCGTGGCTGACGCCCCATCGGTCGGCATCGTCCTCGTGTCGCACAGCGGTCCCGTCGCCGAGGCGGTCGCCGCGCTCGCCACGGGCCTCGCGGGAGGCGGCGCCACCGCGCCGGTGGCCGCCGCGGGCGGGACAGGGGACGGCGGCCTCGGCACCAGCGCGGAGCTGATCGCGGCGGCGGCCGCGCGGGTCGACCGCGGCGCGGGCGTCGCGATCCTCGCCGACCTCGGCAGCGCGGTCCTCACCGTGAAGGCGCTGATCGCCGAGGGCTACGAACTCCCGGCCGCCACACGCCTGGTGGACGCGCCCTTCGTGGAGGGTGCGGTGGCGGCGGTGGTGACCGCGTCGGCCGGGGCCGACCTCGCCGCGGTCGAGGCGGCGGCGACCGAGGCGTACACCTACCGGAAGGTGTGAGGCCCGGAAGGTGTGAGGCCGGAAGGTGTGAGGCGCGGAAAGCGTGAGGTATGCCGGGGCGGGTCATCAGCCGGGCCGCCGCGCCGCCCGCGCGTCTTGTACGAACTGCCGGGCCAGCGCATCGCCCCGGGCGACCGCGGCCCGGTGGCTCTCGATCGGGGTGGCCTTGTGGCCCTTGAAGAAGATGTACGTGACGTCGGAGGCCGCGCCGCCCGTGCGCGGGTCGGCCCTGATGCCGAGCGCCCGGGCCGCCGCGTACGAGGCCTCGCCGATGAGGTCGGTGGGGCCGGTGTCGCCGACGACGGCGTAGAGGACCTGGCCGCGGTGGATGACGGCGGCGACGGTTCCGCCGGTGATGCCGTGCGCGGCGTGGTTCCAGCGTCGGCTCGGGCCGGGCACGACGACGTAGGGAAGGCGCTCCGCGTTCAGTTGCCGTCCGTCGGACTGCTGGTAGGCCGTGGCGTGGAGGAAGAGCGGGTCGGTGCGGCGGTTGCAGGCCTTGGTCCGCTGCCCGTCGCAGTCGATGTCCATGTCGGCCTTCCAGTGGACCGCGTCCCGGGTTCCGCAGACGGGGACGTCCGCGCGTGCGCCGCCGTCGGCGCGGTACTTGCCCTTCGAGATCTGTTGGCACTTCCGGGTCCCGGCCAGGAGATCGGCGGCCCGCACCGACCCCTCGTGGAGCGGCGCCGAAGTGAGCGCGTTCCCGGGTGACTTGAGTGCGGCGCCGGGGCGCGGTGACAGCTGCTGCGCCGACGCGGGGAGGGTGGCGGGGGCGAGCAGGGCGGCGCCGACGGCAGCGACCAGGGCCGCCGTTCCGTTGCGTACGGGAAAGAGCCGCGCGGGAAGGATTCGCGCGGGGAAGAGCCGCACCGGACGGAACCTCGCCGGGCGGAACCTCGTGGGAGAAGGCCTCACGGAAATCACCTTTCGCGGGGGAGAACTGACGGCTTGTTGGCCAGATATCCCAATTTGCGCCCCCGCCCATGCCCCGTTCGCCGATCACGGTCCGGACGGCGCACACCCCCACCCCCTTGATGTGCCCGCGTCACCTGTGTCAAATAGGTCCGGACCAATGCCGTCGAGTGGAAGGCAGCACCGTGCGACGGACCCCCCATCCGGCCATCCCTCTCGCCCTGCTGGCCGCCATGACCGTGACCGCCGCCGCACTGGGCGGCTGCGCATGGGGCGGCGGGGACGCCGAGGACACCAGACCCCCGGCGGCCCCCCGCGGCCTCACCGTCCAGGCGGGCAGCGCCACGACCGCCCACGTCATGTGGAACCAGGCCGTCGACGACACGGAAGTCACCGGGTACGAGGTGTACCGCGGCACCAAGAAGGTGAAGGAGGTGTCGGGCAGGGAGCACATGGTGGACATCGTCGGCCTCAAGGCGTCCACCACGTACACCTTCACGGTGCGCGCCCGTGACGCCGAGGGGAACGTCAGTGAGGACAGCAGGCGGCTCTCGGTCACCACGCCCGCCGCTGCCGCCGCGGACCACAAGGCGCCGACGCGGCCCGCACACCTGACGGGCAGGGCGGCGGGCAACAGCGCGGCGATGCTTTCCTGGGAGAAGGCCTCGGACGACAAGCGGGTGGCCTCGTACGAGGTCTACCAGAGCGGCTCGAAGATCCACAGTGTGGGCGGGAGCCAGACCGCGACGCTGGTCACCGGGTTGCGGCCGGGCACCGACTACACCTTCACGGTCAAGGCGCGCGACGCCGCCGACAACTTCTCCCCCGCGAGCCCCGAGGTCCGCCTCACCACCACGGCGGGCAAGGGCTCCGGGCGCGGCACCGCGCCGACCGGCTTCACGGCACGCACGCACCGCGCGGACGGGGCGTACTACATCGACCTGTCCTGGACCCCGCCGCGCACCGGCGGCGCCGTGGCGGAGTATCAGATCCAGCTGGACGGCCGCACCGCCACGTCGCTCGTCTTCGGCGGCACGGCACCGCGCGACAGGGCCGGGCACAGCTTCTACATCGGCAGGAAGGCCGGGGAGCGCCACCGGGTGAGGATCCGCCCCAAGCTGCCGGACGGCACGTGGGGCGGCTACTCACCCGAGCGGGCGGTCACCACGGGCTGAGAGGAGCCGATCGCACGGCCGTCAGCGACGCGTGGAGCCGCCCGACGGCACGCAGGATCTCGTCCCGGTTCCCGGCCCGCTTCACCCATACCGGGAGGCGAGCCGCCAGCGTCATCTTCTGTCCCGTGTCATACCAGGGAGCCCGCTCCCGCAGCGAGGCCCGGACGAAACGGTGGATCAGGTCGAGGTGTTCGAGGTTGTACGCCCACAGCCACCCGTGCCGGGTCTCCACCTGGAGCCAGAGCGGCAGGCCGAAGTAAGGATCCGTCGCGCGATGAGCCGTACCGCGGGAGAAGGCGACGCGGTCACCGCTCCACAGCCGTGACTTCCCGCAGCCCGTGCAGACCAGTCGCCGGGGCGTGAACAGCGTCCACGCTCCGGCCTCGGAGCTCCCGGGCGCCACGACGACCTGAGCGGGCCCCGCGCAGCCCGGACACCGCACGACGATCGAGCCGACGAAATCGTGCCGCGTGCTGCGAGGGTCCCGGAACCGGGCCGATGAGGGCATTCGGCAAGTATGCGGGCGTGCCGCCTGTCGCCGCTCCCGGGTTCCCCGGACGCCCTTTCCGCGATTTCCGGCACCGCTTCCGTCACTCTCGGACACAATCAGAACCCCACTCGTGCAACTAGCGTGCCGATATGGCTAGTTGAGGCCGCGCAGGGTCAGAGTGGCGAGGGTCGGACGGTGATGAGGGAAAGGCAGACGATGTCGGGTGAGTGGGACTACATCGTGGTGGGTGCGGGGTCGGCCGGGTGTGTGCTGGCGGCCAGGCTGTCCGAGGACGGGGAGAGCCGGGTCCTGCTGATCGAGGCCGGCGGGGAGGACAGCGGGGCGGAGATCGCGGTGCCCACCGCATGGCCCGCGCTCCAGGGATCCGAGGTCGACTACGCCTACACCACGGTCCGGCAGACCGGCGCCGACGGGGCCGCGCGGGCCTTCCCGCGAGGGCGGACGCTCGGCGGCTCCAGCGCCATCAACGGCCTCATCCACCTGCGCGGGCACCGGGACGACTACGACCGCTGGGCGGCCCTGGGATGCACCGGCTGGGGCTTCGACGAGACCCTGCCGTACTTCCAGCGCATGGAGACGGTCCACGGCAGGGACCCCAAGTACCGTGGCGGCGAAGGTCCGTTGCGCCCGGAGACCGCGGAGGAGGGCGGCCACCCCCTCTCCCTGGCCTTCGTCGAGGCCGCGGCCTCGGTCGGGCATCCCCGGACCGACGACTTCAACGGAAGCGACCAAGAAGGCGTCGGCTGGCACGACTTGAACATCTCGCACGGTCGGCGCCAGAGCGCCGCGCACGCCTACCTCCACCCCGTCCGGGCCCGGCCCAACCTCACCGTCTCGACCGACTCCCGCGCGCTGCGCCTGCTCTTCGACGGCGACCGCTGCACCGGCGTGGAGGTCCGGCGCGACGGCGCCCCGCACACCGTCCGCGCGACGGCCGAGGTGATCGTCAGCTGCGGGGCGGTGGACTCCCCGCGGCTCCTGCTGCTCTCCGGCATCGGCCCCGCCGACGAACTGCGGCACGTGGGCGTCCCGGTCCGCCACGAGCTGCCCGGCGTCGGCCGCAACCTGCACGACCACCCGCTGTGCCCCGTCGTGTACGAAGCCGGGCGCCGCCTCCCGCCGCCGCAGACCAGCCTCGCCGAGACGTCCTTGTCGTGGCGCAGCGACGCCGCCGCGCAAGTCCCCGACATGCAGCTGCTGTTCATCCACGTGCCGTACCACCCGCCGACGATGCCGGTCCCGGCCAACGGGTACACCCTGGCGGTGTCCACCGTGCCCGACAGCCGCGGTTCGATACGTCTGGCCGGTCCGGACCCGGCGACGCCGCCGCTGATCGACCCGGACTACCTGGGCCGCGAGAGCGACGTCCGGCGCATGCTGCGGGGCATCGAGACAGCGCGGGAGATCGCAGCGGCGGCGCCCTTCGCCCCGTGGCGCTCGCGCGAGGTGCTCCCCGGGCCCGGCAGCACCGACGAGGCCGGCCTGCGCGGCTATCTCGCCGCCGCCGTGGGCCCGTACTTCCACCCCGTCGGCACCTGCGCGATGGGCACGGGACCCGACGCGGTCGTGGCGCCGGACCTGACCGTGCACGGCCTCCGGGGGCTTCGGGTGGTGGACGCCTCGGTCATGCCGACGATCGTCTCGGCCAATACGAACACGGCGACCGTCATGATCGCCGAGAAGGCCGCCGACCTGATCCGGGAAGTGCCATCCTGACGCGATGCGCGTACTGATCGTGACAGCGGGGAGTTGAGGCGATGTCGCCCCGTACACCGGACTGGGCGTGCGCCTGCGCTCGGCGGGCCACGAGGTGTCACTGGCCACCCATGAACGCTTCGAGGAGGCGGTGACCGCCCACGGGCTCGGCTTCCGGCCCCTGCCCGTCGACCCGCGCCAGGAGCTGGCATCGCAGGGCGGCCAGGGGCCGGCCAGAGCGGTCAGCCCGCCCGTGGCCCTCGCACGACTGATGCGCATGGCGCGGGCGTTCATGCCGCGGCTGACCGACGGCGTCGTGGCCACCGTGCGCGAAGGCACCGATGTGGTGCTGAGTTCCACGGTCACCGACCCCGTGTGTGCGGCGCTCGGCGAGGCGCTGCGGCTGCCGAGCATCGGCGTCCATCTGCAGCCGGTCCGCCCCACCGCGGCCTACCCCCCGATGGTCACCGCCGCCCGGACCTTCGGCGCCTACGGCAACCGCCTTGCCGCCCACGCCCTGTGGCTCGGCAGCGAGCAGATGTTCGCCCCCGCCATCCGCTCGCTGCGCCGCGAACTCGGCCTGCCGCGCCAGAGGTTCAGCGGCTCCCTCGGTCTGCCGCACGGTCGCCACGTCCTGCACGGCTTCAGTCAGCGGATCGTGCCGCGCCCCACGGACTGGCCCGCGGGGCACCGGGTGTGCGGGTACTGGTGGCCGCAGCCGCCGTCCGGCCGGCAGCCCGAGCCGCGGCTGCTCGACTTCCTCGCCGCGGGTCTGCCGCCGGTCTTCGCGGGTTTCGGCAGCTTCGTGACCGCCGACTCCGAGCGGCTGAGCTCGCTCATCGCCGAGGCCATGCGGCGCGCCAGGGTGCGCGGCATCGTCCAGGCGGGCTGGAGCGGGCCGCACGCCGAGAACGACGACGTCATCACGGTGCGGGAGGTCCCGCACGCCTGGCTGTTCCCGCGGACGGCGGCCGTGATCCACCACGCGAGCGCCGGCACCACCGCGGCCGGTCTGCGCGCCGGCACCCCGTCCGTCCCGGTCCCGGTCCAGCTGGACCAGCACTTCTGGGCCAACCGTCTGCACGCCCTCGGCGTCTCACCGCGCCCCCGCGCTACCAGCGCCTGACCGTGGAACACCTCGCGCAGGCAATCACCACAGCCGTCCACAGCCCCGTCCTGCGCACCCGCGCGCAGGGCCTCACCGCCTCTCTGGCCCGACCGTGGCCGCCCGCGCGGTCAGGAGCGCTGCCGCGCGGCGGCACCAGTCGCGGGTCTCCCGTTCGAAGGCGAGCCCGCGCAGACAGGTCAGATAGGGGCCGACGCGCTCACCGGTGCGCAGGAAGTCGTCCTCGTCGGCCCCGCCCCGCAGCCGTACGAGGAGCTTCTCCAGGACCTCGGTCTTCGCCTCGGCGACCGCGGCGCGCTCCGTGAGCTGTTCGATCACCGGCGCGGCGGCGACCCCGTCGACGGCCTGCACCTTGACCAGCAGATCGTCGCGGATGAAGGACGGCTTCGCGGCGCGGGCGGCGAACCGCTCCATCTCGGCGAGGCCTTCGTCGGTGACCGTGAACAGCCGCTTGTTGGGCCGGCCCTCCTGGACCACCTCGCGCCCGGTGACGAGGCCGTCGGCCTCCAGCCTGGTCAGCTCGGCGTAGAGCTGCTGGGGCAGTGCGTGCCAGAAGTTGGCCACGCCGATGTCGAAGCCCTTGGCCAGCTGATAGCCGCTGTACTCACCGTCCAGCAGTGCCGCGAGCACCGCGTGCCGCAGAGCCATCGTCCGGTTCCCCTTCCCTTTCGCCGCCTCGCCCCCTCATCATAGTCATGCATGTGACTACTCAGATTGATGACTATGGCGGCCGCGATGTGCCGCCCCAGGATTCCGGGAGGAACCATGACGCGAACCACGACGCAGCATCCCGCCGCCGCGCGCTTCCGTGCCCTCGTCGAACAGCGCGACCTCGGCGCCCTTGAGGAGCTGTTCACGCCGGACATCCGCCTCTACAGCCCGGTGAAGTTCACGCCCTTCGAGGGCCGCGCCGCGGTGCTCGGCCTCTTCGGTGTCCTGCTGCGGACGTTCGAGGACTTCCGGTACGTCGGCGGGTATGCGGGCGAGGCGCAGACCAGCGCCGACGGCAGCGTGGCGGAGTCGGACGTACTGCTGTTCCGCACCACCGTCAACGGGAAGGAGGTCCACGGCATCGATCTGCTGCACTTCGACGAGGAAGGCCGGATCAAGGAGTTCACCGTGATGGTCCGCCCGCAGTCCGCGGTGCAGGCCCTGGGGCAGGCGGTGTACGAGGGCCTGGTCGCGGACGGCCTGGTCCCGGCCGCGCAGTGACCTCCCGCGCAGTGACCTCTCCCGCAGTGACCTCCCCCGCAATGCCGCCGCAGTGACCGCCCCCGGCGACACCGCTCTGCGCCGGACGATGGATTCCGTCACCTGCCCGGCCGTCGTCCGCATGCGGACGGCGCTCGCGCCACGTTGGCTCTTCGTCAGGTAGCACGGGCGATATCCCCGACTCTCGGCGGCGCATGGGTTGTACCGCCTCCCGTGTCACCGGAGGGCAGACTCATGCGTACTACTCAGATAGGTGTCCGGGCCGGCCTGACGGTCGTCGCCGCCGCGCTGCCGCTGGTCCTGAGTGCTCCGTCGGCGTTCGCGGGCGGCGGTCTCACCGTCACCGCCACCGGATCCACTGTGCGGGCCACCACCATGGCATGCGGCTCGGGCGGCGGCACGGCCTCACTGATGGGCGGCGCCAACGCGAGCTTCGCCGGAGGCCGCCAGGTGGAGCTGACGAACGACAGCGCCACTTGGCAGAACGTCAGCGCCGGCACCTACACCGTGCTCGTCACCTGCAAGGACGGCTCATCGGCCGGACCTCAGACCGTCACCGTCGGCGCCGCGCCGACGGCCTCCTCGACGACCGCGCCCGCGCGCGGCGTGCGGGGCGGACTCGGGGGCGGATCCGAGGACCGGGGCACGCTCACGCTCGTCACCGGCGGGGCCCTGGTGGCCGCGGCCGCGACCGGCGGTGTCTGGTACCTGCGCCGTCGGGGAGCCGCCGGGCGTTCCTGACCGGCACCACCGACTGCCGCCCACCCGTCAGGACCGAGGGTGGGCGGCAGCCGCACGACGGACGGTGGCACACGCGCACCACGCACGCACACCACGCACCCTTGCCCGCCCCACCGAACCGCCTTACCGTCCTCCCAGCCGACAGGGAGGGCGCTTTCATGCCACGACCGCTCAGCGTTCAGCTCTACACCGTGCGCGATCAGCTCGTCGCCGACCGGGAGGGGACGCTGCGCCGCCTCGCCGCTCTGGGGTACGGCGCCGTGGAGGCGTACGACGTGCTCGGCGACCCGAAGGGGCTGCGGCGGATCGTCGACGATCTCGGGCTCACCGTGTCCGGCACGCACGCCGTGCAGCTGCTCGGCCCGGACCCCGCGGCCGTTCTCGACGCGGTGGCGGCGCTCGGCACCGACCTCGCGATCGTGCCCGCGGGCATCCCGCCCGAGGAGTTCACCTCGCGCGACGGACTCGCGCGGGCCGCCGACCGGCTCAACTCCCTTGCGGAGCTTGCCGGGCGGCACGGCATACGCATCGGCTACCACAACCACTGGTGGGAGATCGAGCCCCGCTTCGACGAGGGAGAAGCGGGGCTCCTGCACGCCGTCGACCTGCTCGCCGAACTCCTCGACCCCGCCGTGTTCCTGGAGATCGACACCTACTGGGCGGCGGTCGGCGGCGCCGAGGTGCCGGGGCTCCTTCGCCGCCTCGGCGACCGGGTGCGCGCCCTGCACCTCAAGGACGGGCCCGGCACCAAGGAGGATCCGAACGTCGCGGTCGGCGGCGGCACCATGCCGGTGCCGGAGATCCTCGCCGCCGCGCCGGACGCCTGGCGGATCGTCGAGTTCGACTCCTGCGCGGGCGACGCCGACGCCCTGTTCGCCGAGCTCGCGGCCAGCCGCACCTACCTCGCTTCCCTGGCGGCGGCGTGAATCCGGCCCCCGCGGGCTCGGGCCCCGTCGGCGTCGCCGTCGTCGGCGCGGGCGTCATCAGCGCCGAGTACCTGCGTACGCTGAGCCGGTTCCCGGACGTCCGGGTCGTGGCCGTCGCCGACCTCGACGAGGAGCGGGCGGCCGCCGTGGCCCGCACGCACGGCATACCCGAGGCGGGCGGCCCCGCGTCGGTGCTCGCCATGCCCGAGGTCGAACTCGTCGTCAACCTCACCGTGCCCGCGGCGCACGCGCAGGTGGCCGCGGCCGCCCTGCGCGCCGGGAAGCACGTCTACGGCGAGAAGCCCATCACGCTCGCGCCCGCCGAGGCGGAGAAGCTGCTCGCCGAGGCGTCGGAGCGCGGGCTGCGCGTGGGCAACGCGCCGGACACGTTTCTGGGGGCGGGCCTGCAGTCGGCTCTGCGGGCCGTCGCGGCCGGGCACATCGGCGTGCCCGTGGCTGCGGCGACCGTGACGCAGGGCCCCGGGCCCGAGGCCTGGCACCCCGACCCGGCGTTCTTCTACCAGCCGGGCGCGGGACCGCTCTTCGACCTCGGCCCCTACTACCTGACCGCGCTCGTCGCCCTGTTCGGCAGCGTGTCGGAGGTGGCCGCGACGGCGGCACGCGCGCGCGTGGAGCGCGTCGTCGGGTCGGGGCCCAAGGCGGGGCAGCCGTTTCCCGTCGACGTACCGACGCACGTGTCGTCGCTCATCGGCTTCGCCTCCGGCGTGCGGGCCGCCTCGACGTTCAGCTTCGATTCGGCGCTGCGCCGCATTCGCTTCGAGATCACCGGGACCGAGGGCACGCTCGCGGTGCCCGACCCCAACACGTTCGGCGGTCCGCTGAAGCTGCTGCCGAGCGGCCGTGAGGAGTGGCGCGAACTGCCCGTACGGGGGCGGACCGACGGACGTGGCCTCGGCGTCGTCGACATGGCGCGCGCCCTGCGCGGCGGCGGCCCCCACCGGGCGTCCGGCGCGCTCGCCCTGCACGTCCTGCAGACGATGACGGCGATCACGCACTCGGCGCGGCGTTCGGAGTTCCTGCCGCTCGCCACGCAGCTCGTGCCGCCGGAGCCGCTGCCGGAGGAGTGGGACCCGCGGGAGGCGACCCTGGGGAACGGAAGCGCCGCCACCTGATGACGGTTCCCTCCTGTGGTGAGACGTTGCGCGTCCGGGTGTCGTGCCCGGATCCACACAGCGCCGCGCCCGCGGCCCCGAGGAGGGAGAGTCGCCATGACGAAGGAGTACAAGGGCGTCGTCTACGCGGAGAGCGAGAAGGAGGCCGAGGTCCTGCTCCTCGCCTTCTGCGACCGCATCGACTTCGCGCGGGAGTGGATCTCCGCGGCCACCTGGCAGAACACGCTGGAGATCGCCTGCAAGAAGGAGGACGGCATCAACACCGCCGAGAAGGCCATCCTCGGGGACCAGCAGGAACGCCAGAACGCGACGCAGAAGGCGGCCAGAAAGGCGAAGATCTCCGAGGACAGGGACGAGATCCTGGGGCAGATCGAGGGCGTCGACTCCTTCGACGACCACGCCGTCACCCTCTTCAAGCAGGCGTGCGCGCAGTACATCGGCGGCGGCGGACTCAACATGACGTACGGCACGAAGCTCTCGCAGGACCGCTACGACGACCTGTGCGGGCACTGGCGCCGGGTGGGCGGCATCGCGGCCAGGGCGGAGGGCAAGCTGTTCCGCGGCTTCGACTACCTGCCGGTGGAGAACAAGGAGCTGAAAGGCAAGGGCACCACCGGGGACACGCTGGAGCGCCGCACCAAGCAGGGCAACTTCTTCGTCACGGTGGTGAACATCCGCTTCAACCTGCACATCAACATCGGCTAGCCGCGCACCGCCGGGCCGGGGGCACCGGGCGGGTTCGCTACGGCGCCTCCAGCTCCTCGATCGCCCGCATGAGCCACTGCGTCCAGAACGTCTCCAGATCGATGCCCGCGCGCAGCACCACATGGCGCAGCCGGTCCTCGACGGCGTCCTTCCCGGGCGGGAAGTCCCGCTGCTCGATCTCCTCGTACTCGGCCAACTGGCGCCGGTGCAGGTCGAGATGGCGGTGCAGGTCCTCCTGGATGCCCGCCGTGCCGACGACCGCGGCGGCGCGCAGGCGCAGCAGCAGGGTGTCGCGCGGCGGCTTCGGGTCCTGGCTCGCGGCCGTCCAGCGGGCCAGTTCGGCGCGGCCCGCGGCCAGGACCTCGTACTCCTTCTTCTGCCCCCGTGTGGCCCCCTGCCGCGGCAGCGCCCGGATGGCCCCGTCGCGCTCCAGCCTGCCCAGCTCGCGGTAGATCTGCTGGTGCGTGGCCGACCAGAAGTAGCCGATCGACTTGTCGAACCTGCGGGTCAGTTCCAGGCCCGACGACGGCTTTTCCAGGAGGGCGGTGAGGATCGCGTGCGGGAGTGACATGGGCCAATCCTAGGGACGGGGGCGGCCCCGTCTCACAGCGCCGCGGCGAGCTCCGTGCCCTGCTTGATGGCGCGCTTGGCGTCCAGTTCGGCGGCCACGTCCGCGCCCCCGATGAGGTGCGCGGCGATCCCGGCGGCGACGAGCTCCGCGTGGAGGTCGCGGCGCGGCTCCTGCCCGGAGCAGAGCACGACGGTGTCGACCGGAATCACGGACGACTCCCCCTCGACGGTGATGTGCAGGCCCGCGTCGTCGATGAGGTCGTAGCTCGCGCCGGCCACCATGGCGACGCCGCGGTGGCGCAGTTCGGTGCGGTGGATCCAGCCGGTGGTCTTGCCGAGGCCCTTGCCGACCTTGGACGTCTTGCGCTGCAGCAGGTGGACGGTGCGCGGCGGCGTGGGCCGCTCGGGCTTGGTCAGTCCGCCGCGCTCGCGGTAGTCCATGTCGACGCCCCACTGCCGGAAGTACGTCGCCGGGTCCAGGCTCGCCTTCTCGCCGCCGTCGGTGAGGAACTCGGCGACGTCGAAGCCGATGCCGCCCGCACCGATGATCGCGACCCGCTCCCCCACCGGCACCTCGCCGCGCAGGACGTCGAGGTAGCCGACGACGCTGGGGTGGTCGATGCCGGGGATCTCCGGGATGCGGGGGGTGACACCGGCGGCGACGACCACCTCGTCGTACGCGGCTTCGGTGAGCTCGTCCGCGGTGGCGACGGTGTTCAGCCGGACGTCGACGCCGCGCAGTTCGAGCTGGGTGCGGAAGTAGCGCAGGGTCTCGTCGAACTCCTCCTTGCCGGGCACCTTGCGGGCGACGTTGAGCTGGCCGCCTATCTCGGCGGCCGCGTCGAAGAGGGTGACGTCATGGCCCCGCTCGGCCGCCGAGACGGCGAAGGCGAGTCCTGCGGGCCCCGCGCCGATGACGGCGATGCGCTTCTTGGTGCGGGTCGGCGCGAGCACGAGCTCGGTCTCGTGGCAGGCGCGCGGGTTCACCAGGCAGGAGGTGATCTGCAGGTTGAACGTGTGGTCCAGGCAGGCCTGGTTGCAGCCGATGCACGTGTTGATGGTCTCGGGCCGCTCGTCCCTCGCCTTGGCGACGAAGTCGGGGTCGGCGAGGAGCGGGCGGGCCAGGGACACCATGTCGGCGGCGCCGTCGGCGAGCAACTGCTCGGCGATCTCGGGGGTGTTGATGCGGTTGGTGGTCACGAGCGGGACGGAGACCTCGCCCATGACCTTCTTCGTGACGAAGGTGTACGCGCCGCGCGGCACCGACGTCGCGATGGTGGGGATGCGTGCCTCGTGCCAGCCGATGCCGGTGTTGATGATCGTGGCGCCCGCGGCCTCGATCTCCTTGGCGAGGTGGATGACCTCTTCGAGGGTCGAGCCGCCGGGGACGAGGTCCAGCATGGAGAGGCGGTAGACGATGATGAAGTCGGCGCCGAGGCGTTCGCGGGTGCGACGGACGATCTCGACGGGGAAGCGGATGCGGTTTTCGTAGGCGCCGCCCCAGCGGTCGGTGCGCCGGTTGGTGGGGGCCGCGATGAACTCGTTGATCAAGTACCCCTCGGAGCCCATCACCTCGACGCCGTCGTAACCCGCCAGCTTGGCGAGTTCGGCGGCGCGCACGAAGTCCTCGATGGTCTGCTCGACCTCGTCGTCGGTGAGCTCGCGGGGTACGAACGGGCTGATGGGCGCCTGGAGCGGGCTCGGCGCGACCAGCTTGTCGTGGTAGGCGTACCGGCCGAAGTGCAGGATCTGCATCGCGATCTTTCCGCCCTCGGCGTGCACGGCCGCCGTGACGGCGGTGTGCTGCCGCGCCTCCGCCTCGGTGGTCAGCTTGGCGCCACCGTCCCAGGGGCGGCCCACCTCGTTCGGGGCGATGCCGCCGGTGACGATGAGGCCGACGCCGCCCCGCGCGCGGGTCGCGTAGAACTCCGCCATCCGCTCGAAGCCGTTCGGGGCCTCTTCGAGGCCCACGTGCATGGAGCCCATCAGGACCCGGTTGGGCAGGGTGGTGAAGCCCAGGTCGAGCGGGTTCAGCAGGTTCGGGTAACGGCTCATGCGGCCCCTCCGTACGCGGTGTCTACAGGACAGTTGTAGACCAGGCGGCGGGCCTTATGCAACTAGTTGCATAAGGCGGATCCCCAACGGCATCCCAGACGGCGCAGCGTGATGTCCGAATCCCGCCAGCCGCGCTCGCGCGCGCGACGCAGACTGGTCCATGTCAGCAAGGAGAACCGCACGGAACGCGGCACGACCGAGGAGAGTCCGATGACCGTCTACGCGACGATCGACAGCCCGCTGGGCGAGCTGCTGCTGGTGGGCGAGGAGTCGGCCACAGCCAAGGGCGGCACCGCCCTGACCTCGCTGTCCCTGCCGGGCCAGAAGGGCGGCGCCGTCGTCCTCGACGGCTGGACGCGCGACGACGAGGCGTTCGAGGCGATCACGGCGCAGCTGCGTTCGTACTTCTCCGGGAGCCTGACCCACTTCGACATCGAGTACGCCGTCGGGGCGGGCACCGAGTTCCAGCGCAAGGTATGGGACGCCGTCGACACGGTCCCCTACGGCACCACGACCACGTACGGGCGGCTCGCCGAGCAGCTCGGCCTCTCCCGCGCCGCGGTCCGCGCCCTGGGCACCGCCATCGGCCGCAATCCGCTGCTCGTCGTGCGCCCGTGCCACCGGGTGATCGGCGCCGACGGCTCCCTGACCGGGTACGCGGGCGGCCTGGAGAGCAAGCGGCGGCTGCTCGACCTGGAGTCGGCATGACCGCCACCACGCGCATGACCGCTACCGCACGGACCCTGGACGCGGCGGTCGACGCGGCGGACTGGACGGCGCTCGCCGCCGAGCTCGACGCGCACGGCTGCGCGCTCACGCCCCAGCTGCTCGACCCGGCCGAGTGCCGCCGCATCGCCGGGCTGTACGACGACCCCGCACTGTTCCGCTCCACGGTCGACATGGCCCGCCACCGCTTCGGCTCCGGAAAGTACCGCTACTTCACACATGAACTCCCCTCCCCCGTCGCCGAGTTGAGGGCTGCCCTCTACCCACACCTGCTCGCGGTCGCCCGCGACTGGGCGGACCGCCTCGGCCGCCCGGCCCCCTGGCCCGACACCCTGGAGGAGTGGCTCGACCAGTGCCACGCGGCGGGCCAGACCAAGTCCGCCCAGATCCTCCTGCGCTACGAGGAGGGCGACTGGAACGCCCTGCACCGCGACCTGTTCGGCGACATGGTCTTCCCGTTGCAGGTCGTCATCGGCCTGGACGAGCAGGGCGCCGACTACACGGGCGGCGAGTTCCTGCTCGTCGAGCAGCGGCCCCGGGCCCAGTCCCGTGGCACGTCGACCGTCCTGCGGCAGGGCCACGGGCTGATCTTCACTACCCGCGACCGCCCGGTCCGCTCCGCGCGCGGCTGGTCGGCGGGGCCGGTGCGGCACGGGGTGAGCACGGTGCGGTCGGGGCTGCGGAGGTCGCTGGGGCTCGTCTTCCACGACGCGGCGTAGGCCCTCTCCTTGAGGCCCGCCCTGAGCCCCGACTTGAGGCCCTAGGCGAGACCGCTCACGCGCAGCGTGATGTTCAGGCGTCCGGTCAGGCCGAGCTCTGGCGGCGCGGTGCCGGGGAGCACCCGCGGCACCCCGTGGTGGGCGAGGCGCGACGCCCCGCCGAAGACCACCAGATCCCCGCTGCGCAGCTCGATGTCCGTGTACGGCTTCGTGCGCGTCCGCGTATTGCCGAACCGGAAGACACCCGTATCGCCGAGGCTCAGGGACACCACGGGGGCGCCGGAGTTCTCGTCGCTGTCGCGGTGCATGCCCATGCGCGCGTCGGCGTCGTAGAAGTTGACGAGGGCGATGTCGTACGCCTCCTCGACGGGGTGACCGCCCGCCTCGGCCGCGCTGCGGCCCAGCTCGGCGAGGGAGGTGGGCATCGGCTTCACCGGGGCGCCGTCCCCGTCGACCACGGTGCGCGCGTACCCGTACGGGTACCAGTGCCAGCCCAGGCAGAACTGCCGGGCCGTCATCGTGCCGCCCCCGGGAGTCCTGACGAGCCGCAGCCCGGCGGGCGGCCTGGCCCACTCCCGGCACGCCGCCACGAGCCGCAGCTGCTCCTCGGGCGTCAGCCAGTCCGGCAGGTGCACCGCACCCGGGCCGAGCACGGTCCGGGTGCGGGGGAACAGTTCCTGGCTCAGAAGGGCCACGTCCAGTCGGCGACCTCGGGGAGGTCGGTGCCGTGCTCGCGGATCCAGGCGTGGTGGCGGGTACGGGCGTCGGCCATCCTCTGGCGCACGGTCGTCGCACGCACGGCCAGGCCGGGGACGCGGTCGATGACGTCCATGACGAGGCGGTAGCGGTCCAGGTCGTTGCGGACGACCATGTCGAAGGGCGTGGTCGTCGTACCGGCTTCCTTGTAGCCGCGCACGTGCAGGTTGGCGTGCCCGTTGCGGCGGTAGGCGAGACGGTGTACCAGCCACGGATAGCCGTGGTAGGCGAAGATCACCGGCTGGTCGCGGGTGAAGAGCGCGTCGTACTCGGAGTCCGCCATGCCGTGCGGGTGTTCGCCCTGAGGCATCATGCGGGCGATGTCGACGACGTTGACGACGCGGACGGCGAGATGGGGCAGATGCTCGCGCAGCAGCGCCGCCGCGGCGACGACCTCCTGCGTGGGCACGTCACCCGCGCAGGCCAGGACCACGTCGGGGTCCCGCGTGCCGTCGTCGGTACCGGCCCACTCCCAGACGCCCGCGCCGCGCGCACAGTGCGCGCGGGCCTCGTCGAGGGTGAGCCAGTCGAAGCAGGGCTGTTTGCCGGCGACGACGACGTTCACGTAGTCGCGGCTCTGCAGGACGTGCTCGGTCACGGACAGCAGGGTGTTGGCGTCCGGCGGGAGGTAGACGCGCACGACGTGCGGGCTCTTGTTGAGCACGTGGTCGACGAAGCCGGGGTCCTGGTGCGAGAAGCCGTTGTGGTCCTGGCGCCACACGTGCGAGGTGAGCACATAGTTCAGGGACGGCACGGGCGCGCGCCAGGGCAGGTCGCGCGACGTCTTCAGCCACTTGATGTGCTGGTTGACCATCGAGTCGACGATGTGGACGAACGCCTCGTAGCAGGAGAACAGGCCGTGGCGGCCGGTGAGCGTGTACCCCTCCAGCCAGCCCTGGCAGAGGTGTTCGGAGAGGACCTCCATGACCCGGCCGTCGCGGGCGAGGTGCTCGTCGGTGTCGAGGGTGCGGGCCTGCCAGGCCTTGCCCGTCGCCTCGTAGAGCGCGCCGAGCCGGTTGGACTCGGTCTCGTCCGGGCCCACCACCCGGAAGTCGCGGCGCCCCGCGGTGTCGGCCATGACCTGCTCGAGGAGGCCGCCGGTGACCCGGGTCGGCTCGTGCAGGGTGGTGCCCGGCTTGTCGACGGGGACGGCGAACCCCTCCAGCGGCGGCAGGGGCAGCGGGCGGGTGAGCCGTCCGCCGTTGGCGTGCGGGGTGGCGCCGAGCCGGCGGTCGCCCTCGGGCACGCAGGACCGGATCTGCGAGGCGGGGCTTCCGTCGGCGTCGAAGAGCTCGCGCGGGCGGTACGAGAGCAGCCACTCCTCAAGCTGGCGCAGGTGGTCGGGGTTGTCGCGGACACCGGCCAGCGGGACCTGGTGCGCGCGCCAGGTGCCCTCGACGGGCTCCCCGTCCACGGTCTTCGGCCCGGTCCAGCCCTTGGGGGTGCGCAGCACGATGACCGGCCAGCTCGGGCGGCTCTGCGCGCCGCCGCCGCGGGCCGCCCGCTGGATGGCGGCGATGCTGTCGAGTGCCTGGTCCAGGGCCGCGGCCATCGCCTGGTGGACCGTGTGGGGGTCGTCGCCGCTCACGTACACGGGCTCGTGTCCGTAGCCCCTGAGCAGTGCGTCGAGTTCGGCCTCGGGCAGCCGGGCGAGGACGGTCGGATTGGCGATCTTGTAGCCGTTGAGGTGGAGGACCGGCAGGACCGCGCCGTCGTGGACGGGGTCGAGGAACTTGTTGGCGTGCCAGGAGCCCGCCAGCGGCCCGGTCTCCGCCTCGCCGTCCCCGATCACGCAGGCGACGAGGAGGTCCGGGTTGTCGAGCGCGGCGCCGTAGGCGTGCGCGAGCGAGTAGCCGAGCTCGCCGCCCTCGTGGATCGAACCCGGCGTCTCGGGCGCCACGTGGCTCGGCACCCCGCCGGGGAAGGAGAACTGGCGGAACAGCTTCGCCATGCCCTCCGCGTCCCGCGTGACGTCGGGGTAGATCTCGCTGTACGAGCCCTCCAGCCAGGAATTGGCGAGCACGGCCGGGCCGCCGTGGCCGGGACCCCAGATGCACAGCGTGTCCAGGTCGCGTTCCTTGATGACCCGGTTGAGATGCGTGTGGACGAAGTTGAGGCCGGGCGAGGTGCCCCAGTGGCCGAGGAGCCGCGGCTTGATGTGCTCGGGCCGCAGCGGCTCCGTCAGCAGGGGGTTGCTCATCAGGTAGATCTGACCGGCGGCCAGGTAGTTGGCGGCACGCCAGTGGGCGTCGAGTGCCGCCAGGTGGTCCTTCGCCAGGGGTGCCACGGGCTTCTCTCCTCGCAAGTTTCGGGACGTACGACCGGTTCGGGGTACGGCGGAGCGCTGCGCGGGTTCCACGGATGCGGCGGGTCAGTCGTGCGGGAGGCGGCCCGCCCTGCGGAGGCACGTCAGCCGTGCGGGACGGCCGACGTCGCCTCCAGCACATCAGCCCGGCGGGGCGGCCGCCACCGGGCGCGGAGGTCAGGCTCCGCCTTTCACCGCCCGCAGCAGCACGAACTTCGGGTCGCTCGCCACGACCTCCGCGTTGCCGAAGAGCTTCCGGAGCTTCACGTGGTAGCCGAGGTGGCGGTTGCCGATGACCCACAGTTCGCCGCCGGGGCGAAGGGCGGCGCGGGCGCCGGTGAACATGTGGCGGGCGGTCGCGCCGGTCGTGGCCTGGTGGCTGTGGAAGGGCGGGTTGTTCAGGACGAGGTCCACCGTCCCCTCGGGCACGGCCGCGAGCGCGTCACCGGCCACGAAGTGCGCCTTGGCTCCCTCGGCGGCGTTGGCCCCGAAGGTGGCCTCGGCGGAGGCCACGGCCTGGAACGACTCGTCGATGAAGGTGACCGTGGCGTCCGGGTCCGCGACGGACGCGGCGGTCCCGAGGACGCCGTTGCCGCAGCCGAGGTCGACGACATGGGCCCCGCCCCTGGCCCGCGGCAGGTGCTTGAGGAAGAAGCGGGTGCCGATGTCGAGCCGGTCGGCGCAGAAGACGCCCGCGTGATTGACCACGGTCAGACCGGCACCGGCACCGGAGTCGGCCGCCAGCACGTACCTGCCCGGCCAGGGGCTGGGCCCCGCCGCGCGCGCGGGATCCGGCGTGCTGAAGATGAGCCGCGCCTTCTGCCGGGCAAGGGACGTCCTGGTCGGCCCGATGATCCGCTCGAAGAGGTCGAGGGTCGAGGTGTGGATCTCGGTCACCATGCCGGTTCCGACGACGACGGTGCCCTCGTGCACGGCGGGCGCGAGCCGGTGAAGCTGGTCCTCCAGGAGCGCGAGACTCTTGGGCACGCGGACCAGGAGCACGTCGACGCGGGCGGGCGGCGCGTCCCTGGTGGTCAGAAGTCGCGCCGCGGCGGGCGCGTGCCCCGCCCGCGCGAGGTTGGCCCGGGTGGCCTGCTGCGCGAGGAAGGAGTCGGTGATCTGCACGGGCTCGCGGGCGTGCCCGGCGAGTGCGGTGGTCAGGGCGCCCCACCGGTCGCCGACGACGACCACGCTGCCGGGTCCTGATCCGGAGAGGTCGACGGCCGCGGCCCCCTCCTCCCCCGCCAGGTGCCGCAGCAGATAGGCGTCGGCCGCCGACCAGGCGCGCAGCTGATCGCGGGGGTCCTCCGGGAAGCGGGTGAGGTCGTACGCGCCCCATGACGTGCTCAAACGGTTCATCGTGCCCTCAGGCTAACGGAGAGCGCCTTCTGTGCCACGATCGGCACAGACCCGCGGCCCCCGCGCCACTACCGTCGAACCCATGATCGTATGGCTCAACGGAACCCACGGCGCGGGCAAGACCACCACCAGCGCACTCGTGCAGCGACTCCTCCCCGACTCAAGGGTGTTCGACGCCGAGAAGGTCGGCGAGACACTCATGGACATCAGACCGGGACTGCCCTGGACGGGCAACTTCCAGCACTGGCCGCCGTGGCGGCCGCTCGTCGTCGAAACGGCCCGCCAGGTGCTCGACTACACCGGCGGCACCCTGGTCATGCCGATGACGGTCCTGGTCGAGCGGTACTGGCGCGAGATCAGCTCGGGCCTCGCCCAACACGCCATTCCGGTACGCCACTTCGTCCTCCACGCCGACGAGGAAACCCTGCGCGGACGCATCGCGGGCGACTCACCCCTGCCCTCGCCCTTCCGCATCGCGCACCTGGAGCCCTACGCCGAGGCGGCCCGCACCTGGCTGCACGCCGAGGCCGAGGTCGTCGACACGACGCACCTCACCCCCGCCGAGGCCGCGCTGCGGATCGCGGAAGCCGTCAAGAGCTGAAGGCGGGGGTTCAGGGACGGGGTTCAGGGACGGGCTCCGCGGTCCGGCTCGTCGAAGACCGGGGTGTCGGCCGCGTCGTACGGCAGGGTCGAGAGCGCGTCCGCGTAACCCCGGTCCACCGCCTGCCGCTGACGCTCGGTGTGCGGCCCCGCGGGACGCGCGGCCAGTTTCGCCATCAGCTCCCCGTGCCCCTCGGTGATCGCCTCGGCCGTCGCCCGCCAGTCGGCGTCGTCCGGTACGCGGGCCAGCTCCACGCAGTGCGGCGGCGCACCCTCCGCCAGCGCGGCGGCGGCCCGGTCGTGGCCGTCGAGAAGCAGCCAGCCGTCCAGGAAGGAGACCCACCACAGCAGTACGGGGGCGAGGGTGCCCTCCCGGACGTGCTTGCGGCACGCCTTCACGTGCGGGTCGTCCGGCGCCGGGAGCGGGCGCAGCGGCAGCACGCCGTGCCAGCCGCCCCCGCAGAGCAGTTCCAGCGTCGCGTCCGGCCAGTCCCGGACGAGGTCGCTGCTCCAGATCCCCGGTGCGAACGTGGTGCGCGGGCGCAGGCTCCAGCGCCCGCGGTACAACGGCCCGTTCTCCGTGTCCTCCAGCCACCGCGCGTACCGGTGGGACCGGTCGGCGCCGTCCCGCATCGTCGCGGCGGACAGGGGCGGCAGAGGTGAGCGGTACCCGGGCAGGCGCCGCAGACGCAGGTCACGGCAGCAGCCCTCGCCCTCCGAGCGCGCCTCGATCAGCGGCCGCTCCCCCTGGCGGAGAACCCACCCGCGGTCCGTCGTCACCTCGAACCGCAGCGGCGGCAGGGCGGACCCGCCGTCGCGTACGTCGCCGTCGCGTACGTCCAGGACGAGCCCGCCCCCGGGCAGTAGTTCCCGGCTCGCACCCGCGGAGGGCCGTCTCACCGCTCGGGGGTCGGCTCGAACCAGGTGGGGGCCTCCGCCATCGCCTGCTTGATCCGGAACAGGGAGAACTCGTGCAGCCGGGGCAGCGCGTCGACGTCGAACCACGCCACTTCCAGCGACTCGTCGTCGTTGACCCGGGCCTCGCCGCCGACGGCACGGCAGCGCAGGGTGATGTCCATGTACTGGCAGTTGTCGCCGTTGTCATAGGTGACGGGTTCCAGTGCCTGCACGAGGACGACGCGCTCGGGCACGCAGTGCACGGCCGTCTCCTCGTACACCTCGCGCACCGCGCACTCCGCGGGCTGCTCACCGGGTTCCGGGATGCCGCCGATCACGGACCACCTGCCGTTGTCGGAGCGCCGCCCGAGCAGCACCCTTCCCTCGTCGTCGAAGACGATGGCGGTGACACCGGGGAGCCAGAGAAGCTGCCGGCCCGCGTCGGCCCGGATCGCGCGGATGAAATCAGGAGTAGCCATGCTCCGACCCTAACGGCGCCCCGCCGCCGCCCCGGTGGAGACCGGTCCCCCGCTCCGCTCTACCGCTCCGCCGCCGGTCGCCGCCCCCGTACCGCCGACGTCACGGCCCAGCCGAGCCCGCCCACGGCGATCAGCACCAGGATGCCCTCGGGCAGGGTGCCGAAGCGGGTGGCGGGGGTCCGCGAGGAGCGCAGCGGGACCTCCTCGACCAGGGAGTCGGCGGTGTACCAGGTCGTCTTCGCCCTGACCTTGCCGTCGGGCATGATGACGGCGCTGACGCCGCTGGTCACCGGCACCGCGACGGCGCGGCTGTGCTCGACCGCGCGGATCCGGGACATGGCGAGCTGCTGGTAGGTCATCTCGCTGCGGTCGAACGTGGCGTTGTTGCTGGGCACCGAGATGATCTGCGCGCCGTGGGTGACGGTGTCGCGGACGGCCCAGTCGAAGGCGGCCTCGTAACACGTCGCGATGCCCACCCGGGTACCGGCCATGGTGAAGACGCCGGGCTTGTTGCCGCGGCTGAAGTCCTGGCGCACCTTGTCGACGTCACTGCTGAACGAGCTGATGAGGGAGCGCAGCGGGATGTACTCGCCGAAGGGCTGGATCTGCCTCTTGTCGTACGTGTCCGTGGGGCCCTTCTTCGGGTCCCAGAGGATCTGCTCGTTGTAGAGCTTGCCGTCCTCGTTCTCGACGACGCCGCCGATGGAGACCGGCACCCCGATCGCCGCGACCGCGCGCTCGATCGCGCGGCGCGCCTCGGGGTCGGTGAACGGGTCGACGTCGGAGGAGTTCTCCGGCCACAGGACCAGGTTGGGGCGCTCGGCCTTGCCCGCCTTCACCTCGGCGGCGAGGCGTTCGGTCTCGCGCACGTGGTGGTCGAGGACGGCGCGGCGCTGCGCGTTGAAGTCGAGTCCCGCGCGCGGGACGTTGCCCTGGACCGCGGCGATGGTCGCGGTGCCGTCCTCCGCCTTGTCGCTGACGAGCGGACGCGCGGCGAAGGCACCGGCCACGGGAACCAGGATGCTGAGCACCGCCGCGGCGGCAGCACCTCGGCGTACCGCCCCGACGCCGCGTGCCGCGCGGACCTGCCGGACGATCTCGTAGAGCCCGAAGCCGCACAGGACGACCGCGAACCCGAGCACGGGAGTGCCGCCGAGCGCGGCGAGCGGCAGCAAGACGCCGTCCGCCTGACCGAAGGCGATCTTTCCCCAGGGGAAGCCGTTGAAGGGCACCCGCGCGCGCGTCGCCTCACCCGCGATCCACAGGGCCGCCGCCCAGAGCGGATAGCCGGGCAGCCGCGAGACGGCCGCGATGCCCGCGCCCACCAGGGCGACGAAGAGCGCCTCGACGGCGGCGAGCGCCAGCCACGGTCCCGGGCCGACCTCGACGCCGGTCCACACGAGGAGCGGCAGCAGGAAACCGAGCCCGAAGAGGTAGCCGAGGCCGAGACCCGCCTTCCAGGTGCGGCCGTGCAGACACCAGGCGAGGAGCCCGAAGGCCGGGAGCGCCAGCCACCACAGGGTGCGGGGCGGGAAGCTCACGTAGAGCAGCACTCCGGAGAGGGCCGCCACTGCGGCGGGCACGAGCCGTCGCAGAACGCGCACGCCGCGTGCGACCTGCGGGGTCTGCGGGCCGAGCTGGTCCGGCTCGTCTACGGGAGTGGTGGTGGCGGTCACCCGGGGAGTGTACGGCGCGTCACCTGGGGGCCGACAGCTCGGTCGGCCGGTACAGCGGGGCCGCGAGGCCGGGGGCCAGGGGGCCGGGTCAGGGGAGCATGGTTGCGGGAGCGTCCGCCGCATCGTTCCTGCACAACTGGCTCCAAAGTGGGGCGTCAGCCGTTAACGTGTGGCCGGGTCCCTGACACCGGCCGGTGCACGCCATCGTGGAGCGGTCCTGCCGGTGGGGGCCCGCCATACACCGGGGGGCGACGGGGTGGGATCTACGGGGACAGCTGTGTCGGCAGGTCCGGCAGCGGCGCCGGAACGACGGAGTGCGTCCGACGCCACGGGCGGGGCGCTGCTCGGCGCGTGTGCCGCCTGGGCGCTGATCACGGCGGGCGTGCACGGGGGCAGCCCCGAGGGGGTGCTCCTCGCGGTCCTCGCCGTGGCCGCCGGTTATGCGGGCGGGCGGATCTGCGGAGCGCTGCTTCCGGTCGCCGCACCCTGCGCCGGGGCGCTCGCGGGGCTCGGGCTCGCCGTGACCGCGCCGCATCTCGCGCTCACCCCCTCCTCTCCGCTCGGCCACGCCGGTGCCACGGCCGCCCTGCTGATCCTTTCTGCCGGTGCGGCCTGCTGTGCGGCGTGGGCGGCCGGCACGGCGTCGGGCCGTCTCGCGCTGCGGCTCCTTGCGGCGGGGATCGCGGTCGCCGCGGCGGTGCTCGGCTCGCCGGTCGGGTGCGCGGGCGCCGTCGCGGTGCTGCTCTGCTCGCTCGCGGTGGCCCGGGTGCGCAACAGGACCCTCGGCATCGTGGGACTCGCGGCCGCGGCGGTGCTGGTCACCGGCGTCTCCTTGGCGGTGGCCGACGACGCGCTGCCGGACGGTCTGACGGCTCCCCTGGAGGGCGGGCTCGGACAGCACCGTGTGCTGCTGTGGCAGGACGCCCTTGGCCTCGCCGAGCGGGACCCGGTCATGGGCGTGGGGCCCGGACGGTTCGGCGAGGTCAGCCCGGTGGTCGCCGAGGACCTCGCGGCGGACGGCAAGCCGCACTCGGCGCCCTTGCAGCAGGCGTCGGAGCAGGGGCTCGTCGGGGCGGCGCTGCTCGCGGCGGTCTTCTGCTGGCTGCTGTACGCGCTGTGGCGTTCGCCCGGACCCACCCAGGTCGTGCTGTCGGCGGGTGCGGCCCTGACGGCGCTGACAGCCGTGGCCGCGGTGGGCAACGCGCTGAGCGTGACGACCGTGACGACGGGTGCGGGGCTGCTCGCGGGGATCGCCACGGCCCGGCCGCTCAACGACGAACCGAGGAACAGCTCACTTCCGCGTCCTCGCTGAACGCGGCGGTGCGGAGAAGGTCCGGGGGGCGGGGCGGGGCGGTCAGGCGCCGTTGTCCTTGAGGCTGTCCTTGAGGCCGAGTCGGTCACGGATGGCGCGCACCGCCGACTCGGCATTGTCCACCGTCACCGTGAACTTGTGGCCGTCGCCCAGGCTGAGCACCAGGCCCTCGCCGCGCCGTACCACGACGGCGGTGCCCTTCTCGGGCCGCCAGCGGTAACCCCAGCCGCCCCACTGCCGGGGCGTGACGGCGGGCGCGAAGTCGGCGCCGACGACGTGGGAGAGCGGGATGAGGCGGCGCGGCAGTCCCAGATGGCCGCAGCGCACCTCGAACCAGTCCTTGTCGACCTTCACGGCCACGTGGACGAACGCGAGCGTCCCGAAGAGCATCAGGAGTCCGACGGTGATGCATCCCACGACGGACATGACCAGCGGCGCGATGCCAGAGGTCCACATGGAGTCCACCGCGAGCTCGATGCCGAGTGCCACGCAGGCGGCCCCTGCGCACGCGAGGAGCCACTGCGCACGGTTGGTCGCACGTCCGGTCCAGACTTCGGGCAGGCTGTCGGAAGCGGCCCGCTCTTCTGGGGCTTGGTCCGTCATGCTTCGAGACTACTCAGATTCCCCCATGAAGCCACTGGATCACGCAGCGTGACCGCTGGGCCGGGGGCGTCGCGGCTCAGAGCGCCGGGCTGACCGCCGCGAGCATGCGCCCCTCCGCGTACGCGAGCGCCGCGGGCGGCAACTGCTCCTCGCGGCCGCTGAGCAGGACGGTGAGGCCGGGCGGTTCGGCTTTGGCGTTCGTGCCGGAGAGCCCTCCGGTCCTGCGCAGCGCCTGGGCCGCCACCGCGCCGGCCGAACCGTGCAGGACCAAGGGCGGCAGGCCGGACTGCTGGACGGCGGCGCGGATACGCTCGGCGACGAGCTCGTAATGGGTGCAGCCCAGGACGACGGTACTTACATCACGCGGGGTGAGGGCCGCCGCGGCGGCGATGGTCTCGTCGATGGCCTGCTCGTCCGCGTACTGCACGGCGTCGGCGAGTCCGGGGCAAGGCACCTCGGTGACGGTGACGCCGTTCGCGAACTCGTCGATGAGACCCCGCTGGTAGGGGCTGCCGGTGGTGGCGGGCGTGGCCCAGATGGCCACGGGACCGCCGGCGGCGGCCGCGGGCTTGATCGCCGGCACGGTCCCGATGACCGGGATCCCGGGCTCCAGGCGGGCCCGCAGCGTGGGCAGCGCGTGCACGGAAGCGGTGTTGCAGGCCACGATCAGCGCGTCGGGGCGGTGCGCGGCGGCGGCTTCGGCGACGGCGACGGCGCGCTCCGTGAGGTCCTCCGGGGTGCGCGGCCCCCACGGCATTCCGTCCGGGTCCGAGGAGAGCACGAGGTCGGCGTCGGGCCGCAGGCGGCGTACCGCGGCCGCGGCGGCGAGCAGTCCGATACCGGAGTCCATGAGCGCGATCTTCACCCGGTCACCATAGTCGATGGGCCCCACAGACCCCGTCCCGTGGGGCAGACTTCGGCGGATGAGCGCCGTTGCGTGGATCGCCACCGGATCGCTTGCCGCGTGGCTGTGGCTGTTGTCGGGGCAGGGCTTCTTCTGGCGTACGGACGTCCGTCTGCCACCGCGCAGGGACCCCGCCCGCTGGCCGTCGGTCTGCGTCGTGGTCCCCGCCAGGGACGAGGCGGCCGTACTCCCGCTGAGCCTGCCCTCGCTGCTCGCGCAGGACTATCCGGGGCGGGCCGAAATCTTCCTCGTGGATGACGGCAGTTCGGACGGCACGGGCGAGCTGGCCCGCGCGCTGGCCGAGCGCCACGGCGGCCTGCCCCTGACCGTGGGCTCCCCCGGTGAGCCGCCCGCGGGGTGGACGGGCAAGCTCTGGGCGGTACGTCATGGAATCGGCCTGGCACGCGCGCGTGAGCCCGAATACCTGCTGCTCACCGACGCGGACATCGCCCACGAGCCGGACAGCCTGCGGCAGTTGGTGGCCGCGGCGGACACCGGGGGCTTCGACCTCGTCTCCCTCATGGCCCGGCTGCGGGTGGAGAGCGGGTGGGAACGCCTGGTGGTCCCGGCGTTCGTCTACTTCTTCGCGCAGCTCTACCCCTTCCGCCGGATCGGCAGGAAGGGCGCGCGGACGGCCGCGGCGGCGGGCGGCTGCGTGCTGCTCCGCAGGGACGCGGCCGAGCGCGCCCGGATCCCGGACGCCATCCGGCAGGCGGTGATCGACGACGTGGCGCTCGCGCGGGCGGTCAAGCGCAGCGGGGGCCACATCTGGCTGGGCCTCGCCGAGCGCGTCGACAGCGTGCGCCCGTATCCGCGCCTCGGCGACCTGTGGCGGATGGTGTCGCGCAGCGCGTACGCACAGCTGCGGCACAATCCCCTGCTGCTCACCGGCACGGTCGGCGGCCTCGCCCTGGTGTATCTCGCCCCGCCCGTGACGCTGTTGGCGGGGCTCGCCGCGGGGAGCGCGGTGACCGCGGTGGCCGGTGGCCTGGCCTGGCTGGTGATGACCGCGACCTACCTGCCGATGCTGCGCTACTACCGTCAGCCCTTCTGGCTCGCCCCGCTGCTGCCCGGTACCGCGTTCCTGTACCTCCTGATGACCGTGGACTCGGCGGTGCAGCACTACAGGGGGCGTGGTGCGGCGTGGAAGGGGCGTACGTACGCCCGCCCCGACACCGCCGCCGCGGAGCCCGCGCCCGAGCAGCCCTGACCGTCTACTTCCTGCCGGGCGTCCAGTTCATGCCCCACCCGTAGGCGTGGTCCATGGTGCGCTGCGGGCTCACGCCGCGGTCCGGCACCAGGTAGCGGGCCTCGCGCTGGACGACGAGGTCGCCGCCGTTGTTGGTGAGCAGGGCCAGTGCGCACACGGTCGAGGGGACCGTGCACTCGTCGAGCGAGAAGTCGACCGGGGCGCCGTGCTGCGGCTGGAGGGTGACCGTGGCGTTGAGGTCGGCGAAGCTGCGCGCGCCTTCGTAGATGGTCACGAAGATGACGATGCGCCGGAAGTCCTTGATGTGGTCCAGGTTGATGGTGAGGTTCTCGCCGGTGGCCACGGCGCCGGTGCGGTCGTCGCCGTCGAGCAGGATGTACGGCGGCTGGTGCAGCGCTCCGAAGGCGTTGCCGAGGGCCTGGACGACTCCCTTGCGGCCGTCGGTGAGTTCGTAGAGGGCGCACAGGTCGAGGTCGAGGTCGGCGTGCATGGCGACGGCCCTGCCGAGTTTGGCGCCCCAGCCCTTGAACTGCTTGCGCACCTCCCAGTTGAGGTTGACGCGCATGCCTCCGGAGGTGCCGCCCTGCTTCGTCAGGGAGACGGACGGCGCGTCCTTCGTCAAGGTCACCTTGGTCAGGCGCACGGGCGCGGGAGCGGCGGCGGGCGGGGCGGGAGGCGCGACGGGGGGCGGGGCGGGCACGGTGGCCGGTGCGGGCGGGGCCGGGGCTGCCGGAGCAGGCGCGGGGGCCGGTGCCTGTGCCTGTGGCTGTGGCTGTGCTGCCGGGGCGGGCGCTGCCTGCTGCGGCTCGTCCACCGTGATGCCGTAGTCCGTCGCGAGGCCTTCGAGACCGCTGCCGTACCCCTGCCCGACGGCGCGGAACTTCCATGCGCCCTGGCGCCGGTAGAGCTCCCCGAGGACGAAGGCGGTCTCCACCGTCGCGTCGGAGCTGTCGTAGCGCGCGAGTTCGGCGCCGCTCGACGCGTCGAGGACGCGGACGTACAGGCCGGGGATCTGCCCGAAGCTGCCGCCGTCGGACGACGCGGCGAGCACCACGGTCTCGATCTCCGGCTCCACGCGCGCGAAGTCGACCGCAAGGACGTCGGTCACCCCGGCGCCGGATCGCTGCTTGCCCTCATGCCGCACCGCTCCGGAGGAGTGCCCCGGCTGGTTGTAGAAGACGAAGTCCGCGTCCGAGCGCACCTTCCCGGCAGCGGAAAGCAGCAGCGCGGACGCGTCGGCGTCCGGCACTCCGGCCCCGGAACCCCACCCCAGTTCGATCCGTACCGCGGGTGCCGGTACGGGAACATTCGATCCTTTAGACATGGTCATGTCCGCCCCCATCACAAGTCGCCGCGTTCGGCGGGGTCGCCGTTTCGTACATGACCAACCTATTACCCGGACCGCACAGAGGCCCACGACCGCCGCTCGCGGCGCCGACCGTCGGGTCCGGGGGCCGGGGGCCGCGCCGATCGGCCGGGCGGGAACGGCGGCCAGCAGGCTGATGATCGCGGGTGAACCCCAACCCCACTGTGTCCCTTCGGCCGCTGCCACCCGGCCTCACGCGATTTCGGGCAGGATCGTACGCATGACGGGTAGCCGGACCGTACGTCCGTGGGGTTCCTGGGGGAGGACAAGGCCTTCTGGGTGTTCAGTGGACCGTGGTCCGGTCTGGGGCGAACTGGTGCCGGACTCGCTACTGGCGAAGGATCTGTCCTTCACTCCGCCGCCGAACGGCATCACCTCTGACGGCCCGTGTGACTGAGCAGCCCGAAGCCCTGTCGTACGGTCAGGTTCTCGCCGACCGCCGCCTGGCCTCGCTGCTCCTCGGCGACGCGTTCTCCCAGACGGCCAACGGCATGATCATCGTCGCGATGCCGCTCGAGGCGCTCAGGATCCATGGCGGGGTTCCCGCCTCGTTCGCCGTGTCGATGGTGGCGACCGCACCCTTCGTGCTCGCCACCGTACTGTCGCTGGCGATGGGCCTCGGCCGCGGAAGGCCCTCACCACGGGTGCTGCTTCTGTGCGACTGCGCACTGCGGGCGACCGTCTCGGGAACACTGGGAGTACTCGCGCTGACGGACGCGCTGAGCCTGCCCGTGCTCGTCATCCCAGGCCTCGCGCTGCTCTTCGACGGCGCCGCCGCTCTGCTGCTCCTGGCGGTGGTGGCGAGCGTGGCGCCCCGTCGGCAGGCCTGTGGACGGACGGTCCCGGACAGCCGACGATCAGCACGACGACGAGCACGACGACCGATGGTGCATACGGGTCGGAGGGAACTGTTTCGGGATGGCACGTGCTGCGTGTCAACTCCCGAGCGGCCCGGCTGTTCGTCGTGGTCTGCTGCTTCAACTTCTTCTACATGCCGGTGGAGATCGCTCTCCCCCTCCTGGTGAAGGGCCACTTGGACGCCGACGACGCCGGACTCGGCCTGCTCTGGGGCATGTTCGGGGCGGGCGCCCTCGTCGGCGCGCTCGGCACCAACCGGTTGCGCCGCCTTCCCGTCCAGCCGACTCCGGTGACCGGGATCGCGCTGTGGGCGCTGTGTCCCCTCGGGCTCGCCTGGGCCGGGGGCTTCTGGGTCGCCGCCGCGGCCTTCACGCTCGGCGGCCTCGTCTGGGCGCCGTTCACCCCGCTCGTCTACACATTCCTGCAATCCACTCTCACCGACGCGGAACAGCAGCCGGTCGTCACCCTCTGGGCCGCGGGCACGACCCTCGCGGCCCCGGCCTGTTGCGTAGCGGCGGCGCGGGACACCGCCAGGACCCGGCGAGGGACAGGACGGCGGGCCGCGAAGCACAGCCGCGGCGAACAGCGCATCAACCGCCAGCAGATGGCCACGAGTGAGTACCGCTCCAGCGCCCCAGTCGGGCAAAACTGGCGCAAAACGGATGACCCCAAGATTGGGACTCCCCAATCAGGTCATCAAGGGCTTAACTTATGGAGCATGACCTCCCCCCGCTCCACATATGGCGGCGGTTACTACTCCGCGCCGTCCTTCCCGGACACTCCGATCTACGACTCCCTGGTCGCCGAGCGGGGCACTCCGCAGATCGCCCCGATCCGGGTCCCCTCCGCGTACGACACGGGCAGTCACCTGCCCGCACTTCCGGCCGCGCTGCCCGCCCTGCCGGCCGCCACTTCTCATCACAACCCCGCGTACGGCTACGCGCAGGCCCAGCAGCCCGCACCGCTGCAGCAGGCGCCGTCGCCGTACATCCCGCAACAGGCCGGGGCGCCGCGCGGCTACCCGGGCGCCCAGCCCCAGCGGCCCGCACCCGGCACGGGGTACGAAGCGATGCGCCCGGCGGCGCCCCGCCCGGCTCCGGCGTCGTACGAGGATCCGTACAACCGCCCCTACCGCGGGTACTGATCGTCCGCGGCCCCTCCTGTCAGTGACGGCTGGCAGGACGGCCGCATACCGCGCCAAGCACCACGAACCAGCCACGTTCACCCGCTCAAGGCGGCCAGGGGGCACGCACCGCGTGCGGCCGCCGACGACCGGACCGATCGGGATCATCCGCATCGGTGGCCCTTTCGCGATTCCCGAATGATCCGAGCCCGGACGGGGAACTCGTTGACGGGGCACGGTCGTTGGTCACCGTGGATGTGACGCGGAAGGGGGTGCGGGGCAGTGCGGGCAATCGTCGGCCTCTGGCGGTGGCGGCACAATCCGTTGCGCCGCGGCACCGATCTCGCCGAGGCCTGGCTGGCCCTCGCCGCCCTGGTGCTGATCGTCGCCGCCGTGCCGCTCCTCGGCCTGTGCACCGCGAGCCTGTCACGGGACGCCCTCCTCGGCTCGGTGCGCCAACAGCACGAGAACCGCCACAGCACCGTCGGCACCGTCCTGCGGAAGATCGACTCTCCCCCGCTCGACCCCGACCCCGAGACGTCCTCGGCCCGCGACGCGCACAGCCGGGTGCTCGCCCGCTGGACCGCTCCGGACCGCACGGACCGCTTCGGCGTCGTCCTGTCCGACCTCAAGACCCCCGAGTCCGGCGACCACTTCAGGCTGTGGACCGACGAGCGCGGCCGGGCCGTGGGCCGCCCGCTGGACGGCGCGACCGCGACCACGCACGCGATCCTCGCGGGTCTCGGCGCGGCCGCCGCCACCGCCGGACTCATCGAGGGCGCCCGCAGGACGATCCTCTGGCGCATCGTCCAGGGGCGTTACGCACGGCTCGACCGCGCCTGGGACAAGGCAGGCCCGGACTGGGGCAGGACCGGCACCGGTTCCTGACCCGCCCGGCGCGGGCCGAACGCCCACCGTCCGGCGCCGTCGAACACGCCTGCGCAAGGCCGCGCAGGTGAGAGCCTGACCATCGGGTCAACTCCGCCTGCTCCCGCGCGCTACGGTGGACCGGCCGAACTTCGGCCCCCTGCGCGGTGACACGGCACGAGTGACACGGCACGAGTGACACGGCACGACGACGCAGGATCCCGCGTACGACGAGGTGGGGGCAGAGCAACTCCATGGCACAGGGCACGGTCCAGGTGACGCACACCGGCACGTCGCGGTGGCGGCGCCGCACCGGCGAGTACGCGACGCTCGCCGCTGCCTTGGAGGCCGCGAGCGACGGGGACATACTGACCGTCGCCGCAGGCACCTACCGCGAGAACCTCGTCGTCCAGCGCGCGGTGACGCTGCGCGGCCCCGAGAGCTCCCCCGGCTCGGTGCGCATCGCACCGTCCGACGGAGTCCCGCTGACCGTCCGCGCCTCCGCGGTCGTCCAGGACCTGCACATCGAGGGCCAGGACTCGTCCGCGCCCGCGCTGCTCGTCGAGGACGGCGCCCCGGAGCTGACCGGCATCCGGGTGGTGACGCGGTCCGCGGCCGGCATCGAGGTGCGCGGCGGCGCCCGTCCGACGGTGCGCCGCTGCACCGTCGACAACCCCGGCGGCATCGGCATCGCCGTGCTCGACGGCGGCGGCGGGGTCTTCGAGGAGTGCGAGATCGTCGCGGCGGGCCAGTCCGGCGTCGCCGTGCGCGGCGGCGCCCACCCCCGCCTGGAGCGCTGCCGGGTGCACCACGCCTCGGGCGCGGGCCTCTCGGTGACCGGCGAGCACAGCGGCCTCGAAGCCATCGGCTGCGAGGTGTACGAGGTCAAGGGCTCGGGTGTGCAGATCACCGGGCGAGCCGCGGCGCACCTGACCGACTGCGACGTGCACCGGACCACCTCCGACGGCGTCACGCTCGACACGGACGCCGTGCTCACCCTCGCCGACTGCCGCATCCACGACATCCCGGAGAACGCGGTCGACCTGCGCTCCCGCTCCGTGCTCACCCTCACCCGGTCCACGGTGAGCCGGTTCGGCCGCAACGGCCTTTCGGTCTGGGACCCGGGCACACGCGTGGACGCCAACCAGTGCGAGATCCACGACAGCACCGGCGACTACCCGGCGGTCTGGGTCAGTGACGGCGCCACCGCCGTCCTGGAGTCGTGCCGGGTGCACGACGTGCCGGACGCGCTGTTCGTCCTCGACCGCGGCTCGCGCGCCGACGTCGTCGACAGCGACCTCTCCCAGGTGCGCAACACCGCCGTGTCGGTGAGCGACGGCGCGACCGCGCAGCTCGACGACTGCCGCATCCGCGAGGCCGCCACAGGCGCCTGGTTCCGCGACCACGGCAGCGGTGGCACGCTCGCCAACTGCACCGTCGACGCCGTCCAGACGGGCGTGATCGTCACCAAGGGCGCGGACCCCACCATCGAGCGCTGCACGGTCACTTCACCCGCCGAGGCCGGGTTCTACGTCTCCGCGGGCGGTCGCGGCAGCTTCCACGGCTGCCGGGTCAGCGGCAGCGGAGGCTATGGCTTCCACGTCATAGACGGCTGCCGTACGACGCTGAAGAAGTGCCGCACCGAACGGTGTGCCCGCGGCGGCTTCGAGTTCGCCGAGGAAGGACCGCTCGTCGAGGACTGCGTGAGCGACGAGAGCGGCGGCCTGCGCACCCCCGCTCCGGCGCTGACTGCGGACCCTGTCGGCCGGACGGCCACGCAGACCGTCGGGCTGCTCGGCTCCCTGCCCGCCCAGCAGGCCCCGCAGACCGCACCCGCCCCGGCCGAGAAGCCCTCCCGCGTCTCCAAGGAGGTCCTCGGTGAACTCGACGCGCTGGTCGGCCTCGACAGCGTCAAGCGCGAGGTGCGCGCCCTCACCGACATGATCGAGGTGGGCCGCCGCAGGCAGCAGGCCGGTCTCAAGGCCGCCTCCGTCCGCCGCCATCTGGTCTTCACCGGCTCCCCCGGCACGGGCAAGACGACCGTCGCCCGCCTCTACGGCGAGATCCTCGCCTCGCTGGGTGTCCTGGAGAGCGGCCACCTCGTCGAGGTCTCGCGCGTGGACCTGGTCGGGGAGCACATCGGCTCGACGGCGATCCGCACCCAGGAGGCGTTCGACCGGGCGCGCGGCGGGGTGCTGTTCATCGACGAGGCGTACGCGCTCTCGCCGGAGGACTCCGGGCGTGACTTCGGCCGGGAGGCCATCGACACGCTCGTGAAGCTGATGGAGGACCACCGCGAGGCCGTCGTGGTGATCGTCGCGGGCTACACCGCGGAGATGAAGCGGTTCCTCTCCGTCAACCCCGGTGTGGCGTCCCGCTTCTCACGGACCATCACCTTCAGCGACTACGACCCCGAGGAACTGCTGCGGATCGTGGAGCAGCAGACCGACGAGCACGAGTACCGCCTCGGCACGGGCACGTCCGAGGCGCTCCTGAAGTACTTCACGGCGCTCCCCAAGGGGCCCGCGTTCGGCAACGGCCGTACCGCGCGGCAGACCTTCGAGGCGATGGTGGAGCGGCACGCGGGCCGGGTGGCCCAGCTGGAGGAGCCGAGCACGGACGAGCTCACCCTGCTGTATCCGGAGGATCTGCCGGAGCTGGTGTGAGCCCTTCCCGCGCTGCGGGACGCGGCGCGGGGACGCCCGGCTTGAGGCGGGCGAGCAGCCGTGCCCGTTCCTCGGCGAACGCCGGGTCGGCCTGGTAGTCGCCGTGTCCGAGGATCGGCGCCGGGAGCGGATGCTCCTCCGTACGGCCGTAGGCGAGGGGGTCCTTGAGGGCGGCCCTGTCGACCTGTGGGCCGCACTCGCCGAGGAGTCGGATGGGGCCGCCGATCGGGTCGGTGGTGCGGTGGAGGTTGCGCCAGCAGTCGACCTCGCGGTGCAGTGAGGACAGGGCCGCCGGGCCGAAGTGGGCGGGGAACCAGCGTCCGTAGAGGCGTTCAAGGGGCGAGCCGTAGGTGAGCAGGGCGACGCGTTTGCGGACCGACGGGCGCAGCTGCCAGGCCGCGGCGGCGGCGAGGACGCTGCCCTGGGAGTGCCCGGAGATGACGAGGCGGCCGCCCGTGGCGCTGGTCGCACGGGTCCAGGCGGCCATCCGCCAGGTCAGGTCGGGCACCGCGCGCTCGGCGTAGCAGGGCGGCGCGAAGGGGTGGGCGGCGCGCGGCCAGAAGGTGCCGACGTCCCAGAGGATGCCGATGGTGCGGCGGGCCGAGGCGTCCTTGTAGGCGCGGCGGCCCCAGGTGACGAACAGTATGAAGCCGAAGCCGATCAGCCAGGAGCCGAGCGCCTGCGACGTCTCGGCCGCCCCTTCCAGGACGTCGGGCAGGCCCTGGGCGGCCTGCGCCGGTACCTCGTCCGTGGCCCAGGCGCCGGTGAGCGCGCCCGCGCCGAGCAGCAGGGTGACGGCGGAGATGATGCCGACGAGCAGGGGCGCGCGGTCGGTGAGGGCGGCACGCGCGCGCGTGCCCGCGATACGGCGGGTACGGGTGGAGTCCTCCGGCTCGCCGGGGTAGTCCAGCGCCACGTGTGCCATCTCGCGGCGCTTGCGCTGCACGGTGCGCACGCCGAACCAGCCGCACAGCGCCGCGACGACCACGAGGAGCAGCGGGATCACGGACGCCTGCCAGGTGAGCAGCGCGGGCGGCCCGTCGATCGACCCGTGGCTGCCGTCCAGCCAGTCGGACACGCGCTGCGCCCCGCCGCCGGTCATGACGCCGCCGAGCGCACAGGACAGCATCGCGACGGCGGGTCCGCCGAAGCCGCGGATGGCGGTGCGGGAGTCGGGAGAGGAGCGGTACAGGAAGTGCGCGGCGGCGGCCAGGCACAGGATCAGGAGGCCCTGGACGAGGGCGATCCCGCCGAACGTGGCGTTGCCCGGCAGTCTGCCCTCGGAGCGCCAGCCGGGGCGCGACCAACCCGCGTACACCAGGGCGAGGGCGAGCAGGATGAGCGCGCCCATCGGGAGCCAGCGCACCAGGGTCTTGTCCAGCTTCCGGTCGAGCCGGTTCTCGCTGCGCCCCCTGCGGCACACCACCCAGACGACGACTCCCCCGCCCAGGACGAGGGTCGAGTCGAGCGCCCAGCCGATGACGTCGAGCGGGGCGGGTCCCGCGCCGCGCCGGTCGTGCCGTGCGGCCGAGGTGCCGACCGCCGCGGCGACGGTGAGCAGTCCGGCGGCCGTGTGGGCGGCCCGCAGCCGGGCCACCAGGCGCCTGCCGTACCAGAAGCCGGGCCTGCCGAGCGCGGTGCGGCTGGTCTCCTCCTCCGGGTCGGGCTGATGGGGCAGGGGCTGCTGGGACTCGTACGCGCTCCAGGTGCGGTGGGACAGGTACCAGAGCAGGCCGGTGAGCGCGGCGGGCAGGAGGGCGGCGAGGGCGATGCGGCGGCCGGGCTGGGACCACCAGCCGCCGTTCCCTGAGGCGTCGGTGGCGAGGAAGCCGAGCCAGCCGCGGTCCTCGGCGCACCGGGGGGTGCCCGCGCACTGCCAGGCCGTGAGGTCGATCGCGACCTCGCAGGCGGCGGCGGTGAGCAGCACGGTGAGGGTGAGGCCGACGAGCCGCACGAGGAGGCCGTAGGTGCGCGCGAGCCGTTTGCGGTGGCGCGAGGTCGGGCGCATCCAGTGGGCGATGTTGACGACCATGAACGGCAGCAGCAGGAGCCACAGGGCGCGGGAGCCGTTGCCGGAGGTCAGGTTGCACCAGACGTACGCCTCCGGCACCGGTTTGCCGCGGTAGTCGTCGGGGCGCTGCTCGGCGTCCGCGTCCTCGGTGCGGCGGAAGACGGCCGCCGTGTCGTCGCCGGAGATCCGCACGGTGCGCGGGTCGCCCAGCATCTCTTCCGGTGTGGTTCCCCCGACTCCGTGGACCAGGAGTTCCAGGGCGGTCTCGTCCTGCGTGGCACGCTCCACTGTTCCGCTTCCCCGAGATGCGCATGATGAGGGGACCAGGATCTCGGGTCGCGGCCCTCCGCGCACCCCTCGTCACGCAATCTCCTCCTTCCGTACCTCCTTCATTCCGTGCTGTTCCCGGCCTCGTGAGGCTGCCCGGGCGGTGGGACGGCTGTCGGCGGCCCGTGCGAGGATGAGGCAGCGCGCCACACGGGTGCGACCAGCGTGACGGGGCAGAAGGGCCGGACCGGCGTGAGTGACAATCAGAACCTTCTCGCCGAGCAGCGCCGCGCCCTGATCCTCGACGAGGTGCGCCGCCGCGGTGGCGTCCGTGTCAACGAACTGACCCGCAAGCTCGGCGTGTCCGACATGACGGTCCGCCGCGACCTCGACGCGCTTGCCCGCCAGGGTGTCCTCGAGAAGGTCCACGGCGGCGCCGTTCCGGTCGTCGAGGCGAGCACGCACGAGCCGGGTTTCGAGGCCAAGTCGGGTCTGGAGCTGACCGCCAAGGAGGACATCGCGCGGACCGCGGCGTCCCTGGTGGCGCCCGGCACGGCGATCGCCCTGTCCGGCGGCACCACGACGTACGCGCTCGCGCACCATCTGCTCGACGTGCCGGACCTGACGGTGGTGACGAACTCGGTGCGGGTGGCGGACGTCTTCCACTCCGCGCAGCGCACCTCGGGTCAGCGGCAGGGCGCGGCGACGGTCGTGCTGACCGGTGGCGTGCGCACCCCGTCGGACTCGCTGGTCGGCCCGGTCGCGGACCAGGCGATCGGGGCGCTCCACTTCGACGTGCTCTTCCTCGGGGTGCACGGCATATCGCTGGAGGCCGGTCTCTCGACGCCGAACCTGGCCGAGGCGGAGACGAACCGTCGCCTGGTGCGGTCGGCGCGGCGCGTGGTGGTGGTCGCGGACCACACCAAGTGGGGGACGGTGGGCCTGAGTTCGTTCGCCGCGCTCTCGCAGGTGGACACGCTGGTGACCGACGCGGGGCTGCCCGCGCAGGCGCGCGTGGAGATCTCGGAGCATCTGAACCGGCTCGTGGTCACGGGCGAGGACGCGGCGGCCAAGAGCGCGGCCGACGATGACGCCACCGGAGATGACCAAGACACCACCGGCGATGCCGTCAACTCCGAGGCCCACGCAGACATCTGACGGGCCGCCAGCTAGGGTGACCGGAACCGGTCAACCGTCTCGTTCCGCTGGGGGCAGAGTTCGATGGCACGCCGACTGCGTCCCGTAGGTCTCGACTTCGTCGATTCCGCTCCGCTGCGCCTGGTCTTCGTACGCGAGGTGAGCGCACCCCCCGAGGCCGTCTACCGCGCCTTGGCCGACGACGTGACGAGCTGGCCCCAGTGGTTCACCGCGGTCACGCTGTGCCGGCCCACCGGCGGCGGCACAGGCCGTGAGGTCCGGCTCAAGGGCGGCACCCGCTTCCGGGAGTCGGTCCTCGCGGCCGACGGTCCTGTGCGGTACACCTACCGCGTCGACGAGACCAACGCCCCCGGCATGCGCGCCCTCGTCGAGGAGTGGCGGCTCTCCCCCGCCGGTGACGGCACCCGGGTGCAGTGGACGTTCGCCGCGGACGGCGCCGCCCCGCTGCGCGGCGCCCTGCGGCTCGGCCGCGCGGGCCTCGGCCGGGCGTTCCGCGACGCCGTCACGGCCCTGGACCGGCGGCTCACCGCGGCCGCGGCGTAGGTCCCGCGGGAAAGGCAGGTCCTATTCGGGCCACGCCCCGGTGCCGAGCAGCGTCTCGATCGCCCGCGCGTACGGCGTGACGTCCAGACCCTGTTCGGCCAGCCACGTGTCCGAGTAGTACTTGTCCAGATAGCGGTCGCCCGGGTCGCAGAGCAGCGTCACGACGCTGCCCGTCCGGCCCGCGGCCACCATTTCGGCGACGATCTTCAGGGCGCTCCACAGGCCCGTACCGGTCGAGCCGCCCGCCTTGCGGCCGATGGCCTGCTCCAGCGCCCGTACGGCGGCGACGGACGCCGCGTCCGGCACCTTCATCATCCGGTCGATCGCGCCGGGCAGGAAGCTCGGCTCCATGCGGGGCCTGCCGATGCCCTCGATGCGCGAGCCGCAGTCGCTCGTCGCGTTGGGATCGCTCTTCGTCCATCCGTCGAAGAAGCAGGAGTTCTCCGGGTCCGCGACACAGATACGGGTGTCGTGCTGCATGTAGTGGACGTAGCGCGCGATGGTCGCGGAGGTGCCGCCGGTGCCCGCCGTGGCGACGATCCACGCGGGTTCGGGGTAGCGCTCGAGGCGCAACTGCTGGTAGATCGATTCGGCGATGTTGTTGTTGCCCCGCCAGTCGGTGGCCCGCTCCGCGTAGGTGAACTGGTCCATGTAGTGGCCGCCCGTGTCGACGGCGAGGGCCGCCGACTCCGCGTACATCGTGCGCGAGTCGTCCACGAAGTGGCACTGCCCGCCGTGGAATTCGATGAGGCGGATCTTCTCGGCGCTGGTCGTGCGGGGCATCACCGCGATGAAGGGCACCCCGATCAGCTTCGCGAAGTACGCCTCGGAGACGGCCGTCGACCCGCTGGACGCCTCGATGACCGGGCGGCCCGGCCTGATCCAGCCGTTGCACAGGCCGTGGAGGAACAGCGAGCGGGCGAGGCGGTGCTTGAGGCTGCCTGTCGGGTGGGTCGACTCGTCCTTGAGGTACAGGTCGATGCCCCACTGCTCGGGCAGCGGGAAGCGCAGCAGGTGTGTGTCGGCCGAACGGTTGGCGTCGGCCTGGACCTTGCGGACAGCTTCTTTGAGCCAGGCCCGGTAGGTGTCGTCGCTGTGGTCGACGTCGAGCGTCGGCATCGGCTGGTCGACTCGATCCTGCTGTGGGGTGCTCACGGCGGGGCTCCTTCGCGTCGTGCCGGACGCGATTCGACGCGGCCGTACGACTCGATCTTAAACACCCGCCACACGCTCCTCACCTGCATAAACACACCTTTGAGTACCTCAAAGGCGCGGGTGTAACAGCCTTGGGTAAAGCTTTTCGGAAGCGCCGGACGGGCGGCCGGTGGCCGTCCGGGGACGGCTCCACGCACACTGGTGCTCGGCGCCCGGGACGTGCAGACTTCACGGCACGGGGCACCCGTCCCGTGACAGGCGAATCACCGAGGCGCACCAGGGGGCGATGCCATGGCGGAGCCGGAATTCACGGCCACAGGCGTGCAGATCGAGCGACGGTTGCGCTCCCTCACGCGGGCCGGACAGGTGCGCATCAGCGACGGTCGACTGGAGTTGCTCACCAGCTACGGCACGGAGATCGACAGCGCGCCGCTGCAGGCGGTCCGCACGGGCAAGCCGTGGTTCGCCGCGGACGACCGGGCGCTGGCCGAGGTGAACGGCACCCGGTACCGGCTCACCCTCGGCGAGCACGAGCCGAGGCCCGGCGAAACGGGGCCGCCGACCGTGCGCAGATTCATCGAGGCCGTGCGCAGCGCCACGGAACACCACCGCCCGCGAGGCTGAGCGGGGCCTCGATCCGGCGTGCGAGTTGCAGGTCCGCATCCCCTGGGTCACTCTGGTCTCACATCACTCTGGGTTTACCGGCGATGACGCTGCGAACCAGCCCGCCGGCCACACAGCAGGCGGCAGACCAAGCGGCCCCTGCTGGATCCGAACGTCGCCTTCTTCCGGACCTCAATTCGGGGAGTCGCAGCCGTGATCAGCCAGCCAAGCAGGCATTGCACGGTAGAGCTCCAAGCCCTGCCGTCGCGGATCCGCCAGGTCCGCAGAATCGTATCTGCGCAGTTGCGCTACTGGCATCTGGATCCCCTGATCGACCAAGCCGCCATCGGGGTGACGGAACTGCTCACCAACGTCCATCGGCATGCCGAGCCGGACAAGGTGTGCACCGTGGAGATCGAGCTGCTGCTCGACCGGCTCACGGTCTCCGTCCATGACCACGATCCCCGGCTCCCCCGGATCGGTGACGCGGATCCCCTCGCCACCTGTGGGCGGGGACTCGCGATGGTCGCCGCCGTGAGCGAGGCCTGGGGAGTGAGCCCGCAGGGCGACGCGGGGAAGATCGTGTGGTTCACGCTTCCCACCCCTGTCCCCGCCGGAGCCATGTCCTCGTATCCCGTGTACGGGGTGCGCGAGAAGACTCCCGCCCGGTCGGCCGTTGCCGGCTGACCGGGCGGTGATCGTCCGCTCGCGGCGTCCTCGTCCTCCCGTGCCCGTACGCTCCCGTGGGTACGCGGACGGTCCTGGCGTCACTCGGTGGCGATGGCCCGCAGCACATCGAGACGTGCCGCCCGACGAGCCGGGCGCAGGCCCGCCAAGGCACCCGCCGCCAGGCCCACCAGGGCGACCACCACGAGTCGCACCGGCGGCACCGCGAACGCGAAGGCACTCTCGGTCGCGCCGTCGGACGCCCTGACGAGGACCCAGCCGAGGAAGGCGCCGAGCGCGAGCCCACCGGCCGTCCCGAAGGCGGCGACGAGCACCGACTCCCAGCGGACCATGGCCCGCAGCTGCGCCCTGGTCTGCCCGACCGCGCGCAACAGGCCCAGCTCACGCGTGCGTTCGTGGATCGCGAGCGTCAGCGTGTTGGCGATGCCGAGCAGGGCGATGAGCACCGCGAGGGCGAGCAGCGCGTAGACGAGGGTGAGCATCATGTCGATGCCGCCCGCCGAGGCCCCCGCGTACTCGGCGCGGGTCTGCACGTCCGGGTTGCCGTAGTCCCGCGCGACCCCGGCGACCGCGGCCTTGCCCGCGGCCGTGCTCACGCCGTCCTTGAAGGTGACGGAGACGACGGTGTCGGAGTCCTGCATACGGTGCGGGGCCCAGGCCTCACGGGTGATGACGTAGTCGCCCGCCAGCTCGGAACGGCCGTAGACGGCACGGACCGTGAAGGTCTCCTTCTGGCCGTCGGCGAAGGCCAGTTCGGCCCGGGACCCGACCTTCAGGTGCTGCTTGTCCGCCTCCGAGCGGGTGATCGCGATGCCGCGGTCGCCGAGTGCGGCCAGGGACCCGTCGATGCGGCCGAGGTCGAAGGACCTGGCGAACGGGCCCGGGTCCGTGACGGTCAGGGCGCGGCCCTCGCCGTCGACCTTTGCTGCGCCCTTGCCGAGCCCGACGGCGGTCTCGACCTGCGGCTGCTTCGCGAGCGCGGGGGCCAGCTTCGGGCTGAGGCCGCTGCCGCCCGCGCCGAAGCCGGGGGTGCTCACCGCGACGTCTCCCGCGAAGGAGCGGTTCACGGTCTGGTCCATCGTGGCCTTCAGCGAGGCGCCGAAGACCGTGAAGAGCGAGACGACGGCGACGCCGATCATCAGCGCGCTCGCCGTGGCCGCGGTCCGCCGGGGACTGCGCAGGGCGTTGCGCCGGGCGAGGCCTCCGGGGACGCCGCGCAGCCGGTCCAGGGGCCCGCCGAGGATCCGTACCACGCGCGAGGAGGCGACAGGGCCGAGCACTACGAAGGCCACGAGGGCCAGCACGGCACCGGCACCGGCCAGCCACACGGAGGGGCTGACAAGCACGCCGGTCAGGGCGAGACCCACCGCGGCAAGCGCGAGAGCCGTTCCCGTCACGGCGCGCCCGCGCGAGACCGCCGAGTGGTCCACCGAGGTCTCGCGCAGGGCGGCGAGCGGCGCGATGCGCCCGGCCCGTACGGCGGGTGCCAGCGCGGAACCCAGACAGACCACGACGCCGACGGCGAGAGGCAGCAGCATCGATAGCGCACTGATCACCAAGTCGCCCTCGGGGAAGGGGAATCCGATGACGGGGAACAGCTTCTGCAGCCCGGCCGCGATGCCGACGCCGCCCGCGAGCCCCGCGGCCGACGCGACGACGGCGACGACGCTCGCCTCGACGAGGGCCGACACGGTGACCTGACGGCGCGAGGCGCCGAGTGCGCGCAGGAGCGCGTTCTCGCGGGTGCGCTGGGCGACGACGATGGCGAAGGTGTTGTGGATGCTGAAGGTGGCGACGAGCAGGGCCACGCCGGAGAACACCAGCAGGAAGATGGTGAAGAGGTCGAGGAACTGACCCGAGATGTTGTCCGTGTTCTCCGCCGCCGACGCCTCGCCGGTGATCGCCTCAACTCCCTTGGGCAGCACGGGAGTCAGCGCGTCGACCAGCTCCTGCTCACTCACGCCCGGACCGGCCCGCACCTGGATGGCCGAGGCCTCGCCGGGCTTCGGGGCGAGGTACTTCTCGGCGTCGGTGAGCGTCATGCCGGTGAAGGTCGCCGACGCCATGCCGTCCTCGCCGCCGAAGGTCGCGAGCCCCACGATCTTCACCTCGACGGGGTCGGGGGTGCGCAGCGTCGCCGTGTCGCCGACCTTCAGGTCGCCGGTCTCTGCGGCGCCCCGGTTGACCACGACCTCGTGGGACTTCGACGGAGCGCGCCCTTCGGCGAGTCGGTACGGGTTGAGCCGGGCGTCGTCGATCCAGTTCCCGGCGACGGTGGGCGGGCCCTTGCCGCCGATGGGTTCGCCGTCCTTGCCGAGAAGCTGGCCCGCGCCCTGGACGCTGGGGGCGGCGGCCGCCACGGCGTCGGACTTCTCGATCCTCTCGACGAGGCCGGTGCTGACGGGCCCCCGCGCGCCCTGGCTGTCGTCGGGGGTGGTGATGGTGTCGGCGCTGCGGACGACGGCGTCGGTGCCCCGGGTGGCGTTGCCGAACATCGTGTCGAAACCGGCGCGCAGGGTGTCACCCATGACGAGGGTGCCCGCCAGGAAGGCGACGCCGAGCAGGACGGCGAGAAAGGTACCGGCGAAGCGGCGCTTGTGGCCGCGCAGGGAGGCGAGGCTGATGCGGACGGACGCGTTCAGGGAGCTCATGACTACGGCGCCTTTCTGACGGAGCCCAGGTCAGGGCCGAGACCGAGGCCGGAGCTGGAGCCGGGACCGGAGCTGGAGCCGGGGCCGGAGCCGGGGCCGGGGCCGGGGCCGGAGCCACGGGCAGGTGCGGCGGCCGAATCCATAGCGACCGGCCTCGTAGCGACCGGCCTCGTGTCGACCGGCCTCGCGTCGACCGGCCTCGCATCGAAGGCCTTCAGCCGGTCGAGCACCCGGTCCGCCGTCGGGGCCTCCATCCGGTCCACGAGGCGCCCGTCCGCGAGGAAGACGACCTCGTCGGCGTGGGCGGCGGCCACCGGGTCGTGGGTGACCATGACGACGGTGCGGCCCATCTGCCGCACCGCCCTGCCGAGCAGGTTCAGCACCTCCTCGCCGGAACGCGAGTCGAGGTTGCCGGTCGGCTCGTCCGCGAAGACGACGTCGGGGCGTCCGGCGAACGCCCGCGCCACGGCGACGCGTTGCTGCTGGCCGCCGGAGAGTTCGGCGGGCCGGTGGTGCAGCCGGTCGCGCAGCCCGACGACGTCGACGAGCGCGTCGGTCCATTCGTCGTCGCCGCGCACGCCCGCGAGGTCCATGGGAAGGGTGATGTTCTCGGCGACGGTGAGCGTAGGCACCAGGTTGAAGGCCTGGAAGACGAAGCCGATGCGGTCGCGGCGCAGCAGCGTCAGGCGCCGGTCGTCCAGCGTGCCGAGCTCCGTGTCGCCGATGAAGGCGGTGCCCGAGGTGAGCGTGTCCAGGCCCGCCGCGCAGTGCATCAGGGTGGACTTGCCCGACCCGGACGGGCCCATGATCGCGGTGAAACGTCCGGCCGGGAAGCCGACGCTCACCCCGTCCAGGGCCCGTACGACGGTGTCTCCGCTGCCGTAGACCTTCACGGCGCCGGAGACCCGGGCGGCGTCGGTGCGCACCGCCCCGGTCACTCGTCCGGTCGCGGTGCTCACGCCGCACCGCCCTTGCCCGTAAGGCCGAACTCCTCGTTGAGGACGGTCAGCCGACGCCAGTACTCGTCCTCGTCGATCTCGCCGGAGGCGAAGCGGTGGCCGAGCACGGCGATGGGCGAGTTCTCGTCGACGCCGGTGTGCCGCGCGGGACCGGCCGCGCCCCGGAACGGCCCGCGCCGGCCGCGCCACACGGTGCGGCGGAGCAGGGTGACGATGCCGATGACGACGGCCGCCCAGATCAGCGGGAAGAAGAGGATCCACGGGCCGGGCCCGCCGTCCCATTGCGCCAGGGTCTGCATTGAACTCATCTCCTCAGTACCGGTTCCTGTGCTGCCTCCAAACTCGCTCCGACACCGCCCTCACGTCGTCGTACGGCCAGCGGCACCGGGCGTACCACCCAGGGAGTACGTACGGCGCGATCGGCTGCTCCCACCCGCGTCGATCTCCTGTACCTACTAGTATGTACAGTGGCTCCATGAGCACTCCGGAGCGTCTGATCGAGTCCACCCGCGAGCTCCTGTGGGAGCGGGGTTACGTCGGCACGAGCCCCAAGGCCATCCAGCAGCACGCGGGCGCCGGGCAGGGCAGCATGTACCACCACTTCGCGGGCAAGCCCGACCTCGCACTCGCCGCCATCCGGCGCACCGCCGAGGAGATGCGCGCGACGGCGGAGGCGGTCCTGAGCGGCCCCGGACCGGCGTACTCCCGCATCGAGGCCTATCTGCTGCGCGAGCGCGACGTGTTGAAGGGCTGCCCGGTCGGGCGGCTCACGATGGACCCGGACGTCATCGCGAGCGACGAGCTGCGCGCACCCGTCACCGAGACCCTCGACTGGCTGCGTGAGCGGATCGCCGGGATCGTCGAAGAGGGGCGCTCCCGGGGCGAGTTCACGCGTGCGCTGGATCCGCAGGACGTGGCCTCGACGGTCGTCGCCACCGTGCAGGGCGGGTATGTGCTGGCCCGCTCGTCCGGTTCACCCGCCGCGTTCGACGCCGGGGTGCGCGGCCTGCTCGCGCTGCTCACCGCCGCCCGCACGGCGCCCGCCGCGTGAGGCGGCCCTGCATCTCGTGGACCCGCCTCTCGTTCCCGGCCCGCCGTGCCGCGCGGCCTGTCCACCGCGCCCCGTACACCCCACTACACCCCTGCACCTCACACCACCCACCCGTAAGGATGCGTACGTTGCACATCACCCGGAACCGGCCCGACAGCCGACAGGGGGCCGCCGAGCACTTCACCGGCACCGTCTGGCTTGACGAGATCGCCGCCCCCGACGCGCCGTCCCGCCTGCGGATGTACAGCGTGCACTTCACGCCGGGCGCCCGCACGGCCTGGCACCGCCATCCGCACGGCCAGGTCCTGCACGTCACCGAGGGCGAGGGGCTCGTGCAGCGCGAGGGAGGTTCGGTCGAGCCGATCCGGGCCGGTGACACCGTGTGGATCGAACCGGGCGAGTCGCACTGGCACGGCGCCGGGCCGCGCACCTTCATGACGCACCTGGCCGTGGTCGAGGCAGCCGAGGACGGGACCACCGCCGACTGGGGCCCGCTGGTCGACGCCGACGCCTGCCCCAACTGAGCCTGCCGCCAAGGGAGTACACGATGCATGCGCTGCAATACGAGATCACCCTGCCCGCCGACTACGACATGGGCGTCATCCGCCACCGCGTCGCGTCCAAGGGCCACCTCCTGGACCGGTTTCCCGGGCTCGGCTTCAAGGCCTACCTGATGCGCGAGCGCGGCAGGACCGGCTCGCCCGTGAACCAATACGCGCCGTTCTACCTCTGGAACACCGCCGAGGGCATGAACTCCTTCCTCTGGGGCCCCGGTTTCCAGGGCCTCGTCGACGATTTCGGGCGGCCGACGGTGCAGAACTGGACGGTTCTCGCATACGAGGAGGGCGGCGCGGTGACAAGTGCCCCGAGGTCGGCGGTCCGCCGTCGGCAGCGGATACCCGAGGCGACGCGACTGCCCGAGCTCGCGCGTGAACTCGCCGAGGAGGCGCGGACGACGGCCCGGCGCGCAGGGGCCGTGAGTGCGCTCACCGCCATTGATCCGCGCACGTGGGAGGCCGTCCACTTCTCCCTCTGGGACCGCGAGACCCCCGACGCCGTCGGCGATGTCTTCCAGGTGCTGCACCTTTCCACCCCCGAGCGGGAGAAGCTGCCGCACGGACGGCACTGGTGACGGCGGAGACGGGCCGCGCGGTCCGCACCGTCCTCGGGGACATCGCGCCGGAGGACCTCGGAGTGTGTGACGCCCACGACCACCTCTTCCTGCGCAGCCCTCGACTCCCCGGCCAGGAGCTGGACTCGACCGAGGAAGCGGCCGCTGAACTCGCGGCGTTCCGCGCGGCGGGCGGACAGAGCGTCGTGCAGTGGACGCCGCACGGAATGGGGCGGCACGCCGAACGTCTGCCCGCGCTCTCCGACACGTCCGGCGTCCGTCTCGTCGCCGCGACCGGACTGCACCAAGCGGCGCACTACACACCGGAGTTGCTCGGACGGCTCCGCTCGGACGGCCTTGCCGCACTCTTCGTACGCGAACTGGCCGAGGGCATCGGGGAGTCCGGCGTGCGGGCCGGGCTCATCAAGGTCGCGGGCGGCTTCCACGGGCTCGACGCCCACGCGCGCTGGACGATGACAGCGGCGGCCGAGGCGCACCGTGCGACGGGCGCGCCGATCTCCGTCCATCTGGAGCTGGGCACGGGCGCGCCGGACGTACTCGACCTGCTCTGCGGCGAGTTCGGGGTCCCGCCGCACCGGGTGATCCTCGGCCACCTCAACCGCTCCCCCGACCTCACCTGTCATCTACAGGCCGCCGAGGCGGGCGCCTACGTGGCCTTCGACGGGCCCTCGCGCACCCACCACGCCACGGACTGGCGCATGCCGGACGCGGTGCGCGCCCTGGCCGACGCCGGACACGGCGACCGCATCCTCCTGGGCGGTGACACGACGACGGCGGGGGCGCGGTCCGTGCGGGGCGGCCCCGGCATGCCGCATCTGCTGCGCAGGGTGCGGCCCCGGCTCGCACACGCCGTGGGAGAGGAGCTGGCGGACCGTATCCTGACGGCGAACCCGGGGCGGGCCTTCGGGGTGGAGTGGGTCACCGCGTGAGTGGGCTCGGGGCACCGGTCCACGTAGTGCACTGAGCGGTATTGCACCGACCGTTCCAAAACTGTACGGTTCCCACATGGCCCGACCGAGGAGTTTCGACGAGGAACGGGCCCTGGACGCGGCGATGCACGCCTTCTGGGTGAACGGTTACGAGGCCACTTCGACCCAGGACCTGTGCGAAGCCACCGGCCTGGGCCGCAGCAGCATCTACAACACCTTCACCAGCAAGCACGACCTGTTCCGGCGGTCCCTGACGCGGTACATGGAGACCATGAACGCGGGCCAGACGGAGATCCTGGAGGACGCGGAGCTGTCGGCCACGGAGCGCGTGCGCGCCCTGCTCGCCCGGGTCATCGAGGGAGACCTCGAACAGCGCGAGAACGGCCACAGCATCGGCTGCCTCACCGTCAACACGACCGTCGAACTCGCCGGTCGCGACCCGGAGGCCGCCGGGATGCTGGAGCGCGACCTCGCGGCGCGGCTCACCGTGCTGCGCGCCACGATCCGCACCGGCCAGCTCGACGGCGACATCACGACCGAACGGGACGCGGATACGCTCGCCCGCTTCGTCAACGCCATCATCGGCGGCATGCGGGTCTCCGCACAGGCGGGCGCCGACCGGGCCGCCCTGCGGGCCATCGCCGAGACCGCCCTGGACGCGCTGGCGGTCCGGTAGCGGGGCGCGGCCCGACCGGTCCGGTAACGAGTCGCGGCCCGGCCCGGCCCCACACCACCCTCGCCGAAGACCCACCGCGCCCTCGCACACCCTTTTTTTGTACTGATCTATCCAAAACACCGCTCAAGAAACTCGCCCGACAGGAGAACCCGCCATGCCCCGCGCCATATACGTACTGGCCTTCGGCATCTTCGCCATGGTGACCAGTGAATTCGTGGTCGCAGGACTGATGCCGCAGATGGCCGAAGGGCTTGACGCCACGATCCCGGAGATCGGCTACCTCATCACCGCCTTCGCCGCGGCGATGGCACTCGGTGGCCCCTTCCTCACGGTCGCCGTGCTGAGGTTGCGTCAGAAGTCCGCCCTGATACTGCTGTTCGGCGTTTTCCTCGCGGGCAACGTGCTCGCCGCCCTCGCTCCCGACTACCGCACCATGCTGGCGGCTCGCGTGCTCACCGGCATCGCGTCCCAGGCCTTCTTCGGCGTCTCCATATCGCTGGCCTCCCGCATCACCCGGCCCGAAGTGCGCGGCCGCGCCGTCGCGGTGGCCCTCAACGGACTGATGCTGGGCACGCTCCTCGGCCTTCCGTTCGCCACCGTCGTCGGTGAACACCTGGGCTGGCGCGCCGCGTTCTGGGCGATCACCGTACTGACCGCGCTCGCCGCCGCGGCCACGTTCGTCGGCGTACCGAGCGCCGAGGGCGACAGCGCGGAGAGCGGCGGCCTCCGGCAGGAGCTCGGCGCCTTCCGCAACCCCCGGCTGTGGCTCACCCTCACCACCAGCACCTTCGTGATCGGCGCGACCTTCTCCGCGTTCAGCTACCTCAACCCGATCCTCACCGAGCTGACGGGCTTCTCCACCGGGACGGTGCCGCTGCTCCTCGTCGCGTACGGCGCCGCCACCGTCATCGGCAACACCGTCGTGGGCCGGTTCGCCGACCGTCGCACCATCCCCGTGCTGCTCGTCGGTCTCGCGCTGAACCTGGCTTTCCTCATCGGATTCGCGCTCTTCGCCCGACTGACCGTGCCCGCCGTCGTGTTCATGCTGGGCATCGGCCTGGTCGGCGTCACCATGAATCCGGCCCTGGTGACCCGCGTCCAGCGCGTCGGTAACGCGCGCTCGCTGGTGAACACCGTCCACACGTCCTTCATCACCCTCGGCATCATCATCGCCACTTCCGTCGGCGGCCCGGCCATCGACACGTTCGGGCTGCGGGCACCGCTGTGGATCGGCGCCGCGCTGGCCGCGCTCGGCCTCGTCTCGCTGGTGCCGGATCTGCTGCGCCGCCGGGCCTCGGCCCCGGCCTCGGCCCCGGCCCCGGCCCCGGCCCCGGCCAACGGGCGTACCACCGGGTCCGTCGACGCCGTACGGGAGTCGGGGGACGAGGTACCCCAGCCCGTCTAGGGCCTGCGCCAAAAGGCCCGCCTACGATCCGACGCGCGACTCGGGTCCCGCCAGGGCCAGGGCCCCCAGGGGGTCGTCGAGTACCGGCTGCCAGGCCAGCTCGGCGGCCCCCACCAGGCTGTTGTGGTCCAGCGTGCACGCCAGGATCGGCACGCCCCCGCTGCGGCCCCACAGGCTCCGGTCGGCGACGACGGCCCGCAGCCGATCCGGGTCGGCCTCCAGGAGGGCGCGGTGCAGCCCGCCCAGGACGATCCGGTCGGGATTGAGGATGTTGACCAGGCCCGCGAGCCCGAGGCCGAGCCGGTCGATGAGTGCCTCGGCGGCGGTGCGTACGGTCGGGTCGTCGTACGCGCCGCGCAGCAGGTCGCAGGCCTGTACGAGCAGCCCCTCCGGACCCGGTTCCCGCCCCGCCTCCGTCAGGAAGGCGAGTGGGTCCGTCTCGACGTCCAGGCAGCCCCGGCTGCCGCAGTAGCAGGGGCGCCCCTCGGAGTTCACGGTGAGGTGGCCCACCTCCAGGGCGAGACCCGAACTCCCGGTGTGCAGGCGGCCGTCGAGGACGAGCGCGCCGCCCACGCCGCGGTGACCGGTCGCCACGCACAGCAGGTCCCGGGCGCCGCGCCCCGCGCCGTGGCGGTGCTCGGCGAGTGCGGCGAGGTTCACGTCGTTGCCCGCGAAGGCAGGCCCCGCGATGCCCGCGTCCCGTACGCAGTCGGCGAAGATCTCGCGGACCTGCGCGCCCGCGGGCCACGCCAGGTGCAGCGGGTTGAGAGCGGTGCCCTCCGGTTCGGCCACCGCGGACGGCACGGCGAGGCCTGCGCCCACGCACCGCCTGCCGGTCTCGCGCAGCAGCCCGGCGCCCGCCTCGACGACGGCCCCGAGGACCTGCGCCGGGTCGGCGCCGACGGTCTCGCAGCCCGGCGCGGTCGCCACGATGCCGCCGCCGAGCCCGACGAGCGCGGCCCGGAAGCCGTCGGCGTGCACCTGCGCGGCAAGCACCACAGGGCCCGCCTCCGCGACAGCGAGCCGGTGCGACGGCCGCCCCTGCGAGCCCGCGGCCGCGCTGGGCTTCGCGTCGATCCGGATCAGGCCGAGCGCCTCCAGTTCGGCGGCGACGGCACCGGCGGTGGCGCGTGTGACGCCCAGCTCGGCGGTGAGCACGGCACGCGTGGGAGCGCGCCCCGTGTGGACCAGTTCGAGCGCGGGACCCAGCGCGCCGCGCCCTCGCTCCAGGCGGGTACGCGCGGTCACATCCCCCTCGGAACGGGGGTCAGCCTTGCCGTTCATGAGGGCGAGTCTCCCATGATCCGTGCCTGGCCTCGCCGTTCATCCGTCATCCGCCCGTTCCTCCCTGTGACCGGTTCCGCGTTCCCTGTGACCGGTTCCGCGTTCCACGTGACCGGTTCCGCGTTCCACTGCCGTGGGCATGCGCGCGCACCTCCCCCGGCACGTCCCCTGCGCCGTCCGCAACCGTCTTGAACGTCACCCCCGCACACCTCTACTCTGACTTTGTGCCGCTACTAAACAAACTCGGGACCGCAGCGCCGCGGCCCACCGAACGCGACCTCGACCTCCGCCGACTGCGCATCGCCCTCACCGTCTTCTTCGCCCTCGACGGCTTCGTCTTCGCCGGCTGGGTCGTCCGCATCCCCGCCATCAAGGAACAGACGGGGGCGTCGGCGGGCCAACTCGGGCTCGCGCTGCTCGCGGTCTCCGCCGGGGCCGTCGTGACCATGACGCTCACCGGACGCCTCTGCAGGCGCTACGGCAGCATCCCGATGACGGTGGTCTGCGCGGTGACGCTGCCGCTGAGCGTCGCGCTGCCGCCGCTGACGAGCTCGGTCCTCGTGCTGGGACTGGTGCTGCTGTTCTTCGGGGCCTCGTACGGCGGCATCAGCGTCGCGATGAACAGCGCCGCCGTCGATCTCGTGCGGGCGCTGCGGCGGCCGGTGATGCCCAGCTTCCACGCCGCGTTCAGCCTGGGCGGCATGCTCGGCTCGGGCCTCGGCGGCCTGGTCGCGGGGCACCTCTCCCCCACCCCCCACCTGCTCGGCATCACCGTCGTCGGCCTGGCGATCACCGCATCGGCGGCGCCCGCCCTGCTGCGGTACGGAGCCTCGCCCCGGCTTCGCGAGACCGCCCCCGCCTCGGACCCGCAGGAGCCTGGCGGTAAGCGCCGCATGGCTCGCCCTACCCGCGGGCTCGTCATCGTCTTCGGGCTCATCGCGCTCTGCACCGCGTACGGCGAGGGCGCCATCGCGGACTGGGGCCCGCTCCACCTGGAGGAGGACCTGCACGCACACCCGGGCATCGCGGCCGCCGCCTATTCGTGCTTCGCCCTCGCCATGACGATCGGCCGGCTCTCCGGCACCGCGCTCCTCGAACGACTGGGCAGGACCCGCACCGTGGTCGGCGGCGGCGCCACGGCGTGCGTCGGCATGCTGCTCGGCGCCCTCGCCCCTTCGACGGGCCTCGCCCTGGCCGGGTTCGCGGTGACGGGACTCGGACTGGCCAACATCTTCCCGGTGGCGATCGAGCGGGCGGGCAACCTCGCCGGGCCCGGTGGGGTCGCCGCCGCCTCGACGCTCGGCTACGGCGGCATGCTGGTCGGGCCGCCCCTGATCGGGTTCATGGCGGACTGGTACTCGCTGCCCACGGCGCTCACGAGCGTCGCCCTGCTCGCCGCCGTCGCGTCGGTGATCGGCTTCGCGACCCGTCGTACAGAGCGTACGGAGCGTACGGAAACGGCCTGACATCATGCGGAGGCTCCGGTTCGAGGGCCCTGCGTCCGACACAATCTGCCGCATGGATATTTCCGAGCACATCCAAGTGGTGGAGCGGGAAGGCCGGTTGCTGGCCGCGGCCGCCGCGGCGGCCGGAGCCGACGCCAAGGTCCCCACCTGCCCCGACTGGCAGGTGCGGGACCTGCTGAAGCACACGGGGATGGTGCACCGCTGGGCCGCCGCCTTCATCACCGAGCGGCGCACCTCGTACCGGCTCGGCGGCGAACTCCCCGACCTGGACGGGGACGCGCTCGTCGAGTGGTTCCGCGAGGGGCACGCCACGCTCGTCGCGACCCTCACCTCCGCCCCGCCCGACGTCGAGTGCTGGGCGTTCCTGCCCGCCCCTTCCCCGCTGGCCTTCTGGGCCCGGCGCCAGGCCAACGAGACGACCGTCCACCGGATGGACGCCGAGTCCGCGCGGGGCGGCACACCGTCACCGGTCGGCGTCGAGTTCGCCGTGGACGGGATCGAGGAGCTGCTGCTCGGTTTCCACGCGCGCAAGCAGAGCCGGGTGCACAGCGAGGAGCCGCGGGTGCTGCGGGTCCGGGCCACGGACGCGCCGGGCGGGACGTGGACCGTACGCCTCTCCGACGGGCCGCCGGTCACGGAGCGCGGCGCGACGGCGCCCGCCGACTGCGAGGTGTCGGGGCAGGCCGCACGCCTCTATCTGGCGCTGTGGAACCGCCTGCCGCTCCCGCAGGTGACGGGCGACCGCTCGGTGGCGGCGCTGTGGCGGGAGCGGTCCTCGATCGTCATGGGCTGAGCGCCCTCGGGCCTGTGCCGTGCGACAGGTCCAGGTACCCACCCCCGGAGGAGAGATCGTCGGCAGCGCCCTGCAACCTCGGGCAGGCCCACACGTCTGTCAGGTCGTGAGGGGATGTTCCGTCCTGGCACGGGACACGTGTGCCCTGCCTGTGTACGGGACACCGACGTGCAGGTGAGATCTGAGGAAGACAGGAAGACAGTGCTGAGAGTCAGAGTCGTCGCCGCTGTCGCGCTGGGCTGTCTGGGCCTGATGTCGGGCTGTTCGGGCCCGGCTGACAAGCCGACGCGTGACGCCGAGGCAGGGGCGGGGGCGGGAGCGTCGATGGACTCCACCCCGACGCCGTCCGGGACAGGGAGCCGCGCTCCCGCACCGCCGCCGGATCACAAGCCGGTCTCGTACAAGCCGAGCTGGCCCGACCGGACCGTGCGCACGGCCCGGGGGCATCGCGTCAACACGTGTGTGCCGAAGGATCTGAGGAGCAAGGCCACCACGCTGACGACCAGCGACGGGGTGCATCTGTCGGCGCTGGTCCTGGGGGACGGGCCCGACGGTGTTCTGCTGGATCACGAGCAGGGCTACAACATCTGCTCGTTCGTCGACATCGGGCGGCAGTTGGCGAAGCGCGGCTACCACGTGGTGATCCCCGAGTACCGCGATCACGGCGCGTCCGAGCACGTGGCCATCAACGAGCACAAAGACCGCGACGCCCGGGCCGGACTGGCCGAACTGCGCCGTGTCGGTGCGAAGAGGGTGTTCTTGGCGGGCGCGTCATGTGGCGGTACGACGGCGGCTGTCGCCGGCGTGGACACGCCTTTGCGAGTGGTGGGCCTTCTGATGATGTCCTCGCCTGCCCGGTGCGGCCCCGGGGCCGATGCGGTGGCGGCGGTGCGGAAGCTGAAGGTTCCGACGCTGTTGGTGGTGTCGCCCGGTGACATGGAAGGCGCGGTGGAGAAGCAGGTCCGAGAGGTCCACGCGGCCTCCGCTGCCCACAAGAAGGATCTCGTCATCGACAAGAGCGGGTTCCACGGAACAGACATGATCAGGCGGGCCGGTGCCTCAGGGGCCGCGTTGGAGGACCGGGTCATCTCGTTCGTGGTGGATTCCTACGACGCCTCCCGTTGAGGAAGCAGTCACTTTGCCCCCCTCAGGCCCCTCGTAGTACTTACGGATGGAGACAACATGTTGAAGCGACACAAGCGCACGAGGGTTTCGGTTCGCCTGCTGGGCCTGTCGGCGGCGGCGCTGTCCGTGGCCGCAGCCGCCTTCACGTATACGTCCACGGCGGGCGCCGTGGAAGCGCACGAGGCGACGGGACGGAGCCCGGTGTCTTCCTCCGGGACCACAAAGACGGTCCGCTACGACTTGGGGGACGCGGCCTGGCAGCTGCCGCAGACGGGCGAACCGGGCGAGTTGACCGGTTTGGTGCACTACCCCGCCGACCTGGGCACGGGGCGGCATCCGCTGATCGTGATGATGCACGGGCTGCACGAGACCTGCGCCGACCGAAAGGCCGACGCCGCGCGCACGGCTGCCGAGCGCGATGGTGACGACGCCGCGTATGAAGCCGCCAATGCGAAGCTGACCGCCTGGCCGTGCGCACCGGGGACACCCGCGTTGCCCAATGAGCTCGGGTACGACTACCTCGCCCGGACGTTGGCCGGACAGGGATTTGTCGTGGTCTCGGTCGGCGCCAACGGCATCAACGCCTCCTCTGTGACGGGCGATGACAACGCTGCCGCGCGGGCGGATCTCCTCAACCGGCATCTGCGCATGTGGCAGGAGCTCAGCTCCAAGGGCAAGGGTGAGCTCGCCGGGAAATTCACCGACCCGGCGACCGGAGCGGCGCGACGCGTCGGCTTCGCCCACCACCTGGACATGGGCAACGTGGGGATCATGGGGCATTCCAGGGCGGGAGCCGGGGTCACCTGGCAGGCGGCTGACAGCCATCGGGGGCAGTGGCCCAAGGGCGTCGACGTCAAGGCGGTGGCGGCGCTGGCACCCGCCTACAACGTGATGACGGAGGACATGTCCAACTACACGATCACCAAGACCCCCTTCGCCACCTTCCGGGGAACATGCGACGGACAGGTCGGCAGCGAGGCACTCTGGTTCGCGGCCGACGCGGCGAAGGGGAACCGAAGCGGCTTCTACCGGTTCGCGATCCACGGGGCGAATCACAACTACTTCAACACGCAGTGGTCGCCGCGGAGCCGTCAGGTCGCAGCCGCCGACGATGCCGTGCCGGTGAAAGAACACCCCGGGCAGTGCACTGACCGTGAGGGTGCGGCGCCGGCCAGGCAGCTCACCGAGCCGCAGCAGCGCCATGTCGCCGCCACCTACCTCGATGCCTTCTTCCGTCGCCATCTCCTCGGCGACACCCGGCAGGACCAGGTACTGACGGGGGCGCGGCATCCCGACGCGGCCATCACGAAGGTGGACGTCACCGCCGACACTCCCTGAACGACGGCCGTCTCCGCGGCCCCCGCATTAGGCTCCGTCGAGCATCCGCTGGAGGACCGCCCGCTGCAGGGGCCGCACCTCACCGTGGAGCGCGCGCCCCTTGTCGGTGAGCGAGACGCGTACGCCGCGACGGTCCTCGCTGCACATCCCGCGCTCCACGAGGCCGTCCTTCTCCAGACGTCCGATGAGGCGGGAGAGGGCGCTCTGGCTCAGATGGACCTGCGCGGAGATCTCCTGCACGCGGAACGTACAGCCGCCGTCGTCCGACGGCCCCTCGGCCAGTACGTCGAGCACCTCGAAGTCGCTCGCCCCCACGCCGTGCGGGTGCAGCTCACGGTCGAGTTCGCACAGCGTGCGCGCATGCAGCGCGAGGATGCCGCGCCACTGATCCACCAGGCCCTGGTCGGCCGTTTTACCCGCCATGGGACGGCACGGTAGCAGAATCCTCCCCTTTGTTGCACCGTCATTAAATGCGCTTGCATTCAATGCATGCACATATACATTACTGCCCATGACCTCTCCGCTCACAGCTGTCTCCGCGTCCCCGGAGCGCTGGACCCCACGCCTGTGGGGCACCCTCCTCGTACTCTGCGCCGCGATGTTCCTCGACGCGCTCGACGTATCGATGGTCGGCGTCGCCCTGCCCTCCATCGGCTCCGAACTGAACCTCGGCACCTCGACCCTGCAGTGGGTCGTCAGCGGCTACATCCTCGGCTACGGCGGGCTGCTGCTCCTCGGCGGACGCGCGGCCGATCTGCTGGGCCGCCGCCGCGTCTTCCTGATCGCGCTCGCCGTCTTCGCGCTCGCCTCGCTGCTCGGCGGATTCGTCGACTCGGGACCGCTGCTGATCGCCAGCCGCTTCATCAAGGGACTCAGCGCCGCGTTCACGGCGCCCGCGGGCCTCTCCATCATCACCACGACGTTCGCCGAGGGCCCGGTCCGCAACCGCGCCCTCACCATCTACACCACCTGCGCCGCCACCGGCTTCTCCATGGGCCTCGTCCTCTCCGGCCTGCTCACCGAGGTCAGCTGGCGCCTGACGATGCTGCTGCCCGCGCCGATCGCGGTCCTCGCGCTGATCGCGGGCGTCAAGCTGATCCCGCGCAGCGCCCGCGAGAAGAACAAGGGCGGCTACGACGTGCCCGGCGCCATCACCGGCACGGCCGCGATGCTGCTCCTCGTCTTCACCGTGGTGGAGGCGCCCGAAGCAGGCTGGGCGTCGGCCCGCACGCTCCTGTCGTTCCTCGTCGCCGCCGTGCTGCTCACCGCCTTCATCCGCATCGAGCTGCGCGCCGCGAGCCCGCTGATCCGTCTCGGCGTGCTGCGCTCCGGGCCCCAACTACGAGCCCAGCTCGGCGCGATGACGTTCTTCGGCGGATACGTCTCCTTCCAGTTCCTCGCGACGCAGTACTTCCAGTCCCTGCTCGGCTGGTCCGCCCTGCAGACCGCGCTCGCCTTCCTGCCCGCGGGCGCCCTCGTCGCCCTGTCGTCGACGAAGGTCGGCTCGGTGATCGACCGGTTCGGCACGCCACGCGTCATCGCGGTCGGGTTCGTGCTGCTCGTCGCCTCCTACGTGCTCTTCCTGCGGATCAGCCTCACCCCCGCGTACGCCTCCGTCGTCCTGCCGTCGATGATCCTGCTCGGCTTCGCGTGCGCCCTGGTCTTCCCCTCGCTCAACATCCAGGCCACCAACGGCGTGCACGACGACGAGCAGGGCATGGTGTCCGGCCTGCTCAACACCTCGATCCAGGTGGGCGGCGCGATCTTCCTGGCCGTCGTCACGGCCGTGGTCACCGCCTCCTCCCACGACGAGGGCACCACAACCGGCACTCCCCCGTCGCCGCAGGCAGTCCTCGACAGCTTCCGACCCGGCCTCATCGTGGTGACCTCCATCGCGGTCGCCGGGCTCCTCATCACCCTCACCGGACTGCGGACGCGGCGCACACAGGAGACGGTCGTCGTCACGAAGTCCGCGCCTCAGGCCGCGGAGCGTGAGTCCCTGGCCGCCCGGGACTGACCCACGGAACCTTCAACACCCGGCTTCCGGTGGGCAGTTGCCTGCCCACCGGAAAGCCCGCACCGTACACTCGCACCCACCGGCACCGGCGCGCGGTCCGTCAGCCCAGCCAGCCGGGGCGGACCAGGCCCGACTCGTAGGCGCGTACGACGAGTTGGGCCCGGTCCCGGGCGCCCAGCTTCACCATCGCCCTGCTGACGTGCGTCTTGGCGGTGAGCGGGCTGACCACCAGGCGTCGGGCGATCTCCTGGTTCGAGAGCCCGATGCCGACCAGGGCCATCACTTCCCTTTCCCGCTCGGTCAGTTCACCGAGCCCGTCGGCTGCCGCGGGCTCCTTGGAGCGGGCCGCGAACTCGGCGATGAGGCGGCGTGTCACCCCGGGGGACAGCAGCGCGTCGCCCGCGACCACCGCCCGCACCGCGCGCAGCAGTTCGTCCGGCTCGGTGTCCTTGACCAGAAAGCCGGAGGCTCCGGAGCGGATCGCCTCGAAGACGTACTCGTCGAGTTCGAAGGTGGTGAGCATGACCACCTTCACGTCGGCCAGACCTGGCTCATCGGTGATACGCCGGGTGGCGGCGAGGCCGTCGAGCAGCGGCATACGGATGTCCATCAGGACGACGTCGGGGCGCAGTTCCCGCACCATCCGCACCGCTTCCTCGCCGTCTGCGGCCTCCCCGGCGACCTCGATGTCGGGCTGCGCGCCGAGCAGCGCCTTGAAGCCTGCCCTGACGAGAGACTGGTCGTCGGCGAGCAGTACGCGGATCACTGGTCCTCCTGAGGTGCGGTACGACGCATCGGATCCCGGCCCGTTTCCATGCGCGCGCCCACGCCCGCCACCAGGGGCAGCACGGCGGTCACGCGGAAGCCGCCGTCCGGCCGCGGGTTCGCCTCGATCGTGCCATCAAGGGCGGCGGCACGCTCCCGCATTCCGGCCAGTCCGTTGCCGCTGCCGCCCGCGTCGGTGCCGGTGGCGGGCCCGTCGTCGTCGATGCGCAGCGTGAGCGAGGCCTTGTCATGGCGCACCAGCACGCGCGCGTGGCGTGACCCCGAGTGCCGTACGACGTTCGTCAACGCCTCCTGGATGATGCGGAACGCGGCGAGGTCCACGCCGGGCGGCAGCTTCGCGGGGGCACCTTCGGTGGTGACGTCGACGGTCAGTCCGGCGCTTCCCGCCTGCTCGACGAGCTCCGGCAGGCGGTCGAGGCCGGGCGCCGGGGCGCGAGGTGCGGCACCGGGGGCGCGCAGGGTGCCCAGTACCTGGCGTACCTCGCCCAGCGCCTCCTTGCTCGCCGCCTTGATGGTGGTCAGAGCCGTGCGGGCCTGTTCGGGGTCGGAATCGAGCAGGGCCAGGCCGACGCCGGCCTGCACGTTGATGACGGAGATGCTGTGCGCGAGAACGTCGTGCAGCTCCCGCGCCATCCGCAGCCGCTCCTCGCCCGCGCGCCGCTCGGCGGCCTGAGCGCGCTCGGCGCGCTCCTTGACCCACTGTTCACGGCGTACGCGGCCCAGCTCGGACACCGCGACGATCGCCACGACCCAGACGGCGACCACGATCTCCTGGCTCCAGGGACGGGCACCGTCATCAGTGGGTGGCAGCCAACGGTAGAGCCAGTGTGCGATCAGCAGATGCCCGACCCAGAGCCCGCCCACGGCGCCCCAGCCCACGCGCCGGTGGCCCGCGACGACGGCGGCGAAGCAGCCCACCGCGACAGCCAGAAAGATCGGCCCGTACGGGAACCCGGCACCGATGTAGACCAGCGTGGCCCCCGCGGTGGCGAACATGACGGGCGCTGGGTAGCGGTGGCGCAGCACGAGGACCGCCGTGGCCAGGAACAACAGCGCCCTCGCGAAGGGGGTCAGGTGTTCGCGGCCCCCCTGACCGTGCTCGGCGAAGCCGGACCCGATCTGCACGAACACGGTGAGCACGAAGGTCGTCAGCCAGGGCAGCCGACGCCTCGTTCCCTCCTCGGCCCCGGCGTTCCACCAGGGCGGCCCCTGCCGCCACATCGGCGGTCCGCCCCACACCGGGGGTGGGCCGCCCGGCCTGCGTTCGCGCTGCTCGTCCATGGCGGTCACGCTAGACCGCGACGGCACCCGCGGGCGTCCGACGGGCGTGGTGATCACGTGTACTCCCGTGGGAGTAGCAACGCGGGTAGCGGCGGGACGCCGACCCCCGGGGCGCGTGGCCTCATCAGCCCTGCGGCAACAGGCCTACACCATGGGCGAGTTGCCGCACCGCGTGCGAGAAGAACGCCGAGCGTTCCTCCACGAGCTTGTTGAACTGCCCGAACACCTCGAAGCCCACCAGCCCGAAGAGCTGCGCCCACGCCGCGACCATCGCCGTGATCGCCGCCGGAGGCAGATCCGGCGCGAACTCGGCCGCGAGCCGCTCCCCCTCGGTGCGCAGCTCGCCGGGCAGTGGCTGGACGGCGACCCCTCGACCCTGATGAGCGTCGCGCACGACGTCGATGAGCAACTGCCCCACGCGCGCGGCGGCCCGGACGGTCGACTCCGGCGCGCTGTACCCGGGCACGGGCGAGCCGTAGATGAGCGCGTACTCGTGCGGATGCTCCAGCGCCCAGCCCCGCACCGCTTCACAGATCACGGTCCAGCGGCGAAGGGGCTCTTCACCGGAGACGCCCGCGTGCGCGGTTTCGGCGGCCGAGCCGAGGGAGTCGTACGCGTCGATGATGAGGGCGGTCAGGAGGTCGTCGCGGCTGGGGAAGTAGCGGTAGAGCGCGGAGGAAACCATGCCGAGCTCGCGTGCGACGGCCCGCAGCGAGAGCTTGGCGGCGCCTTCGGCAGCGAGCTGTCTGCGGGCCTCGTCCTTGATCGCCGCGGTGACTTCTTCGCGGGCGCGGGCGCGGGCTCCCTTGGTGACGCTGGCGTTGCTGGTCATGTGGGCCAGTGTGCCACGGGGCGGGATCGGTGAGCACGGTTTGGAGCGGCGCACTCGCTTTGGGTTGGGTGCGCATTATCGAGAGCAGTGCTCTTGCTTTGGATCGTCGATCCGGTGCACACTGTTCTCAAGCGAGAGCAGCGCTCTCGAAGTCCAGAAGAACATCCGCCTTCCAAAGCCCCCGGGAGCCCACCATGTCGTCGACACCCGCCTCTCCCTCCCCCTACTACCTCAAGGGCAGCCGCCTCAACATCCGCTTCAATGGCGTGGTCGGCTGGCTGGCGCGGCACGGCGTCAGCCTGATGGGCAGTGCCGAGCTCTCCGTACAGGGCCGCAAGAGCGGCAAGATGCAGCGCGTCCCGGTCAACCCGTATACGCATGACGCCGACCGGGGGCAGTACCTCGTGTCGGCGCGCGGGCACTCCCAGTGGGTGCGCAACATGCGCGTGGCCGGCGGAGGGGAGCTGCGGGTGGGGCGCAAGGTACGGACGTTCACCGCAGTGGAGCTGCCCGACGCCGAGAAGGTGCCGCTCCTGCGCGGCTACCTGGAGCAGTGGGGGTGGGAGGTCAACCAGTACTTCCAGGGCGTGACCGCCAAGTCCTCCGACGCGGAGATCCTGGCGGCGGCACCGGACCACCCCGTCTTCCGCATCACTGTCTAGCGCTCACGCCCCTGCAGGGCGCGGCCCACCATCGGGTGGGTGCGGACCAGCTCGCCCAGCGTCGTCGAACCGCGCGTGATCTTCGCGAAGGCGTTCCACGCGGGGCGGAAGCCCGTGATCGCCGTGTGCAGCACGCCGGGGCGGCGCTCGAAGGCCTTCAGCAGGCGGCGGCCGACGCTCATCTCCACGCCGAGCCCCGCCTTGATGGCGAAGGCGTAGTTCAGGGCCTGACGGCGGGCGTCCACCGCGTCGTGCGCCTCGGCGATCCGCACCGCCCATTCCCCCGCGAGCCGGCCGGAGCGCAGCGCGAAGGAGATGCCCTCGCGGGTCCACGGCTCCAGAAGCCCCGCGGCGTCGCCACAGACAAGGACCCGGCCGCGCGAGAGCGGCGAGTCGTCACTGCGGCAGCGCGTCAGATGCCCGGAGGAGACGCTGGGCTCGAACCCGGCGAGGCCGAGCCGGGCGATGAAGTCTTCCAAGTACCTCTTGGTGGCCGCGCCTTCGCCCCGCGCGGAGATCACGCCGACGGTGAGGGTGTCGCCCTTGGGGAAGACCCAGCCGTAACTGCCCGGCATCGGGCCCCAGTCGATGAGCGCCCGCCCCGCCCAGTCCTCGGCGACGGTCTCCGGCACCGGAATCTCGGCCTCGAGACCGAGGTCGACCTGGTCGAGCTTCACGCCGACATGTGCGCCTATGCGGCTGGCGCTGCCGTCGGCACCGACGACGGCGCGGGCGAGGACGGTCTCGCCGCCCTGCAGCACGACGGCCACCGTGCGGCGGTCGGGCACGTCGGGGCCGTGCTGCTCCACGCGCGCGACCGTGACTCCGGTGCGCAGGTCGGCGCCCGCCTTCTGCGCGTGCTCGACGAGCTGCTGGTCGAACTCGGGGCGGTTGATGAGCCCGAAGAGCATCTGCCGGGAGCGGCGGGTGCGGGTGAACTTGCCGTCGAGGGAGAACGTCACCGCGTGCACCCGGTCCCGCAGGGGCAGCTCGAAGCCGGGCGGCAGGGAGTCGCGCGAGGGGCCGATGATGCCACCGCCGCACGTTTTGTAGCGGGGGATGTCGGCTTTCTCCAGGAGGAGCACCGTGCGTCCGGCGACCGCTGCCGCATAGGCCGCCGAGGCCCCCGCGGGGCCGGCTCCGACCACGACGACGTCCCACACGTACCGGGTGTCGTCCGCTGAGTTCTCGCTGCTCACGTTGGTCTACCGCTCCTGATCCCGCTGTTGGCCGCGTTGTCCCCAGGCATCCTACGGCGGAGGCCCACGGGTCCCTCCTGTGGGAGGATCACATCTACCCACACGTACAACGTCGCACCTACGAGGAGCGTGCCCATGTCGCCGGATCCGATCGCCGAGACCGTCGCCTCACTGATGCCGAAGGCGAAGGCGGAGCTCACCGAACTGGTGGCCTTCAAGTCGGTGGCGGACTTCGCTCAGTTCCCGAAGAGCGAGAGCGAGGCCGCGGCCGGCTGGGTGGCGGACGCCCTGCGCGCCGAGGGCTTCGAGGACGTCGCACTGCTCGACACCCCGGACGGCACGCAGTCGGTGTACGGCTTCCTGCCGGGCCCCGAGGGCGCCCCGACGGTGCTCCTCTACGCGCACTACGACGTGCAGCCGCCGCTCGACGAAGCCGCCTGGGCCACCCCGCCCTTCGAGCTGACCGAGCGCGACGGCCGCTGGTACGGCCGGGGCAGCGCCGACTGCAAGGGCGGCGTCATCATGCACCTGCTCGCGCTGCGCGCCCTGAAGGCGAACGGCGGCGTCCCCGTGAGCGTGAAGGTGATCGCGGAGGGCTCGGAGGAGCAGGGCACCGGCGGCCTGGAGCGGTATGCGGAGGACCACCCCGAGCTGCTCGCGGCCGACACGATCGTCATCGGTGACGCGGGCAACTTCCGGGTCGGCCTGCCGACGGTCACGTCGACGCTGCGCGGCATGACGCTGGTCCGCGCCAGCGTGGACACCCTCGAAGGGAACCTGCACTCGGGGCAGTTCGGCGGCGCCGCCCCCGACGCCCTCGCGGCGCTGGTCCGTGCCCTTGACTCGCTGCGCGCCGAGGACGGGTCGACGACGGTCGACGGTCTGACGAGCGACACCGTCTGGGACGGGCTGCGGTACGAGGAGGCCGACTTCCGCCGGGACGCCAAGGTCCTCGACGGCGTCGAGCTGATCGGTGAGGGCTCGGTCGCCGACCGCATCTGGGCGCGCCCCGCCGTCACGGTCCTCGGCATCGACTGCCCGCCGGTGGTCGGTGCGACGCCGTCGGTGCAGGCGAGCGCGCGGGCGCTGATCAGCCTGCGGGTGCCGCCGGGCGTGGACGCCGCCGAGGCGACGAAGCTGCTCCGGGCCCACCTGGAGGCGCACACTCCGTGGGGTGCGCGGATGCGGACGGAGCAGGTCGGGCAGGGGCAGCCGTTCCGTGCGGACACGACGAGCCCGGCGTACGCGGCGATGGCCGAGGCGATGGGCGAGGCCTACCCGGGCGAGGAGATGCAGTACGCGGGCCAGGGCGGTTCGATCCCGCTCTGCAACACCCTGTCGACCCTCTACCCGCGCGCGGAGATCCTGCTGATCGGCCTGAGCGAGCCGGAGGCGCAGATCCACGCGGTGAACGAGAGCGTCTCGCCGCAGGAGCTGGAGCGTCTGTCGGTGGCCGAGGCGCTGTTCCTGCGGAAGTACGCGGCGAGCTGACCGGCGCGGGACGGGCGAGGTCGCCCGTCCCGCTCCCCATGGCTCCAGCGGTATCGGCGCATCGGCGCACCGCTATCCGCTGAGGGGGACGCCCGCCTCCAGGTAGAGGGAGGCCCCGCGTTCACGTGCGCGCAGCGCCCAGCGCAGGCGTTCGTACCGTACGGCGGGGAGCAGCTCGGCGGCTTCCTGTTCGGTGACGAAGCGCCAGCCGCGCAGTTCCGGTCCGGGCAGAAGCATGCGGCGGGCCTCGTCGCCGTCGAGGTGGCCGCCGTCGAAGAGGAATCGCATCCCTCCGTAGCCGGGCGGTTGCGGTGCTTCCCAGTCGGCGACCAACAGGCGGGGAGTGTGGGCCAGTTGGATGCCGGTCTCCTCCGCCACCTCGCGTACGCCCGCGCGCGCGGGTGCCTCGCCGGGCTCGACGACGCCGCCCGGAAATTCCCAGCCCGCCTTGTACGTCGGGTCGACGAGCAGGACCCGGTCGTGCTCGTCGAAGAGCAGCACACCGGCGGCGAGGGTCTCGGATGTGGGCTCCGGCGTCTGCACGATGTCGCAGACGGAGGCGGTGTCGGTGCGGACGGCTTCGGCGACGCGTTCGGCGGTCCCGTACGGAGTGAGGGCGCTGGTGTCGATGCGGTGGGCGTCGGCGTCGAGCCAGGCGGCGCGCGCCGCGAGGTAGGGCTCGATGTGGTCGAAGGACCACTGGCGCACGCGCAGGTCTCCTGGCAGGTCCGGTGGTACGTCGCGGGCCGATATTCGCTCGCGCAGGATCGTTTCGTCCGGGGCGAGAAGCACGTGGCGCACGGGGATCCTGCGGGCGGCGAGACCGCCGAAGATCTCGTCGCGGTACTCCTGGCGCAGCAGCGTCATCGGCACCACGATGATGCCGCCCACCTCGGCGTGCAGGGCTGCGGCGGTGTCGATGACGAGGCGGCGCCAGATCGGCAGGTCCTGATAGTCGCTCACCTCGTCGAGGCGCTTGGACGGCAGCAGGTGCGGGAGCGCGCCGCCGATGACCTCGGGGTCGAAGAGTGTGCTGTTCGGGATCAGCTCGATCAGTTCCCGTGCGGCGCTGGTCTTGCCCGCACCGAACGTGCCGTTGATCCAGACGATCACGGTTCCCCCTCTTCTGTTGGCCCCCTGTGGCTTGCCCGTAACACCCTGCCATGGAAACCAGGCGCTGATGGGAGCGGAATCGCCGCCGGCGCACGGATGTCACGGCGCCTGAAACGGCCGTCCCGCCAGCATTCCGGCTCCTCTGCCCGATGCAGGGCCATCACGTCAAGTCAGATTCCCCGTCTTCACCCCATCGCGTGGTGAAGTCCTTGCATGAATCGTTCCCTCACCCCGGGGAGCCCCCGTCCCCGCTAGCGTTTCCCGGCAGACACCCCGGCCCCCGGTGACTTTGGCAACGGCCACTTCGGTAGGGCCGCGCTTCTTCGAAGCGCTCCGGCCCCGGCGCTGGGGGATTTATGCGGCAGGAAACACTGAGCGAATACACGTGCGAGGACTCCGGCCGACCGCCGCGGGTGTACGGGTACGGCCACGCGGTCGTGGTCGAACTGCACGGAGACATCGACCTCGTGGCCTTCAGCGGGTCGGCACCGCTGCTGGACGCCGTGGCGGCGGGACCCGAGCCCGTCGTGATCGTCGACCTCACCCAGGTCGACTTCCTCGACTGCTCCGGCCTCTCCCTGCTGATGCGGATCCGCCGCCGGGTCACCGCAAGAGGCGCCCACATGCGCCTCGTCTGCGCCCAGCCATTGATGCTGCGCATGCTGCGCGTCACCCGCCTCACGACGCTGCTGGAACCAGTGCCCACGCTGAGCGCGGCCCTCGCGGAGCAGCCGGCGGGCCCCGAGAACTCCGAGGAGTCCCGGTCCCCCCGGAACCCTCAGAACACGGAGAACTGAGTCGGCAGGGCTCACCGGATTGGTGGAGGGCAGCCAACATAATGCTGCCCATGAATGACTCCGCACGCCCTGCCGATACCGGCGCGAGCACCGGTACCAGCGGCAGTACCGGCAGCAGTACCGGCAAGTTGGCGCACAGCATGGTGCCCATGACGGGACGTGATCCGGGAGAGCGGGGGCGGGCCTCGTCTCCGTTGGAGCTGCTGTTCGACCTCACCTTTGTGGTCGCGGTGGGGACGGCGGCCTCCCGGTTCGCCGAGATGGTGGGCGAGGGGCATCCGGGACAGGCCGTCACCGCCTTCGTGCTGGCGATGTTCGCGATCAGCGTCGCCTGGATCAGCTTCAGCTGGTTCGCCTCCGCCTTCGGCACCGACGACTGGCTCTACCGGGCCCTGACCATGTTGCAGATGATCGGCGTCGTCGTGTTCTCGCTCGGCCTGCCGGCGATGTTCCACTCCGTCGAGGAGGGAGTCCACCTCGAGCTGCGCGTGATGGTGATCGGGTACGTCGTGATGCGCGTCGCGATGATTCTCCAGTGGTGGCGCGCCGGCCGGCAGTCACCCTCGTATCACCGCGTCTGTATGGCGAACATCCGCTGGACCGTGATCGCCCAGATCGGCTGGGTCGTCGTCGCCTTCACCCGGCTGCCGCTCGCCGCCGTGTTCATCGCCTTCGTCGTGCTCGGCGCATTGGAACTCGTCCTTCCGGTGCTTACGCAGGGCAGCGCGGGCGGGACCCCCTGGCACCCCCACCACGTCGCGGAGCGCTACAGCCTGTTCGCGATCATCGTGCTCGGCGAGGGCGTCGTCGGCACCGTCGCCTCCTCGGGCGACCTCCTGGGCGGCGCGGACGGGACGGACTGGAGCGGGAACGCGGTCGCCGTCGTCATCGCCGGCGTCGGGCTGACCTTCGGCATGTGGTGGGTGTACTTCGCCACGCCGTTCGGCGACGTCCTCGTGCACCGCCGCAGCCGCGGGTACCTCTTCGGCTACGGCCACATTCCGCTGTTCATCGGGATCGCCGGCGCCGGCGCGGGACTGCACGTGGCGGGCCTGCGGCTGGAGCATCACTCCGAACTCGGTGACGTCGCCGTCGTGCTGTCCCTGGCCATTCCGGTCGGCCTCTACCTGCTGATGGTCTATCTGCTGCACACCCTGCTCCTGTCCGCGGCCGACCGCTTCCATCTGCTCCTGATCTCGCTGACGCTCGCCGTGCTGCTCGCGGCCGTCCTGCTGGCCGCGGCGGGCGTCGCGATCGCGGTGTGCCTGCTGATCGTGATGGTCGCCCCCTTCGTCACCGTCATCGGCTACGAGACGGTCGGCCACCGCCACCAGCAGCGGATGCTGGAACAACTCCGTGCGCAGGGGTCGCCGCCGGGGCCGGAGGGGCGCTGACGGCTCGCCGTTCCAGTCGCGCGTTCCAGTCGCGCGTTCCAGGACATCGACGTCCTCGCTGGTCAGGGGCCGTTCCAGCGTCCCGGCGTTCCGTAATGCCGGTTGCGGGTGGTGAGCGGGACGGGTTGCGGCACACGCTGTGGTCAGCCCGAGCAGCCCGAGCAGCCCGCCGGGCGATACCGATTCCTGTTCCCACCCCTGGAGTTATCGATGCGTTCGCGCCTTGCCACCCGTTCCACCCGCCTTCTCGTCACCGCCGTCGCCGCGGCCGCCCTCACCGCCGCCGGTACCGCCACCGCTCTCGCCATCGGCGGCGGTCAGGGCAGCAGCCACGCCGTCGGGCTGGCCTGCGGCACCGGCGACCTGACCTTCAAGCTCACCGAGGAGACCCAGGCCGGTGGTTACTTCCTCATCACCGCCAAGGCCAGACCCGGCATCACCTGCTATCTGGAAGGCACTTTCCCCTCCGCCGGTTTCGGCTCCTCCGCCGACACCCAGGTGACCCCCGCCGAGCAGGCCGTCACCGACAGCGTCAAGCTCTCCGGGTCCACCGCCGCCTATGCCGGGATCAACCCCAAGACCACCAACGACGACTACGGCACCGAGCTCGGCCGGCTCTTCCTCGCCGTGGCCGGCGATGAGGGCAACACCGTCGCCCTCCGCCTCCCCAGCCCCACCCTGATCGACAAGCCCATCTCCACCAACTGGCACGCCGACCCGGCCGACGCCGTCCCCTTCAGCAGCTGACCTCGGGTAGGACCGGCTCCCCGCACACGCGAACGGGGAGCCGGTCAGCCCTTCCCCGCCCCCAGCGTCAGCCCCGCGATGAAGTGCCGCTGCAGCAGGAGGAAGACGAGGACCGTCGGGAGGGCCACCAGGACCGAGCCTGCGGCCAGCAGGTTGTAGTCCGTGAAGAATTGGCCGCGCAGATTGTTCAGCGAGGACGTGATCGGGAGTTTGTCGGGGTTGGATTCGATCAGGACGGGAATGCCCAGGAGCACGCCGAGGACGGCGCTGTCACGGCGAGTGAAGCGGGTCGGACGCCGCACGCCCGGCCTTCGCGTGGTGCCGGTCGGCCGGCTCATCGTCAGCCGACGTCCTGCGAGAAGATGTCCTTCTTCTGCCGTTCGATGCTGTTGACCAGGCCGTCGACGTTCTTCGGGTCGTCGATGAAGTCCTGAAGCGCCTTGATCATGACGGTCTGTGCGAAGTCGGGGCGGGTGTCGCGGTCCAGGAACTGCGATATCTGCCGGGCGCCCGAGACCAGTTCGGCGGACTTCTTCTGCAGCGGGGTGTACGTGGAGGTGTCGGCGCCGTCGTTGACGGCCACGTTGTTCGGGTCGCCGGCCAGATAGACGTCCTCGGCCGCGGGGGTGCCCAGCCACTTCAGGAGGGCCTTGCCCGCGTCCTTGTTCTTGGCATTCCCGGCCATCAGGAATCCGTCGACGGGCGCCTCCACCGCGTCCCGTCCGTGCTCGGGGTCGATCTCCGGGAAGGCGAAGAAGTCGATGTCGTCGCGCTCGTTCTCGGGAAACTGCTGCCCCGGGTGCGGCATGCCGAAGACGGCCATGCCCGTCTTGCGCCGCTGCAGGCCCCGCCCGGCCTCCTCCCAGGTGCGGCCGAGCGCGCCTTTCTGGTAGTACGGCATGAGTTCGCGCCACAGGTCGAACACCTTCTTGACCTTGGTGCCGGTCCAGGCCTCCCCGCCCGCCATCAGGCTCTTGTGGAAACCGTATCCGTTCAGGCGCAGGTTGATGTAGTCGAAGGTCCCCATCGCGGGCCAGCCGTCCTTGTCGCAGAAGGCGACGGGAATTCCGTCCTTGTGCATCTTCTTGGCGAGGGCGATGAACTCGTCCCAGGTCTTGGCCTGTTCGTATCCGTGCTTCTCGAAGAGGCTCCTGCGGTGGAAGACGGCCCACGGATAGTAGTAGTAGGGCACGAAGTACTGCTTGCCCTGGTGCGTGGACTGTTCCTTCAGCGCCGCGGAGAAGCCGCGGAAGCCCTTCCACACGTCGCTGATGTCGACCAGGAGATCCTTCTCGGCGAAGTACTGCATGCGGTATCCGGCGAACCACATGAAGACGTCGTCGGGCGTGGCGCGCAGATAGCGCGTGATGTTCTGCTGGAATTCGTTGTGCTCTGTGGTGTGAACCTCGACCGTCTTCCCGGTCTTCTTCTCGTACGCGTCGAAGGCGTCCTGGAAAGCCTCCTTCGGCACCTCGTCCGAGGAGTTGGAGCCCATGGTGACTTCCTTCTTCTTGCCACCCGGCTTCTCGCCACAGGCGCTGAGCAGCGCGGGAAGTGTGACCGCTCCGGCGCCGACGGCGGTGCCGCGCAGAAGATTGCGCCGGGACATCCGATGTCCCGTCACACCTCTCGGCGGGACTGATCCGCTGAACGATGACTGTGCCACGTCCCCCTCCTCGGGGTTCAACCGAACACAACCGAACGCGAGGGTTGGATCTCACTCGCCAGCGGTACCGCCGTCAAGGGTTCCGGCGCCAGGCGACCGAACCAGTACCGCTCCTCTTCCAACAGAGTCCAACAAGCCCTACCGTAAGCGCGCGTCTGACACGTGCATGCAAACCCCCCATCTTCCGCGAGTACGGAGGAACGTAACGATGCGTCAACTCCCCGCCAGCACCACCCGCCGAAGAGTGGTCGGATCGCTGACCGCCGCCCTGCTGTGCGCCGCCGGGCTCGCCACGCCCGCCACGCCCGCCACGCCCGCCGCGGCACGTGAGACCACCGGCCCGGCGGCCCCATCCCCGGTCGCCGTCGATCCCGGCGTGCGGCCCCCGGACGGACTCGCCCTCACCCCGCCCATGGGATTCAACAACTGGAACTCCACCCATTGCAGGGCCGAATTCGACGAAGCGATGGTCAAGGGGATCGCCGACCTCTTCGTCGAGAAAGGCCTCAAGGAGGCCGGGTACCAGTACGTCAATCTCGACGACTGCTGGGCACTGCCGAAACGTGACGCGAACGGCAGGCTGGTTCCCGACCCCGCGCGATTCCCCGACGGAATCAAGGCGGTTGCCGACTATGTGCACTCCAAGGGGCTCAAGCTCGGCATCTACACCAGCGCGGGCACGAAGACCTGTAACTCCGCCGGGTTCCCCGGCGCACTCGGCCATGAGCGCAGCGACGCGCGGCAGTTCGCCGACTGGGGTGTCGATTACCTCAAGTACGACAACTGCAACAACCAAGGTGTCGACGCGAAGCAGCGGTACATCGCGATGCGCGACGCGCTCAAGGCGGCCGCCGGGTCCACCGGCAGGCCCATCGTCTACAGCATCTGCGAATGGGGTGAGAACAAGCCCTGGGAGTGGGCCGCGGACGTCGGCCACCTGTGGCGCACCACCGGCGACATCAGCGACGACTGGGGCTCCATGTTGTCGATCATGAAGCAGAATCTGCCGCTCGCGCAGCACGCGGGGCCCGGTCGGTGGAACGACCCGGACATGCTCGAGGTCGGCAACGGCGGCATGACGGACACCGAGTACCGCACGCACTTCTCGATGTGGTCGATCATGGCAGCGCCGCTGCTCATCGGGTCCGACCTGCGCAAAGCCACCGCCGCGACCTTCGAGATCCTCGGCAACGAAGAAGTCATCGCCGTCGACCAGGACCCGCTCGGCAAGCAGGGCGAGGTCGTCTCCTCGGAGGGCGGCCGCTGGGTCGTCGCCAAGGAGATGAAGGACGGCAGCCGCGCCGTCGCCCTGTTCAACGAGACCGGCAGCCCGCAGTCCGTCGCGACGACGGCGAAGGCGGTCGGACTGCCCGGCGCCGACGCGTACACGCTGCGCGACCTGTGGCAGCACAAGAGCTACGACACGGCGGGCCGGATCGCGGCGACCGTCCCTGCCCACGGCACGGTGCTGCTGCGCGTGGCTGCCGACGGTCAGTGGTCACATCACCCGCCTGCCGCCGAACTGGGCCTGAAGGGCGGCCTGTTGGTGGAAGCGGGCAAGACCGCGAAGGTCACCTCCGAGGTCACCGACCTCGGCCGGTCGACGGCCCAGCGGGTCTCCGTATCGCTCGGCGCCCCCGCGGGATGGGCCGTGCGGGCCACCTCGCCGAGCACGGCGAGCTCACTGCGGACCGGCAGGACACTCGCCACGTCCTGGTCGGTCACCGCGCCCGCGGACGCGAGGCCGGGACCGTACGAGATGAGCCTCAAGGCCACGTACCGCTCGCCGAAGGGCGCACGCGTCGAGCAGGCGCTGCCGCTCACCTCACGGGTGGTCGTCGCGCCGCCCGCGGGCAGCTCGTCGCTGAGCGGCCTGCCGTGGCTGTCGACGACCAACGGCTGGGGGCCTGTTGAGCGCGACACCAGCAACGGTGAGCAGCAGCCGGGCGACGGAAAGCCGATCACGATCGGCGGGAAGGTGTACGCGAAGGGCCTCGGCGTGCACGCGGAGAGCGCCGTCGAGTACTACACCGGAGCGGCCTGCGAGAAGGTCACCGCGCTGGTCGGCGTCGACGACGAGAAGGGCACTAAGGGGACGGTCGCCTTCGAGATCTGGGCCGACGGCGAGAAGGCCGCCTCGACCGGCGCGCTCACCAACGCCATGCCCGCCCGCGAGCTGACCGCGGATGTCACCGGCGCCCGGGTCGTACGCCTGGTCGCCACGGACGGCGGCGACGGCGTCGACTCGGATCACGGCGACTGGGCGGAGGCCCGGCTGAGTTGCTGAGGCCCACGCTCCCCCTCGGAGTAAGGCTCAGCCTCCCACCGCGGACCGCAGCCGTATGGTCGCGCTCGGCTCGATGTCGAGCGCGGCCGCCGCCGCTCCCACCAGGCCCGCGTCCGTGCCCATCAGTGCGGGTGCCACCGTGAGGCGTTGGACGAAGGACAGCGTGGCGTAGTCCCGCAGGGCCTTGCGGAGCGGTGTGAAGAGGACGTCGCCCGCCTTCGCCACTCCCCCGCCGATCACCGCGATGTCGATCTCGACGAGCGTCGCCGTGGCGGCGATGCCCGCGGCCAGCGCCTGCGCCGCCCGCTCGAAGGAGGCGACCGCGACCGGGTCCCCGGCGCGTGCGGCGGTCGCCACGGCCGCCGCGGAGGTGTCGCCGTCGGGGCCCGGTGCCCAGCCGTTCGCCACGGCGCGGCGCGCGATGTTCGGGCCACTGGCTATCCGCTCGACGCAGCCGCGCGCACCGCACGGGCAGGGGTCGCCGTCGAGGTCCACGCTGATGTGGCCGATGTGGCCCGCGTTGCCGGTGGGGCCCGGGTGCAGCTTGCCGCCCAGGACGAGTCCGCCGCCGACGCCCGTCGACACGACCATGCACAGGGCGTTGTCGTGGCCGCGGGCGGCGCCCTGCCAGTGCTCCGCCGCGGTCATCGCCACACCGTCGCCGACGAGGGCGACGGGGCGGCCGCCGGTGGCCGCGCGCACCCGGTCGACGAGCGGGTAGCCGCGCCAGCCTGGGACGTTGACGGGACTGACCGTGCCGGCCGACGCGTCGACGGGGCCCGCGCTGCCGATGCCCACGGCCGTGACCCGGCCCCACGGTTCGCCCGCCGTCAGCTCACCCAGGACCTCCTCGACCGCCCGCATCACCGTGTCGCCGTCCTCGCGCGCGGGGGTCGGCCGCTGCGCGCGCAGGAGGATCCGGCCACGGCCGTCCACCAGGGCTGCGGCGATCTTGGTGCCGCCGATGTCGAGTGCGGCGACGAGGTCCATGTGCATCTGTGTCGGGTCTCCTGGTGTATCGGCAGGCCGGAGAGTGCGAAGGTCAGTCTCCCCTGCATCTGACAACGTTGTCCAGGCCCTATGCTCGACGCGACATGCTCATGGACGGCCCTCGTGCAAGAAGCGTGGACGTTCCGTGGGGACCCCGTGGACCACTTTCGTGGACGACTTCGTACGACAGGACAGGACAGCACACCGTGGCCGAGACCGCCGCCCGACGACCCGAGAACCGTTACGGCAACCGGCCGACCATGAAAGACGTCGCCGCGCGTGCGGGGGTCGGCCTGAAGACCGTCTCCCGCGTCGTGAACGGCGAGCCCGGCGTCACGCCCGACACCGAGCGCCGCGTCCAGGAAGCCATCGAGGCCCTGGGCTTCCGCCGCAACGACAGCGCGCGCGTGCTGCGCAAGGGCCGCACCGCGAGCATCGGCCTCGTCCTCGAGGACCTCGCCGACCCGTTCTACGGCCCGCTGAGCCGCGCCGTCGAGGAGGTCGCGCGGGCGCACGGCGCGCTGCTCATCAACGGGTCGAGCGCCGAGGACCCGGACCGCGAGCAGGAGTTGGTGCTCGCGCTGTGCGCGCGGCGGGTGGACGGCCTCGTGGTGATCCCGGCCGGGGACGACCACCGCTATCTGGAACCGGAGATCGCCGCCGGTGTCGCCACCGTCTTCGTCGACCGGCCCGCCGGGAAGATCGACGCCGACGTGGTGCTCTCCGACAGCTTCGGCGGCGCGCGGGACGGTGTCGCGCACCTCATCGCCCACGGTCACCGCCGCATCGGCTTCATCGGCGACCAGCCGCGCATCCACACCGCCATAGAGCGGCTGCGCGGCTACCGTGCCGCGATGGAGGACGCGGGCATTCCGGTCGACGAGGAGTGGGTCTCGCTCGGGGTCACCGATCCGGAGCGGGTGCGCCCGGCGGCCGAGACGATGCTGAGCGGCCCCGGAGCGGTCACGGCGATCTTCGCGGGCAACAACCGTGTGACGGTGACGGTCGTCCGCGTCCTGGCCGCGCTCGACCGCCCGGTGGCCCTCGTCGGCTTCGACGACATCGAGCTCGCGGATCTGCTGAGCCCGGGCGTGACGGTCGTCGCGCAGGACGCGGCGCAGTTGGGCAGGACGGCGGCGGAACGGCTGTTCCGGCAGCTCGACGGCGCCTCGGGGGCTCCGGAGCGGGTGGAGCTGCCGACGCGGCTCATCACCCGGGGCTCGGGAGAGCTGCCACCGGCAGGCTGAGCGAGCGTCGATGAAGGGCGGGGGTTCAAAGACAGGCCCTCAGGGCCAGAAGGCCACCGCGAGACCGATCAGCACGCCGACGGCTACGAGGCCGCCGAGGGCGCCCGCGACGAGGGCGACTTTCTGCGATCCTGGCTTGATCTCACGCCAGCCCAGCTCCTCTGCCGCGCCCCGGATCAGTCGGTGGCCGTCGGCGGAGGAGAAGGAGTGCCGCTCGCTGCCGTCCGGCGAGCGGCTCCAGGTCCGGTACCGGGCGCGGCCCGTCTCCACCGTCACGCTCGGCGTTCCTGACGGGCCGCGCTTCACGGTGCGTACGACGTCCGTCATGGTGAAGGTCTTCTCGTGCGGGTGCAGTGCGACGCGGTAGGTGTGCAGCTGCGTGACGCGGCCCGCCCGAGGGACGTCGACGGACAGGTCGAACCCCTGCTCCGTGCGTCGCAGCCGGTACGACGTGCCCTCCGCGGCGGCCGCGACGCGGGTGTACAGCGCCTCCGTCAGCACGTCGGCAGGCCCGGCAGCGGCTTGTCGTTGTCGCCGCCCTTGACGTAGACGTCGCTGACGAAGACGCCGGTGTTGCCGCTGTCGTCGTCCGTCTTGGCCCACCAGACGTTCGTCCACCGGCCGGACGTCTCGCGGCGGCCCAGGTTCTGCTGGCAGTAGAAATAGTTGGTGCCCGCGTTCAGCGTGCCCGCCGGGGCGCCGTCCGCCGTGTACGACTTCGCGGTGCGCCACACCTGGCAGTCGTACTTGCCGCCGCCCGCCGGATGGCAGGCGGGCGCGCCGCCACCGCCGTCCGGCGATCCTCCGGAGCCGCCTGCGGACGGCTTGCCGCCGGGATCGCGACGCGCAGGGGACTCGTCGCCGTCCTTGCCTCCGGCGTCCTTGCCGGGGCGGTGCTTGCGGTCCTTGTCATCGGCCCGGTCGGCCTTGTCGGCGTCGCCGGGCGGCTTCTTCTCCGGATTGCGGGCCTTCTCGTCACCCTGCCCCGACGGCTCGGGGCGTTTCGGATCCTTCGACCCGCCGCCGAGGGGGCCGTTGCTGCCGTCGTCCTCGGTCGAACCCGCGTGCCCCGGGGTTCCCTCCTGTCGCGCCTGAGTGGCGCTGTCCTCCTGGCCGTTGAGGAAGGCCACGGTCGCGCCCGTCGCCGCGAGGACGACGCCGACCGCCGCCGCGGCGAGCAGCGCACGGCCGCGGCGCGGGCGCCGTGCGGTGGCGCGCATCTCGGCGCGGCTCGCGGGGGCGGCGGGGGCGGCGGAGGCCTGCGGCGCCGTCGCGGAGGGCGGCGGTCCGAAGCCGGGCGGGGGCGTGCTCGGGATGCTGCGCTCCGTGGTGCCGTACGGTCCCGGCGCGGCTGACCGTGGAGCGGCGCCCGCGGCGGTCCCGTGCGCCGTCGTCGCCACCTCGGTGAGCAGCAGCCCCGCCGTCTCCGCGTCGGGGCGTGCCTGCGGCTCCTTGTGCATGAGCTGCCGCAGTACGGGGGTCAGGGGTCCCGCACGGTGCGGCTCGGGGAGCGGGTCGACCACGATCGCGGTGAGCGTGGACCACGTCGACGTGCGGCGGAAGGGCGAGGAGCCCTCGACGGCGGCGTACAGCGTGGCGCCGAGGGCCCAGACGTCGGAGGCGGGGCCCGGCTCGTGGCCCTGGGCGCGCTCGGGCGCCAAGTAGTCGAGCGAGCCGATGAGTTCGCCGCTGCGGGTGAGGTGGGTGGACGAGCCGTCGCCTGGGTCGTCCATCGTGGCGATGCCGAAGTCGGTGAGGACGACGCGGCCGCCGGCTTCCAGGAGGATGTTGCCGGGCTTCACGTCGCGGTGCAGTACGCCCGCGCGGTGTGCGGCGGCCAGGGCTTCCATGACTCTGGCGCCGATGCCCGCGGCTTCGCGGGGGTCGAGGGTGCCGCGGTCGCGCAGGACGTCGTCCAGGGAGGGGCCGTCGACGAGCTCCATGACGATGAGGGGCCGTCCGTCGACCTCCGCGACGTCGTGCACGGCGACCACTCCGGGGTGGCGGACGCGGGCGGCGGCGCGGGCCTCGCGCTGCATCCGCACCCGCAGGTCGGCGAGTTCGGGGCCTGCCGCGTCCGTGAACGTACGCAGTTCCTTGACCGCGACCTCGCGGTGCAGCACCTCGTCGACGGCGCGCCACACGACCCCCATGCCGCCGCGCCCCAGCTGTGCCACGACGCGATAGCGCCCGGCGAGGAGTCTGCCGACCCCGTCCGTCTGTTCCTGGTCCCCCGAATGCACCGCTGCCCCGTTCCTGCGACACCACTGTGTGTGGCGTACAGACTACGGGGCAGCGGTGACGGTCGGAGTCCGGTGTTACTTGCCCGACCCCGTGAGGTCGCCGCGGCGCGGGCCCGAGAAGCCCTGCAGGCGGGCAAGGGTCAGGCCGGTGAGGCGGGTGACCTCGCCCGCGTCGAGGGCGCCGCAGTCCAGGCCGCGCAGCAGGTAGCCGGCGAGGGCCTTGGCGGTGGCGGGCTCGTCGGCCACGGCGCCGCCCTCGTGGTGGCCCGCGTAGGCGGCCAGGCGTGCGGCGGCGGCCTCGAAGCCCTCGCGGTAGAACGCGAACACGGCGGCGTAGCGGGTGGGGATGTGGCCGGGGTGCATGTCCCAGCCCTGGTAGTAGGCGCGGGCCAGGGCGCGGCGGGTGAGGCCGTAGTGCAGCCGCATGGCGTCGTGGACCTGCTCGGTGGTGCCGACGGGCAGGACGTTGGTGGAGCCGTCGGAGACACGGACTCCGGTGCCCGCGGCGGCGACCTGCATGACGGCCTTGGCGTGGTCGGCGGCCGGGTGGTCGCTGGCCTGGTAGGCGGCGCTGACGTGCAGGCAGGCGCTGTAGTCGAAGGTGCCGTAGTGCAGGCCGGTGGCGCGGCCCTCGGCGGCCTGGATCATGCGGGCGACGGCGGCGGTGCCGTCGGTGGCGAGGATGGACTGGCTCGTCTCGATCTGGATCTCGAAGCCGATGCGGCCGCGCTCCAGGCCGCGCGCCTTCTCGAACTCCTCAAGGAGCCGCACCATCGCGGTGACCTGCTCGGGGTACGTCACCTTGGGCAGCGTCAGGACGAGGCCGTCGGGGAGGCCGCCCGCCTCCATGAGGCCGGACAGGAAGATGTCGAGGGTGCGGATGCCGCGGTCGCGTACCGCCTCCTCCATGCACTTCATACGGATGCCCATGTACGGGGCGGCGGTGCCGTTCCTGTACGCCTCGGCGACGAGGCGGGCCGCGCGGGCGGCGTCCTGGTCCTCGTCGGCGCCCTTGTAGCCGTCCTCGAAGTCGATGCGCAGGTCTTCGACGGGTTCGCGCTCCAGTTTGGTGCGCACGCGCGTGTGGACGGCGTCGGCGAGGTCGTCGGTCAGGCCGAGGACCGCGGCGAAGGAGGCGGCGTCCGGGGCGTGCTCGTCGAGCATCGCCAGCGCCTTGTCGCCCCAGGTGCGGATCGAGTCGGCGTCGAACTGCTCGCCGGGGACGTACACGGTGTGGACGGGCTGGCGGGTGCCGGGGTCTCCGGGGTAGCGGCGCGCGAGCTCCGCGTCCACGGGGGCGAGGGAAGCGCTGATGCCCTCGCTGACCGCTCCGGCGAGGCTCGTTGCCACCTGCTCTTGCTGACCCATTCCTGCTTCCTCCACACGCTCGGTGCCGCGCCCGACATTTCCGCTCCACGGAATCAACAATCCGTATAGCGAAGTTATCCGTGACCTTCGTGCTGGTCAACACCTTCCCGTGTCCTGCATCCGTAGCCGACCGTGCGGGTTCACGCGTGTCCCTGGGCCTCGCGGGCGACCGACGCGGACAGGGTGGCTCCATCCTCCCCGCGTGCCGCCGGTGCCGGTCGCGCGGCCCGAACCCAAGGAGACCTGTGCCGTTCGACTCTCCCTTCTCGCGCCGTCGTGGCCTGCGCGCGCTCGCCGCGGGCGCGACCCTCCCGCTGTTCGGCACGGCGCTTTCGGCGGGCCCCGCGCACGCCGCGCCCGCGCCCGCGCCGGACGCCCGGCTCGAGGTGATGTCGTTCAACCTGCGCTTCGCGAGCAGCAAACCGCCGCACCCCTGGGCGGAGCGCCGCCCGGTGACGAAGGAGCTGCTGCTCCGCGCCAAACCGCACGTGATCGGCTCCCAGGAGGGCCTCTACTTCCAGCTGCAGGACATCGAGGCCGATCTCGGCGCCGACTACGACTGGATCGGTACGGGCGCGGGGGGCGGCAGCCGCGACGAGTTCATGGCCGTCTTCTACGACACCCGCAGGCTGGCCCCGCTGGAGTACGAGCACATCTGGCTCTCCGACACCCCGAGCGCCATCGCGTCCAACACCTGGGGCGCCAACTCGCCCCGCATGGCCACCTGGGTCCGTTTCCTCGACCGGACCACGAACACCCAGCTGTACGTCCTCAACACCCACTTCGACCACGTCAGCCAGAACGCACGCGCACGCTCGGCGACGCTGCTCGCCGAGCGGATCGGCCGCCTCGACGCCTCCCGGCCGATCGTCGTGACGGGCGACTTCAACGCGGTGGCCCACAAGAACCCCGCGTACGACACCCTGCTGTCAGCCGGGCTCGTCGACACCTGGGACGCGGCGAAGGAACGCAGCAAGGCGTACGGCACGTTCCACGGCTACGGGGCACTCGATCCGGACGGCGGCCGGATCGACTGGATCCTCACCAGGCAGAAGGCGCAGGTCCACGCCGCGTCGATGAACACGTTCACGCTCGGCGGGCGGTACCCGAGCGACCACCTGCCGATCCAGGCGACGCTGACGCTGTGACGCGCCGAGGCCCTCGCCCCCGCGCGCTGCGGGGGGCGAGGGCCTCGGACGTACGACGGGCTCAGCCCTTGCGGGACTTGACCTCGTCGGTGAGCGCGGGGACGACCTCGAAGAGGTCGCCGACCACGCCGTAGTCGACCAGGTCGAAGATCGGGGCCTCGGCGTCCTTGTTGATGGCCACGATGGTCTTCGAGGTCTGCATGCCCGCGCGGTGCTGGATCGCGCCGGAGATACCCGAGGCGATGTACAGCTGCGGGGAGACCGACTTGCCGGTCTGGCCCACCTGGTTGGAGTGCGGGTACCAGCCGGCGTCGACCGCGGCACGCGAGGCGCCGACGGCGGCACCGAGCGAGTCGGCGAGCGCCTCGATGATCGAGAAGTTCTCGGCACCGTTCACGCCGCGGCCGCCGGAGACCACGATCGCGGCCTCGGTCAGGTCGGGGCGGCCCGTCGACTCGCGCGGGGTGCGCGAGACGACCTTGGTGCCGGTGGCCTTCTCGGAGAAGGAGACCGTGAGGGCCTCGACGGTGCCCGCGGCCGGGGCGGCCTCCACGGCGGCCGAGTTCGGCTTGACCGTGATGACCGGGGTGCCCTTGGAGACACGGGACTTGGTGGTGTACGAGGCGGCGAACGCGGACTGCGTGGCCACCGGGCCCTCGTCGCCGGCCTCGAGGTCGACGGCGTCGGTGATGATGCCGGAGCCGATGCGGACCGCGAGACGGGCCGCGATCTCCTTGGCCTCGGCGGACGACGGGACGAGCACGGCGGCCGGGGAGACGGCCTCGTACGCGGCCTGCAGCGCGTCCACCTTCGGTACGACGAGGTAGTCGGCGAACTCGGGGGCGTCCGCGGTGAGGACCTTGACCGCGCCGTGCTCGGCGAGCGTGGCGGCGGTGGCCTCGGCGCCGGTGCCGAGGGAGACGGCGACGGGCTCGCCGATGCGGCGGGCCAGGGTCAGCAGCTCCAGGGTGGGCTTGCGGACGGCGCCGTCCACGTGGTCGACGTAGACGAGAACTTCAGCCATGGGACTTCAATCTCCTGCGAGTGCGAAGAATCTGGGGGCGGTTGGCGGGCTCAGCGAGCCTCTGGGGCGGCTAGATGAACTTCTGGCCCGCGAGGTACTCGGCGAGCTGCTTGCCGCCCTCGCCCTCGTCCTTGACGATCGTGCCGGCCGTACGGGCCGGACGCTCGGTGGCGGAGTCGACCTTGGTCCAGGCGCCCTCGAGGCCGACCTCTTCGGCCTCCAGGTCCAGGTCGTCGAGTTCCAGCGACTCCACCGGCTTCTTCTTGGCGGCCATGATGCCCTTGAAGGACGGGTAACGGGCCTCGCCCGACTGGTCCGTCACGGACACGACGGCCGGCAGGGACGCCTCGAGCTGCTCGCTGGCGGCGTCGCCGTCACGGCGGCCCTTGACGGTGCCGTCCTCGACGGAGACCTCGGAGAGCAGCGTGACCTGCGGGACGCCGAGACGCTCCGCGAGGATCGCCGGCAGCACACCCATGGTGCCGTCGGTCGAGGCCATGCCGGTGATGACCAGGTCGTAGCCGGTCTTCTCGATGGCCTTGGCAAGCACCAGCGAGGTGCCCATCACGTCGGTGCCGTGCAGATCGTCGTCCTCGACGTGGACGGCCTTGTCGGCGCCCATGGAGAGCGCCTTGCGCAGCGCGTCCTTGGCGTCCTCGGGGCCGACGGTCAGCACGGTGATCTCCGCGTCGTCCGCCGCGTCGGCGATCTGCAGCGCCTGCTCGACCGCGTACTCGTCGAGCTCCGACAGCAGGCCGTCGACGTCGTCCCGGTCGACGGTCAGGTCATCGGCGAAGTGCCGGTCGCCGGTGGCGTCGGGCACGTACTTCACACAGACAACGATCCTCAAGCTCACGCCGGGTCTCCTACTGCATCGTCTTTACTGGGCTGCTGCCTTGGCTACGGCTACTGCCTTCTTGCAGGCAGCATAGGCGCCTGAAGCGGCGGATCCCGGTCGGGGCGGCCCCCGCTCCGACCGGAATATTACTCATGAGTACACCCAGTTCATTCCCCCTGAGCAAGCGCTTTGAACTGTGACCTTCCCAACGCTCCGTAATCGGGCAGGACCCTGCCGATCGGGAACTCTCAGTCGCGCAGAGCGTTGAAGCGCCCCTGGTGGTACAGGAGCGGACGGCCGTCGTCGACGCCGTCGCCGACGACCGCCTGGGCGAGCACGATGCGGTGGTCGCCCGCGGGCACGCGCGCGACGACCCGGCACACCAGCCAGGCGAGCGCGCCGTCGAGGACGGGAACTCCCTCGGGCCCCTCGCGCCAGCGCGTGGGAGAGCCGAAGCGGTCGGCTCCGCTGCGCGCGAACGTCGCGGCGAGCTCCTGCTGGTGCTCCCCGAGTATGTGGACGCCGACGAACTCCGCCTCGGAGACCGCGGGCCAGCAGGAGGAGCCGATGCCGATGCCGAACGAGACCACCGGGGGTTCGGCGGAGACCGAGGCGAGCGACGTGGCGGTGAAACCGACCGGGCGGGAGCCGCGGGCGGCGGTGATCACGGCGACCCCCGCGGCGTGCTGCCGGAAGACCGAGCGCAGCAGATCGGGGGTGGCGGGGCGGGGGGCGATGAGGGCCGGCGATGCCGTCATGGGGTTGTCCTTCTGCCGGAGGTACGAGCGAAGACGTCGGTGCTCAGCACTGCGGACAGCGCGCGCTGGCATGGCGGGCGAGGTCCACGTGGACGCGCTCGTACAACAGGAGGTCCCGGGGCATGGAAGCAGGCTCGCGATAGCTGCCGCATGCAGTCAAGCCCTTTCCGGCAGATGAAAGATGCGTCACGACCGCAACGCCCGCCGACCGCCGTGACCTGCGGGACGCCCGGTCACACGGCCTCCCCCAGAGCGGCGATCACTTCGGCCTTGCGGGGCTGCCCGGCGGCGCGGCGCACCTCGCGTCCGGCCGCGTCCAGGACGAGGACGGTGGGTGTCTTCACCACGCGCAGTTCCCGTACGAGATCGAGCCGGGCCTCGGCGTCGATCTCGACGTGGGACACGCCCGGGACCAGCGCGGCCACGTCCGCGAGGACTCTGCGCGTCGCACGGCAGGGCTGGCAGAAGGCGCTGGAGAACTGGACGAGCGTCGCCCGCTCCCCCAGCAGCTCCCCGATGTCGGCCGCGCCGAGCCGCCGCCCGGTGTCGTGTACAGGCACTTCTGCCTCCCGCCCCCAGGGCCTCGCTCCGGTCATTCCCCGTTACAGCGCCTTCTGGCGCGCAAACATTCCCACGTGACGAGAATCTCCCGGATCGGCGGCACCAAGGGTGGCCACCCGTCCGTTCTTGGGGCACGATCTGCGCAACGCCGAAAAACCTACGGCTGCGTAACCTACCGCCGGGACCCCCTCCCCAGGCAGATACGAAGGGCCCTCCCCACCCATGGCAGAGCTTGTCTACCGTCCGGTCATCGGTGCCGCTAAAACGCTGTTCAAGGCATGGGACCTGAAGATCGACTGCAAGGGGTCGGAGAACATCCCACGCTCCGGCGGCGCGGTCCTCGTCAGCAACCACATCAGCTATCTCGACTTCATCTTCGACGGTCTCGCCGCGCTTCCGCAGAAGCGGCTCGTGCGCTTCATGGCCAAGGAGTCGGTGTTCCGGCACAAGATCTCCGGTCCCCTCATGCGCGGAATGAAGCACATTCCCGTGGACCGCAAGCAGGGTGAGACCGCCTATCAGCACGCGCTCGACTCGCTGCGTTCGGGGGAAATCATCGGCGTCTTTCCCGAGGCGACGATCTCTCCGTCGTTCACGCTGAAGACGTTCAAGTCGGGTGCCGCGCGGCTGGCGCAGGAGGCCGGGGTCCCGCTGATCCCGATGGCGCTGTGGGGCACGCAGCGACTGTGGACCAAGGGGCAGCCGCGCAACTTCAAGCGCAGCCACATCCCGATCACGATCCGCGTCGGTGAGCCGGTGGAAGCACCGAAGGACCAGTACGCGGGCGCGATCACGCGACGCCTTCGCGAGCGCTGCCAGGAGCTCCTGGAGGCCGCCCAGCGCGCCTACCCGGTGCGCCCCAAGGGCCCGGACGACACGTGGTGGATGCCGGCGCACCTCGGCGGCACGGCCCCGACCCCGGCCGAGGTGAAGGCCGCCGAGGCGACCTGACCTCGCCACGCGAGCATGTAAATGCGGCCGACCGTAACGTCAATGACGTTACGGTCGGCCGCATTTACATGCCTGTTTCAGGGGTGGGGTCAGCGCGCCATCTCTTCCTTGAGCGCGGCGAGGAATCCGTCGACGTCCTCCGCGCGGGTGTCGAACGCGCACATCCAGCGGACGTCGCCGGCCGCCTCGTCCCAGAAGTAGAAGCGGTAGCGCTTCTGCAGGCGCTCGCTCACGTCGTGCGGCAGGCGGGCGAAGACCGCGTTGGCCTGCACGGGGTAGAGGATCTCCACGCCGTGCACGGACCGGACGCCCTCCGCGAGGCGCTGCGCCATCTCGTTCGCGTGGCGCGCGTTGCGCAGCCACAGGTCCTTGGCGAGCAGGGCCTCCAACTGCACCGACACGAAGCGCATCTTGGAGGCGAGCTGCATTGACATCTTGCGCAGATGCTTCATGGAGCGGACCGCGTCCTGGTTGATGACCACGACCGCCTCGCCGAAGAGCGCACCGTTCTTGGTGCCGCCCAGCGACAGGATGTCGACGCCCACCGCGTTCGTGAAGGTCCGCATGGGGACGTCGAGCGCGGCCGCGGCGTTGGATATGCGGGAGCCGTCGAGGTGCACCTTCATGCCGAGCTGGTGCGCGTGGTCGCAGATCGCGCGGATCTCGTCGGGCGTGTAGAGCGTGCCCAGTTCGGTGTTCTGCGCGATCGAGACGACCTGCGGCATCGCGCGGTGCTCGTCGTCCCAGCCGAACGCCTGCCGGTCGATCAGCTCGGGGGTGAGCTTGCCGTCCGGCGTGGGGACGGTCAGCAGCTTGAGGCCCGCCATGCGCTCGGGAGCGCCGCCCTCGTCCACGTTGACGTGCGCGGACTCGGCACAGATCACCGCGCCCCAGCGGTCGGTGACCGCCTGGAGCGCGACCACGTTCGCCCCCGTGCCGTTGAAGACCGGGAAGGCCTCCGCGGTGGGGCCGAAGTGACCGCGGATCACCTGCTGGAGGTGGTCCGTGTAGTCGTCCTCGCCGTACGCGATCTGGTGGCCGCCGTTGGCGAGCGCGAGGGCCGCCATGACCTCCGGGTGGGCGCCCGCGTAGTTGTCGCTCGCGAAGCCGCGGACGTCCGGGTCGTGACGGCGCCGGGCATCGGTCTTCGGAGGGTTCACGGGCATGTCGTCACGAGCGGTCGCGTCGCGCGCGGTCACGGCTTCTCGGTCAGCCACAAGCGGTTTCCGTTCACTTCGCCGGCGGGCTTCTCCCAGACACCGGCGATGGCCTCGGCCAGCTCCTTGACGTCCGTGAAGCCCGCGAACTTCGCGTTGGGCCGCTCCGCGCGCATCGCGTCGTGCACCAGCGCCTTGACCACCAGGATGGCAGCCGCCGCGCGCGGTCCGTCCTCGCCCCCCGCCTTGCGGAAGGCGTCTGCGAGGGCCAGCGTCCAGGCCTCGGCCGCCGCCTTGGAGGCGGAGTACGCCGCGTTGCCCGCGGTCGGCTTGCTCGCGCCCGCCGCGCTGATCAGGAGATAGCGGCCGCGGTCGCTGCGCCGCAGGCCGTCCTCGAAGGCGAGGGAGGTGTGCTGCACGGTACGGATCAGGAGCTTCTCCAGGAGGTCCCAGTCCGCGAGGTCGGTCTCGGCGAAGCTCTTGCCGCCGCGCCAGCCGCCGACGAGGTGGACCAGGCCGTCGATCCGCCCGAACTCCTTCTCCGTGCGCGTCGCCCACTCGCGGGCCGCGTCCAGATCCAGCAGATCGACCGTGTCACCTATGACGGTCGCGCCGCCGTGCGCGTACCGCGCGGCGTCCACCGCTTCGGCGAGGCGCGCGGGGTCGGCGTCCGAGGCCACGACCGTGGCCCCTGCCTCGGCCAGCCTGAGCAGGGTGGCCCGTCCTGCGGGTCCGGCCGCTCCGGCCACCGCGACCACGGCTCCATCGAGTGCGGACATGGTCCTCGCCTCCTCCTGGCGGCCGCTCACGCGGCGGCCTTCTCGGCGCTCGAAGAAGCGGTGATCCCCTTGGTGGAGGCGATCACGTTCTTCAGCTTCTTGGAGAGCGCCTCATAGAACATGCTGAGCGGAAACTCGTCGGGAAGCACCTCGTCGACGAGTTTGCGCGGCGGCAGCGAGGTGTCCAGGGCGTCCGGACCCTTGGCCCAGCGCGATCCGGGGTGCGGGGCGAGGTACTGGGAAACCAGGTCGTACGCCGCGAACCAGTGGACCAGCTTCGGGCGGTCGATGCCGGCCCGGTAGAGGTCCTCGATCTCGCCGCACAGCTGGTTGGTGACCTGCGGGGCGCGCTCCCAGTCGATCCTGAGCTTGTTGTCGGTCCAGCGGACCACGTCGTGCTTGTGGAGGTAGGCGAAGAGGAGCTGGCCGCCGAGCCCGTCGTAGTTGCGGACGCGCTCACCCGTGACGGGGAAGCGGAACATCCGGTCGAAGAGCACCGCGTACTGCACGTCGCGGCCCTGCGCGACGCCGTCGGCCTCCAGCTTCACGGCCTCCTTGAAGGCGGTGAGGTCACAGCGCAGCTCCTCAAGGCCGTACATCCAGAACGGCTGGCGCTGCTTGATCATGAAGGGGTCGAACGGCAGGTCACCGTGGCTGTGGGTGCGGTCGTGGACCATGTCCCACAGGACGAACGCCTGCTGACAGCGGTCCTGGTCACCGACCATCTCGCGGATGTCGTCGGGCAGTTCGAGCCCGAGGAGGTCCACGGCGGCCTCGGTGACGCGGCGGAACCGGGCCGCCTCGCGGTCGCAGAAGATGCCGCCCCAGGAGAAGCGCTCGGGGGCCTCGCGCACCGCGATGGTCTCGGGGAAGAGGACGGCCGAGTTGGTGTCGTACCCGGCGGTGAAGTCCTCGAAGGTGATGCCGCAGAAGAGCGGGTTGTCGTAGCGCGTGCGCTCGAGGTCGGCCAGCCAGTCGGGCCAGACCATGCGCAGCACGACCGCTTCGAGATTGCGGTCGGGGTTGCCGTTCTGCGTGTACATCGGGAAGACGACCAGGTGCTGCAGGCCGTCCTCGCGATGCGCCGCGGGCTGGAACGCGAGCAGCGAGTCCAGGAAGTCCGGCACCCGGAAATCGTCCTCGGCCCAGCGGCGCAGGTCCGCGCCGAGCGCACGGTGGTACGCGGCGTCGTGCGGGAGCAGCGGGGAGAGCTCCTCGACCGCGGATATCACCCGGTCCACGGCGAGTTCGGCGATGCTCTTCGCCGGGGCGCCGTCCGCCTCGAAGTCGATGGATCCGTCCGCCGACTGCCAGGGCCGGATCTCCTCGACGGCGTCCTTGAGCACCGGCCACGCCGGGTGGTCCACCACCCGCCCGTCAGCGGCAGGAACCGCACCCTCCGTACCCGACCGCTCAAGAATTTCCGTCATGACCCACCTTCCACGGGAGAACCTCGCGTGAGAACACCGTATGCGTGCGAGGTTCTCCGCGACAAGGGGGGTATCGGGAAATTATCCTGTGGCACCCCCTCTTCCGCCGCTGTTTTTCCTGTGGGCTGCTACGGAGTCGATCACTTCTGCCACATCCGCCAGTGCCTCCCCCGCGTCGGGCAGCAGCTCCGGGAAGCCCAGGAAGCCGTGGAACATCCTCGGGCAGTGGGCCAGAGAGACGGCCACACCGGCCGTCCGCAGGCGCTCCGCGTAGTCAAGACCCTCGTCGCGCAGCGGGTCGCAGCCCGCGACGACGAGGTGCGCGGGCGGCAGTCCCGTGAGGTCGGCGGCCCGCAGCGGCGAGGCGAGGGGGTGCGTGCCGTGGCCGCCGGGCCCGAGGTACTGCTGCCAGAACCAGCGCATGTGCGCGGCGGTCAGGAAGTACCCGCGCGCGTTCTCCCGGTACGAGGCGGTGTCCTGGGCGGCGTCCAGTACGGGGTAGAGCAGCACTTGCAGCGCGACGGCGGGGCCGCCCTCGTCCCGCGCCCTGAGCGTCACGGCGGTGGCGAGGCCGCCCCCGCTGCTGTCCCCGGCGGTGACGAGCGCGCCCGGATCGCCGCCGAGCACGGCGCTTTCGCTCGCGGCCCAGCAGAGCGCCGCGTACGCGTCGTCGACGGCCGCCGGGAAGCGGTGTTCGGGCGCGAGGCGGTAGCCGACGGATACCACGGCGGCGCCTGCCCCGGCGGCCAGGCCGCGGGCCGTGGCGTCGTGGGAGTCGAGCCCACAGAGCGTGTAGCCGCCACCGTGGAAGAAGACGACGGTCGGGCGTGGCCCTGCATGCCGATCCGGTTCCGGGAGATAGATCCGGACCGGAATCCCCGGCGCACCCGGCACTCCCGGAACGGTTCGGTCCACAACCGGCCCGACCGCGGGCCGCGCCGTCCCGGACGCAGACGAGGTGGGCGCGGCGGCGAGGATCCGCCGCGCCTCGCCCGCATCGGTGACGGCGCCGCCGAGATCGGGGAAGGCGGCGGCCAGGGCGTCCACGAGGGGGCGGGCGAGGGGGTCGAGACGGTCGGACCCGCCCGGCGCGGCAACCGCCCCGGCAGCCCCCGTGTTCTCCCGTCGCGTCACAGTGCGGCCACTCCCCGGGGGCGGAAGTGGGGGATGACCTTCTCGCCCCACTGCCGCAGGGTCTCCAGGCAGGCCTCCTGCGGGACGGTGCCCATCTGTACGAGGCACATGATCTCGTCGGCCCCGGCGTCGCGCAGGCGTTCCACGTAGGCGATGGCGTCGTCAGCGGTGCCGTACGCGTGGTCGGCGTTGAACGTGGCCGTCGAGGTGGGCCGCACCGGGATGTCGTGCTCGTGCAGCCGCGCGACGACCTGCTCGGCCGCCTTGCGCATCTCGGCCGCCTCGTCGCCGCCCTCGACGACCGCCTCGTCGGGGACGCCCGCGCCGCCGTACCAGTGCCCGATGGACTGCGCGAAGAACCGCTGCCCGCGGATGCCGACGCGCCGCGCGGCCTCCCCGTCGTCGAGCACGATCGTGGGGCAGAGCACGGAGAAGTGGTCGTTGACGACGCTCGACACGAACCGCGCGTCGGTGCGGGCGGCGAGCGCGGCGTCGTACGCCTGCCGCATACCGGCGATCGACTCGGGGCCCGCGAAGCCCATCACGAGGGCGCCGATGCCGAGTTCGGCGGCCTGCGTCAGGGTCTCGGTCCTGCTGCAGGCGAGGAAGAGCGGCGGGTGCGGGGTCTGTGCGGGGCGCGGCAGGATCGGATGGGGACCGATGTCGAGGAGTTCGCCGTGATGTTCCAGCTCCTCCTTCTCCCAGGCCTTGCCGATGATGCGCAGCGCTTCCTCGACCTCCTGCGTCGTACGTTCCCTGTCGACTCCGCACAGCGACGTCTCCTGCGCCGTGCCGCCCCGGCCCGCGCCCAGATCGAGCCGTCCTCCGGAGAGCAGGTCCAGCATGGCCGCGCGTTCGGCGACCCGCGCCGGATGGTTGAAGTTGAACGGCATGCAGACGACGCCGTGCCCGATCCTGATGGTGCTGGTGCGCGCGGCGACCCAGGTCAGGAAGATTTCCGGCGCGCTCATGTGCGCGTACCACTTGAGCGAATGGTGCTCTACCGCCCATATGCGGTCGAATCCCATCTGTTCGGCCAGTACGGCTTGCTCGACGCTGTCGCGGATGAGCTGGTGTTCCCGTTCGACGGTCGGGTCGGCGAGCTGCGCCTCGAAGATGACGGAGAACTTCACGTGCCCTCCAGGGTGTGGCCAGGACATGGCGCCCTCTGTGCCTGCACGGCATGGGCACGGCACGGGCACGGCATGGCCTGTATGCCGATTATTTCGATTAGCCATATGACTAGTCGTCATGTCGTGAACATGCAAGGGCTGCCGCACGGGGGAACATGACATCGGGAACCGGTCGCGTTACGGTCACGGAAGCGTGAAGGGCAGGCCACCGCCCTTCACAGAACGACGAGAACGCCGGAGCAGTCCACCGCCATGGGAGACAGATTGACCTTTCCGTCCGCACCCACGCCAGACGATCAGTCCGCGTCACAGGGGGTGCCGTCGCCCAGGGGCGAGACGGAACTACTCAAGGCTGCCGCCGAGCAGCTGCGCGATCAGGTGTTCGAGCTACAGGTCCAGACGCGTGCGCGCGCGAGGATCGCGCTGGCCGAGGGCATCCTGGTCGAGCGCTACCGGCTCGCGGGCCCGCAGGAGGCGTTCGCGCTGCTGCGCCAGGCCTCTCAGCGGGCCAACATCAAGCTGCACCAACTGGCCTCCGCGGTCGTCCGCACACCCGGCCCGGCGCCGGGCGCCGCGGTGTGGACCGTCGCACGGGCCCAGCAGCCGACGCCGGACTTGCGCTTGCTGCAGGCAGGATCGCTCGACGCGACGAACCAGGGCGAGGTACTCGGCGCCGCGCTGCGCCGTGTCATGTCCCTCACCGATACGGACATGGGGAACGTGCAGCTGGTCGAGGACGACATCCTGCGCATGGCCAATCACGCGGGCCTGCCCCGGCAGTTCACCGACTACTTCGCGTTCGTCGACGGGAACACCGCGTGCTCCCGGGCCGCCGCCGCCAGCCACCAGGTCACCGTCAAGGAGGTGGCCTCATCGGCCGGTTTCGACGACGACACCCGGCGTGTGATCCTCGCCTCAGGCAGCCGCGCCTGCCACAGCATCCCTCTCGTCGACGAGCAGGACACCGTCCGCGGTGTGATCTCCTCCCACCACGCCCGGCCCCTCGTCGGCTTCACCCAGACTCAGCTGCGGGCCCTTGACAGCGCGAGCCGCGCCCTCGGCTCCTGGATCAAGTGGCACCGGCGCACCGTGCTCGTGGACGCGCTACAGGACCTGCACCGGCTGGCCCGTACCGCCCGGCCGTAACGGCCGTAACGACCTTCACGGCCGTAGCGGCCGAGGCGCTCACCCGGCGTCGGCAGAGGTTGTGTCCGCGAAGGCTCCCCCGGCCGTGAAGGCCCGCTCGGCGAACCGCTCCCCCATGCGGCGGTGCGTGGCCGCATCTGGGTGCAGCTGGTCGGGCAGCGGCAGTTCGGCGGCGTCCTCGGCGCCGTAGAGCTCACGGCCGTCGAGGTAGTACAGGTTCGGGTCGTCGGCCGCCCGCTGCTTCACGATGCGGGCCAGCTCGTCGCGGATGACGTTGAGGGTGAGCTTGCCGCTCGCCCGTTCCGCCGGGTCGCCCATGGCCTTGAATACGATCCGCCCCTCGCTGAGGCCGGAGAGATCCGGCGCGCTGGGGCCGGGGGTGTCCTCGTGCACGGGGCACAGAATCGGCGAGACGACCAGGAGCGGGGTATCGGGGTGCCCCTCGCGGACGGTGTCCAGGAAACCGTGCATCGCCGGGGTGAAGGCGCGCAGCCGCATCGCGTCGGCGTTGACCAGATTGATCCCCATCTTGATGCTGATCAGGTCGGCGGGGGTGTCCCGCAGCGCTCGGGCGGTGAACGGGTCGAGCAGGGCGCTACCGGCAAGGCCCAGGTTGATGAGTTCGACGCCGCCGAGCGAGGCCGCGAGCGCGGGCCATGTGGCGCTGGGTCCCGCCGCGTCGGAACCGTGGCTGATCGAACTGCCGTGGTGCAGCCACACCTTGCGGTCCGAGGCCCGCGCGGGCTCCACGGGAGCGTCGGTGCGCAGCACGAAGAGCTCGGTGGTCTCGTTGTGCGGCAGCCAGATCTCGACGTCCTTCAGGCCGTCGGACAGCCGCTCGGTGAAGCGCACGGTGCCGGGTTGCCCGGCGGCGTGCTCGGCCGTCCCCGCGGTCATGTCTACGGTCAGGGTGTTGCCGCCGTGCGCGCTCGCCCGGTCGACCAGGCTCCCGTCGACGAGCAGTTCGTAGACGCCGTCCGGACGCGGCGGCGCGCCCACGTAGACCCGCTTGGTGGGCAGCGTGTCGAGTTCGACGGCGGTGGCACGCGTACGGAAGGCCAGGCGTACGCCGGACGGCTGGGACTCGGCCATGGCCAACTGGCCGTCGTTGTTCTGTTCGCGGGCCCGGGCGGGCAGCCGGTGCGGCAGTACGCCGTGCTCGGTGCGCTCGACGTCGAGGGCGCCGCGCAGCAGCTCCGCGGTGACGGGTGTGATGGTCCAGTGCTGATCGGCATTTACTGCCGCGCTCGCCGTGTTCACCGTGTTCGCCGTGTTCTTTGCCGTGTTCATTGCCTCAACCTGTTGATCAATGTGGATGGTCTCAGTGGCCTGTCGCAGGACAGGCCCTAGGCAGCGGGCTCGGGCCAGTTGCGCAGCAGGGCGTCGAGGGCGTCGATGACGCGCGTCCAGGTCTCCTGCGTGTCGGGCGCGCTGTGGCTGAACCCGCCCCCGAGCTCCAAGCTCACGTAGCCGTGGAAGACGCTCCCGAGCAGGCGGACCGCGTGCGTCTGGTCCGGTTCCGCCAGGTCGTACCCGCGCAGGACCGCCCGCGTCATCTCCGCGTGCCTGCCGCCCGCGCTCGCCGCGGCGGCCTCCGGTGCGAGCCGGAGCTGGGCCGCGGCGTACCGGCCCGGGTGCTCCTGGGCGTAGTCGCGGTAGACGTTCGCGAGGGCGGCCAGGGCGTCCTTGCCGGCCCGTCCGGCGAGCGCGTCGGCGCCGCGGTCGGCGAGTTCGGCCAGGGCCAGCAGGGCGATCCCGGTCTTGAGGTCGTGGGAGTTCTTCACGTGCGAGTAGAGGCTCGCGACCTTGACGTCGAAGTGCCGGGCGAGCGCCGAGACGGTCACCTGGTCGAAGCCGACCTCGTCGGCCAGCTCTGCCCCGGCCCGGACCAGACGTTCGGTGGTCAGCCCTACGCGCACCATGATGCTCTCCTCGTTCGACATGAACGAGTATGCATTTACCTAAACCCTTTAGGCAAGTAGCTATTTCATATAGCCGTTAGCCGTTAGCCGATAGCTGATAGCTGATAGCCGTTCAGGCTTGCTCGATGCGCTTCTCGAACCAGTGATGGGCGTACGGCTCGTCGTTGAAGGCGGGGACTTCCTCGAAGCCGCAGGAGTGGTACAGGCCGATCGCCGCGTCCAGCGCCTTGTTGGTGTCGAGGCGCAGGAGGGTGCGGCCGTGCCGGGCGGCCAGCGTCTCCAGCTCGGCGAGGAAGCGGCGGCCGAGCCCGAGGCCGCGCGCCTCGGGCGAGACCCACATCCTTTTGACCTCGGCCGGGGAGCCGGGCAGCAGCTTGAGGCCGGCGCAGCCGACGGGTTCGCCGTGCACCCTCGCGACCAGGAAGAGGCCGCCCGGCGGCCGCAGTCCGCCCGCGTCGGGCAGCAGGCTCTGGGCGGGGTCGAAGCCGGAGTCGAAGCTCTCCTGGAGTTCGGTGAAGTAGGAGCGCAGGCAGGACTGGGCGTCAGGATGGTCGGGGTCGACGGCGACCAGGGTGACCGTCGCGGCGGTGAGCAGCCGGTCGACCTCGGCCATGGCGGCGACGAGGCGGGTGCGCTGCGCGTCGTTGAGCGGTTGCAGCAGGGAGCCCGCCAGTTCGTCGCTGCGCTCGTCGAGCAGGGCGCGCTCGGCGCGGCCCGCGCCGGTCAGCCGGACCGTGCGGACCCTGCGGTCCTCGGGGTGCGGCTCCACCGCCACCAGGCCGTCGGCCTCCAGGGCGCGCAGCAGGCGGCTCACGTAACCGGAGTCGAGCCCGAGGCGCTCGCGCAGCCTGCGGAGGTCCTGCCCCCGCGCGCCGATCTCCCAGAGCAGCCGTGCCTCACCGATGGGCCGGTCGCGGCCCAGATAGCGGTCGTGGAGCACACCCACGCGCTCGGTGACGGTGCGGTTGAACCGCCGTACCTGATCGATCTGCTCGGCATCCATCCGTCCGGCCCTCATCCCTGCGGCCCTCATCCCTCCGGTCTCCGTTCTCTGACCTTAGTCAGAGAACGGAGACCCGAGCCAGTGGAACACCCGTCGGATCAGACGGATCAGACCACCGTGATGTGGCCGGGGGCGGGCAGGCGCGGGGCCGTGGCGGGCTCGTGGATGTCCGCGAGGGCCATGAAGAGCAGGGCCACGGCGAGGGCGCCGGGGTCCGGGACGCCGAGGGCGTGGTCCCCGACGTAGCTGGCGCGGCCACGCCGGGGGCGCAGCGACGCGGTGGCAAGGGCGCCGCGGATGGCGGCCTGGGCGGCCTCGGTGAGGGGCGCCTCGGTGCCGGCGTCGCGGGCGACGGCCAGGGACTCGGCGGCGGGCTCGAGCGCGTCGACCAGCGTGCAGTCGCCGGGGCTCGCGCCGCCCACCCGGTGGATGGCCGCGTATCCGGCTGCCGCGGCCTCCGCGAGCGCGGCGACCGGCGGGGCCCCGCCGTCCGCAGGTGACGCGGTGGCCAGGTGCTGGAAGAGGAGGCCGAACAGCGGGCCGCTGGTGCCCCCGACGTCGTTGAGGAAGGCGTCGGCGAGGGCGGCCGTGCCGTCCGCGCCGGTCTCGTCGGCCAGCTTCACCGCGCGCCGGACGCCACCGGCGAGGTTGTCGCCGAAGTCGCCGTCACCGACGAGCTGGTCGAGCTTGGTGAGGTTGTCGCGGACCTGCGTGACGGTACGGGCGTAGTGGTCGAGCAGGGCGCGGTCGCCGCCCGTGCGCGGCGCTCGTACGGGAGCGCTCGCCGCGGTCGGCTCGGCGGTCGGCGCGGGCAGGCCCGGGGCGAGCGAGGGGCGCGGCAGGACCAGCGGGGTCCGGGTCGGGGCGGTCCACAGGTCGGCCCATCCCTCGTCGAGCCGGGTAAGGGTGAGGGAGAAGCCGGCCATGTCCAGGGCCGCGGTGAAGGTGCCGGGGACGACCAGTACCGGACGTACGCCGCGGGCGGTGAGTTCGTCGCTGAGCAGCACGGCGATGGCGTTGAGCTCCAGCTCGGTGGTGGCGCCCAGGCCGTTGACGAGGGCGAGCACCTCGTCGGGTCCTTCGGGCAGCGCGTCAAGGAGGTCGTCGGTCATGCGCCGGACGAGATCGCCGATCGCGGGCCGGGCGATGGTGCGGATGCCGCGCTCGCCGTGGATGCCGACGCCGTAGTCGAGAGTGCCCTGGTCCAGCTCGAACGCGGGGCTCAGCGTGGTGGGAGAGGTCTGGGCGCGGGCGGCGACCGCGATGCTGCGGGACCGGGCCACGATCCGCCGCCCCAGGTCGGCGAGCTCCTCCAGCGTCGCTCCCCGGTCGGCGGCGGCACCCAGGAGCTTCTCGACGACGACGGTGGCGGCGGTGCCCCGGCGGCCGGTCGCGCTGTCCGCGCTGTCGGTGGCCAGGTCGTCGTCGACCAGGACCGTGGCGACGGGGATGCCGTCGTGGCGCAGGCGCTCCGCAGCGATCTGGAAGTTGATGACGTCGCCGGTGTAGTTCTTCACGATGTGCAGCACGCCGTCGCTCTTGGCGGCCGCCGCGCTGGCCTCGTAGATCTGCCGGTTGTGCGGGGAGGCGAAGACCGCGCCGGGACAGACGGCGTCCAGGCCGCCCCGGCCCAGGAGCCCGGTGTGCAGGGGCTCGTGCCCGGAGCCGCCGCCGGAGACCAGGCCCACGGTGCGGGCCGGGTCGGCGTCGAGCGCCCGCAGGTAGAGGGGGCTGCTGTTCACCTCGATCAGCCCGGCATGCGCCTGGGCAAGCCCTCGGGCCGCGGTCAGCACGGCGTCGTTCTCCGGAAGGAAGTGGCTCATCGAGTTCTCCGTGGGTGTGTGGTCGGCGTGGCTCGGCGCGGGCGGTGCGGGCCGGGCCCGGACGGCGTAGGCGGGCGACGGGACGTCCGTACGACGGCGGTCCGGCACGGCGGAACGACCGGCCGTCCCTGGCCACCCGGTACTCAGGAGTTCCGCCCGTACCGGGTGGTCGGGCGGCCCACCTTGGCCGCCTGCCGCTGTCCAAGGTCGGCATCCCCGCCTACCGGCACTCCCGCGTTCCGGTCCCCGCGCCCGTATGCGAGGCTGACACCGTGCACCCGCCCGGGCCGCGATCCGGTAAGGGCGCGCGGCACCCTCCGTACGACAACACCATCTTTGCGAGGTCTTTACAGTTGCCGGACGCGCGACGCGAGGATCTGGGGCGGATGCTGCGCGCCTGGCGGATGGCGCGGGACCCCGGTCTGCTGCCGGACCCCGTGCCCTTCCGCGGCCACCGCAGCTACCTCACCCAGCTCGACATGGCCCTGCTGCTCGGCGTCTCCGAACGCTGGTACCGCGCCCTGGAGCGGGGCGAGGACCGCGGGTACGCGCGCGAGATGATCGCCGGGGTCGCCCGCATCCTGGACCTCTCCGCACACCAGGCGAGAGCCCTCTACCGCGGCACCGGCCACCAGCCGCCGCGGCAGCGGGACGCGGCCGCCCGGCCCGACGCCGCACTGCTCGACCTGCTCGACCTGCTGCACCAGCAGCGCCGGGTGAGCTGGATCTGCGACCAGGCCTGGGACGTGGTCGCCGCCAATGCCGTGGCCGCGCGCCACTGCCCCTGGCTGGCCCACCCGGACGCGAACGCCATGACCTGGGCGTTCTCCCCCGAGGCCCGTTACCAGCTGCGCGACTGGGATACGAAGTGGGCCGCCCCGCTCCTCGGACGGCTGCGCTTGGCCTGGCAGCGCTGGCCGGACAACGGGCGCCTTGACGAGGTGGTGCGGACGGTACGGCGCGAGCCGGGCGTCGCCGAGCTGTGGGACCGCACGGCCGACGACCGGGGCGCCGCCGACGACGGGCCGCGCCCGATGTACTTCCCGCTGGTGGCGCCCGACCCCGTCGATGTGCGCATCACCGCCTACGGCCGCTTCGGCGACACGGCGCTGCGCTGGCTGGTCCTCACACCGGTGGACCCGTCCGTCACGTTCCCCTGACGTCGGCGCTCACTCCGGCAGAGCGGCGAGCCAGTCGGTCAGGAGCCGGTTGACCTCGGCGGGTCGTTCCTGCTGGACCCAGTGTCCGCAGCCTTCGAGGACGTGCGAAGAGCGCAGGCCGGGCAGGGTCTCGGGGAACGCCTCGATCGCGTCCGCGAGCCAGGTGGTGGAGGCGTCCAGGGCCCCGCCGACGAAGAGGGAGGGCTGGGTGATCGGGGCGCCCGTGAAGCCGGGGTTGAGGTCCTCCCAGTCCCGGTCCATGGCGCGGTAGCGGCTGAGCGCGCCGGTCAGGCCGGTCCGTTCGAACTCCCCGGCGCAGACGTCGAGATCCCGCTCGCCGAGCCAGCCGGGCAGCCGGTCCGCGGGGAACCGGTCGCGCAGCCGCCCGCCGCGGCTCACGAAGTGCGGGTCGGGCGCGTCAGGACCTGGCATGGTGTCGGCGGAGAGCGCGGCGTAGAAACCGGCGAGCCAGCCCCTGACATCGGGCTCGATCTCGGCCTCGGCACGGCCCGGCTCCTGGAAGTACGAGACGTAGAACTCCTCGTCACCGCCCATCCCCGCGAACACCTCACCGGGCCGCGGGCCGCCCGGCGGCGTGTACGGGACGCTCAGCAGGCCGACCGCGCGGAAGACGTCGGGGCGTACGAGGGCGCAGTGCGCGGCGACGGTCGCGCCCCAGTCGTGCCCGACGATCACCGCCCTCTCCTCGCCGAGCGCGCGCACCACGGCGGCGTTGTCCTCGACGAGGTCGAGCATCCGGTACGCGGCGCTCCCCTGCGGCCTGGACGAGCGGCCGTAGCCGCGCACGTCGACGGCGACCGCGCGGTAGCCGGCCGCTGCCAGGGCCGGCAGTTGGTGGCGCCAGGAGTACCAGGACTCCGGGAAGCCGTGCACGAGCAGGACGAGCGGGCCGGTGCCCTGCTCCACCAGGTGGGTGCGGCCCGCGGGGGATGCGACGAGGCGGTGCGTGGGGTCCGTGACGGGCCTGGCGGGCGTGGTGGTCGTGCCAGGCGTGGCGGTCGTGGTCCGGGGCAGGTTCATGGATCCTCCTGGGGCTTCGACGACTCCGGACACGAGCATCCGGGGCGGGCGGGCACGGAGGCGATGATCTTTGCTGGTCCGGCAAAATCGCGGGCACATCGCGGCGCCGGACCTGGCGTGGGGCCCCGCTACGGAACGATCGAGTCCACGTATCCGCCGTCGACCCGCACGGCCCCGCCCGTCGTGGCGGACGCCAGCGGTGAGCTGAGGTAGACGACCATGTTCGCGATCTCCTCCGGCTCGATGAGCCGCTGGATCAGCGACTGCGGTCGATGCTTGGTCATGAACTCCCGCTGCGCCTCCTCCCAGGGCAGCGCGCGGTCGACCAGCTCGTAGACGAACTCCTCCACGCCGCCGGTGTGCGTCGGCCCCGCGATCACGGAGTTGACGGTGACGCCGGTCCCCGCCGCCTCCTTCGCGAAGCCCCGGGAGACGGCGAGCAGCGCGGTCTTCGACATGCCGTAGTGGATCATCTCGGCGGGCGTGACGAGCGCCGAGTCGCTGGCGATGTTCTGGATCCGCCCCCAGGAGCGGTCCGTCATGCCCGGGAGGTAGTGCCGGATCATCCGCACCGCGGTCAGGACGTTGAGCTCGAAGTAGCGGCGCCACTCGTCGTCGCTGATGTCCAGTGCGGGCTCGGCGCCGAAGACACCGAGGTTGTTGACGAGGATGTCCGCGTGCGGCACGGCGTCGAAGACCTGCCCGGCGCCCTCGTCGGTGGAGATGTCCCCCGGTGCCGCGAGGAACTCGGCACCGCCGCACTCGCCCTCGAGCCGGTCCACCGCGGTGTCCACGGAGCCGCGGGACCGTCCGTTGACCGCTACCCGGGCGCCCGCCCGCGCCAGACCAGCGGCGATCGCCGCGCCGATTCCCTGGGTCGATCCGGTGACGAGGGCGGTCTTGCCGGAAAGGTCGACGAGCACGGGGCGTACCTCCTGGAGGGTCTGCGGAGTTCCTGGTGAGTCGCGGGTTGCGGGTTGCGAGTTACGAGTTGCGGGATGCCGGTGAGGTGCTGGCGAGCCCCTGACCTGCCTGACTGACCTGCCTGGCTGACCTGTCTGCCTGACCTGCCTGGCTGACCTGCCTGATCTGCCTGTCTGCCTCTGGTCTCCCTCATCCTCACCTCTTACACCTTCCCGGCGCCCGGCACCGGAAGGGCGCGCGGTGTCCCCCGTTCGGGCGACCAGCACGGGCCGCCGCCGTGCCGCCCTGATCAAGTGAGGCCATGACTGGACGCATCGGCAGCATCGACCGGCGGTGGTTCGAACGGGTGGCGTCGGCGCGGCTGCCGGGCGGGGCGCTGCTGCCACCGCTCAGCTCCGCCGCCAACCACGGACGCCTCTGGTTCGGTTCGGCGGCGGTGCTCGCGGCCGTCGGCGGCCCCGCGGCCCGGCGCGCCGCGCGGCGCGGGGTGGGCGCACTCGCCCTTGCCTCGCTGACCACGAACGCCGTGGCCAAATACGCCGTCCGCCGCCGTCGCCCCGTCATGGACGGGGTCCCCGCGGTCCGGCATCTGGGGAAGGCGCCGTGGACCTCGTCGTTCCCGTCCGGGCACGCGGCGTCCGCGGCGGCGTTCGCCGTGGGGGTGGCCCTGGAGGCACCCCGGTACGGCGCGCTCCTCGCGCCGGTCGCCGCGTCCGTCGCCTTCTCCCGGGTGTACGTGGGGGTCCACTACCCCGGTGACGTGCTCGCGGGCTGCGCACTCGGCGCGGCCGCCGCGGCGGTCACCTGCTACTGGTGGCCGCCGCGCCCCTCGCCCGCGCGGCAACGGCGGACCCGGGTCGCGGCGCCCGCGCTGCCGGACGGCGAAGGGCTGGTCGTGGTCCTCAACTCCGGTGCGGGCAAGGGCGTTCCGGGGCGGCTGCCCGCGCGCGAGCACCTGGAGCTGCTCCTTCCGAGGGCCGAGATCCTGGCGCGCGGGCCCGGCGACGACCTCGACGAGGTGCTGGACGAAGCCGTCGAGCGCGCAGGCGAGTCGGGCGGTGTGCTCGGTGTCTGCGGCGGGGACGGCACGGTGAACGCCGTCGCCCGGCGCGCCGCGGCCGCCGGTATCCCGCTGGCGGTGTTCCCCGGCGGCACCCTCAACCACTTCGCCCTGGACGCCGGTACGCCCACCTTCGAGGACACCGCGCACGCCGTGCGGCGCGGCGAGGCCGTCCGCGTCGACCTGGCCCGGGTGCGCGACGGCGACGGCACGGACGTCGCAGGCTTCGTCAACACCTTCAGCATCGGGCTCTATCCGGAACTGGTGCGCAAACGCGAGAAGTTGGAGGGCCGCATCGGCAAGTGGCCCGCGGCGGCCGTGTCGTTCCTGGAGGTGCTGCGGACGGCGGCTCCGCTGCGGATCCGGCTCGACGGTCACGACCGGGTCCTGTGGCTGCTCTTCGCGGGCAACGGCCAGTACCTGCCGGACGGGCTCGCGCCCTCGCACCGGCCGCGCCTGGACGACGGCCTCCTCGACGTCCGCACGGTCGACGCGGAGGCAACGCTGGCCCGTACCCGGGTCGCCCTCTCCGCGCTGGGCGGCGCGCTGCGGCGCTCCCGGGTCTTCCGTGCCGAGCGCGTCGAGGAACTCAGGCTCAGCGGTCTGGAGGACGTGGCGACCCTCGCGTACGACGGCGAGACCGCCTCGGCGCCGGACGCGCTGCTCCTGGACAAGCGGCGCGCCGCCCTGACGGTCTACAGCCCGGCCGCGGCACTGGACGAGATCGCGCAGCGGGCCCGCACCCTGACGCTGGCGGCGAACCGCCGCCCGCCGCGCGACGACCGCGGCTGAGCCCCGGGCCCTGCCAGGTCCTTGCGCCCGAAGCGTGCCGTTCACTTCAATGCGGCATATGGCAGCCCGTCGCACCCCCTCGCACACCCCGGCCCAGCAGCAGGACGGCCCTTCCGCCGACGGGCTGCCGCCGACCGCCTGGGCCGTGCTCGGCCTGCTCTCCTTCCCCGGGGAGCGGACCGGTTACGAACTCAAGAAGTGGGCCGACGCCTCGCTCCGCTTCTTCTACTGGTCGCCCGCCATCAGCCAGATCTACGCGGAACTGCGCCGCCTTGAGGCCCTCGGGTACGCCACCTCGCGGCGCTCGGGCCCCGAAGAGCCTCGTACGAAACGGTCGTACGCCATCACCGAGGAGGGACGCGCCGCGCTCGCGGCCTGGGCGGACGACGGGCGGGACGCGGGGCCCGCCGTCCTGAAGCATCCGCTGCTGCTGCGGGTCTGGCTCGGGCACCTCACGGCGCCGGAGCAGTTGCGCGCGCTGGTCGCCGAGCACATCGCACGGACGGAGGGCGAGTTGAAGGAGGTGCGGGACGCGCTCGCGCGGGCGGGCGGGGCGGCGGCCTGGTCCCACCCCGAGGTGGCGCTGCGCTGGAGCGAGCGGCGCCTCGAGGCGGAGGTGGAGCTGGCCGAGGCGATGCTCGTGGACCTCGACGCCCTTGGGACGCCTGGCGCACCCAGTACACCCAGTACACCCGGCACACCCAGTACACCCGGCACACCCGGCACACCCAGTACACCCGGCACACCCGGCACACCCGGCACACCCGGCACACCCGGCACACCCGGCACACCCGGTGTACCCGGTGTACCCGGCGCACCCGGCGCTCCGGCGGGCGCGGCGCCGTCCGGTCTGCCCGCGCCCCGGCGGCCCCGTCAACGCGGCGGAGACGCGCCCACCCCTGGGTGAAGCAGCTCGCCCCGGTGGCGCCCCGAGCGGTAGGACGGCAGGGTCAGCCGTCCCCCGCCGTACGGAGCAGCGCACCCGTGAGCACCCGCGCCGTCCTTGTCGCCGCCCTGATCACCGGACTCCTCCTCGGCATCGCCGGAACCAGAACGGACCGCTCCACAGACCCGCGTCCGCACGGTTCGCTCACCGTGTCGGGCCATTAGGCTGCGACATTGTCGCGCGGCTTCCTCCGTCCTCGCCGCGCGGTCGCCGAGCCTCCGTCGACGGAAGCGAGTGGATCTTGAACTTCCTCACCATCGGTCATCGCGGGGTCATGGGTGTCGAGCCCGAGAACACCCTTCGTTCCTTCATCGCCGCACAAGCGGCGGGCCTCGATCTCATCGAGCTGGATCTGCATCTGAGCAAGGACGGCGCGCTGGTCGTCATGCACGACGCCGACGTGGCCCGTACGACCGACGGCAAAGGGCCGATCGCCGAGAAGACCCTCGCCGAGCTGCGGGAGCTCGACGCGGGCCGCGGGGAGCGCGTCCCCACCTTCGAAGAGGTCCTGGACGCTGTCAAGGCGCCGCTGCAGGCCGAGATCAAGGACGTCGCGGCCGCGCGCGCCCTCGCCGAGGTCATGCGGCGCCGCGATCTGGTCGGCCGGGTGGAGGTGATCTCCTTCCACGACGAGGCGGTCGCCGAGATCGCGCGCCTCGTCCCCGGGGTGCGCACCGCGCTCGTCGCCAGCCGCTACGGCACGGATGTGGTGGAGCGCGCGACGGCCGTCGGCGCGACCACCCTCGTCCTCAACATCCGGCGCCTGACCCTGGAGATCGTCGAGCGGGCCAGGAAGGCCGACCTGCGGATCATCGGCTGGGTCGTGAACACGCAGGACGATCTGCGCCTGGTACGGGCGCTGCAGCTGGACGGGGCGACCACCGACTACCCCGAGATCAAGCGGACGGGCCGCTTCACGGCGTGACGCCCCCACAGCTCAGCTCAACGGCTTGATCAGCAGCTCGAACTGCAGGTCGTCGCGTTGCGGGATGCCGAACCGCTCGTCGCCGTACGGGAAGGGCGTCATCTTTCCCGTACGGCGGTAGCCGCGGCGCTCGTACCAGGCGATGAGGTCATCGCGGGCGTTGATCACGGTCATGTGCATCTCATGGACGCCCCACGTCTCGCGCGCGACCCGCTCGGCCTCGGCGATGATCACCTTGCCGAGGCCCTCGCCCTGCCGGTCCGGGCTCACCGCGAACATGCCGAAGTAGGCGTGGTCCCCGCGGTGTTCGAGCTGGCAGCAGGCGATGAGCCCGCCGTCCCGCTCGACGACGATCAGTCTGCTCGCGGGCGACTCGATGACCTCCGCGACCCCCCGCGGGTCGGTCCGCTGCCCTTGAAGGAGGTCCGCCTCGGTGGTCCACCCGACGCGGCTGGCATCCCCGCGGTACGCCGACTCGACGAGCGCGACCAGTGCGTCGACGTCGGCGGCGGTGGCGTCCCGGTAGGTGAGCTCGCCGGATGAGGGGCGCGGGGCGGTGTCCATGGAGCTGGCTCTCCCGATTCTTGGCGCGGTGTGCGGTCGCGCCGAGCCTAACCCCCGGCCGGGGGTGCGGAGACAGGCTCTAGGATGCGGCCGCATGGTGCATGTACTGAGCGGCAGGACCCTGCTGCACCCCACCGACCCGGAGCGTTCCCGCGCCTTCTACGGCGAGGCGCTCGGTCTCGCCGTCTACCGCGAGTTCGGCACGGGCCCCGAGCGTGGCACCGTCTACTTCCTCGGCGGCGGCTTCCTGGAACTCTCCGGCCGTGCCGAGGCCCCGCCCGCGCCGGGACTGCAGCTGTGGCTGCAGGTGGCGGACGTGCGGGCGGCCCACGACGAGCTCCTTGCCAACGGCGTCGAGGTGCTGCGCCCGCCGGTGCGGGAGCCGTGGGGGCTCGTCGAGATGTGGATCGCGGATCCTGACGGCGTCAGGATCGTGCTCGTCGAGGTCCCGCACGACCACCCGATCCGCTACCGGCCGGGGATATGACACAGGCTCTGACGGCTATGGATCGAGCAGCGGCAGCACGGAGAAGACGTGGTCCCGCCAGATCCGGCGGGACCGCTCCTCCGGGTAGTGCGTGACGGACGGCCGGGCGTCGAAGAGCTGCACGAGACGCCGCTCGGCGTCGTACGCGGGCCAGCCGGGCTCGCCCCGGGCGGCGAACGACGTCCACGCGGCGCGCATCCGGGCGGACAGAGCTGCCGCCTCCGCCACCGCGGCGGCCCCCGTGCCGATCAGCGCGGCGGGCTGGCCTCGGTCGAGCGCGCCGAAGACGAGGGGCACGTCGAGGCCGTGGCAGGCGCCGAGGATCCCGTCCATGCCCGGGGCGGGCCAGGTCAGTTCGTAGGCGTGGGCGCGGCCCCCGGCGGCGATGTGCGCCTCGGCGAGGTGCAGCGTCGGCATGCGGAACAGCCAGTCGGACAGGACGAGTTCGTGCAGCTCGTCCGGGCCCGCCGCCGGGAAGGCCTCGCGGTAGCGGCGGGCGCCGTCCGGGGGCGGGGCGAAGGTGGTGAGGGCGGTCGCGGCCTGTTCCTCGCTCACCTGGCCGAGCAGTCCGTCGAGCGCGGTGAGCAGCCGCTGTTCGTGGCGGGTGTGGCCGACCAGGAGGTCGATGTGCCGGCGGCTGCCGTCCGCCAGGGCCTGCCAGGGAGTGACGGCCAGGGCCGCGCCGTCGACGACCGGCGAGAAGATGACCGCCCGCAGCGCGGGCCGGCCCCAGCGCCCGGCCGGCCCGGCGCACGAGGCGCCGACCGCGTCCCCGGCGGCGGACAGCAGATGCGGGGGCACCTCGGCCAGGTCGGCCACCGTGGGCCGAAGCCCCAGCTCGGCGGTGCACGAGGCGGCGATGTCGGCGGCGAGCTCCGGCGAGAAGAACGTGCCCTGCGCGCTCTGTGCGACGGCTCGCCCGAAGAGCCCGGCCGCGCCCTCCATCGCGAGCAGCGCGGCGACCGACCCGCCGCCCGCCGACTGGCCGAAGAGGGTGACGCGGTCGGGATCGCCGCCGAAGGCACGGATGTGGTCCCGCACCCACTCCAGGGCGGCGAGCTGGTCGAGCAGGCCGCGGTTGGCGGGCGCCCCCTCGAACTGCCCGAAACCTTCGAGCCCCACGCGGTAGTTGAACGTCACGACGACGCCGCCCTCACCGGCCAGGCGCCCGCCGTCGTACTCGGGAAGGCCCGACATGCCGATGGTGTAGGCGCCGCCCTGGATCCACACCAGCACCGGCAGTCCCGCGTCCGGGCCGGGGTCGGGCGACCAGACGTTGACCGTCAGCCAGTCGTCGCCCGCCGTCTCCCGCGCCAGCGCGTCCATCCCGAAGTGACCGCCCTGCGGGGGCGGTGGCCCGTACGAGACGGCTTCCCGCACTCCGCTCCAGCTCCGGACCGGGCGCGGTGCGGCGAAACGCAGCGCGCCGACGGGAGGCTCGGCGAACGGAATCCCGCGGAAGACGGCGACGCCCGCCTCCCGGGTGCCGCGCAGTGCCCCGGTCCCCGTACGGACTTCGGGCCGGGCCCCGGACGCCCCGGAATCGGCAACGGTCATCACTACTCCCCCCTCGGCGCGGGCGGAACGCGATCCCCAGCGCGTACGCCGCCCGGACACCCCGCAGCATCCCGCCGCGCCCGGCCCCCGCGCCAGCCATTTACCCCTCACCCTCCCCCATCGATGTGAACCACGTCACACGGGCAATCCATCCGGGATGCAGGGGTACAAGGCCACGGGTACGGTCCGCAGAAGATCATCCACAGTTCTGACCACCTGAAAGCCCTGAAGTCGATCTCCCACAGCTCAGGAGAGACATCACATGGCAGCTCCCCGGATCCTCATCGTCGGCGGCGGTTTCGCCGGCATGGAGTGCGCTCACAAACTCGAGAAGAAGCTCTCACCCCACGAGGCGGAGCTGCGGCTGATCAGCCCACAGGACCACCAGCTGTATCTCCCGCTGCTGCCGCACGTCGCCTCCGGAGTGCTCACTCCGCAGTCGGTGGCGGTGCCCCTGCGCCGGATGCTGCGCCGCACGTCGATCGTGCCGGGCGGCGCCGTGGGCATCGATCCCAAGGCCAAGGCCGTGGTCGTCCGGAAGATCAACGGCGAGGAGGTCGTGGAGCGCTACGACTACCTGGTCCTGACGCCCGGCAGCGTCACACGCCAGTTCGACATCCCCGGCGTCGACCAGTACGCGGTGGGCGTCAAGACGCTCGCCGAGGCCGCCTGGATCCGCGACCACGTCATCTCCCAGCTGGACCTGGCCGCGGCGAGCTCCAGCCGCGAGGAGCGGGCGCAGCGGCTGCAGTTCGTGGTGGTCGGCGGCGGTTACGCGGGCGTGGAGACGGCCGCGTACTTGCAGCGCCTGACCTGCGCCGCCGTCAAGCGCTACCCGGGCCTGGACGTGTCGCAGATCAAGTGGCACGTGGTGGACGTCGCCCCCAAGCTGATGCCGGAGCTCGGCGACCGGCTCGGCGACAAGGCGATGGAGATCATGCAGCGCCGGGGCGTGAACGTCTCGCTCGGCGTGTCCGTGGCCAAGGTGACCGAGGACACCGTCACGCTCACCGACGACCGGGTCCTGCCGTGCCGCACCCTGATCTGGACCGCGGGCGTGGCGCCGAGCCCGCTCATCGCGACGCTGGGCGCCGAGACGAACAGGGGCCGGCTCGTCGTACGGGCCGACCTGACGGTCCCGGGGATCGACGGCGTCTTCGCGCTCGGCGACGCGGCGGCCGTCCCCGACCTCGCCAAGGGCGGCGACGCGATCTGCCCGCCGACCGCGCAGCACGCGATGCGCCAGGGGTGGGCCGCCGCGAAGAACGTGCTGGCGGCGCTGCGCGGCTTCCCGCTCGCCGACTACCGCCACAAGGACATGGGCCTGGTCGTCGACCTCGGCGGCATCCAGGCGGTGTCGAAGCCGATGGGTGTGCAGCTGACGGGACTGCCCGCCCAGATCGTGGCGCGCGGCTACCACCTGGGCGCCCTGCGCACGGTCACCGCCCGCTTCCGCACGGCCGCCAACTGGGGCCTCAACGCGCTCGCGGGCGACGACTACGTACGCACCGGCTTCCAGGCCGAACGTCCCGCCACGCTCGCGGACTTCGAGAAGACCGACGCGTACCTGACGCAGGATCAGATCAATGAGCGGGTGGCCGCGGCGTGACGGTGCGATCCGCGGTCAAAGACAGGCTCAACCCCGCCGCACCCCGATGCGGCCTTCCAATTGCGCCAGCAACTCCCCCAGGAGCCCGCTGAGGTGCCCCTGCCCCGCTCCGTCGAGGACGGACAGCACGACCGTCTCGTAGGCGAGTTGTTCCGGCAGGATCGCGTCGACGAGGTCGCGCCCGGCGTCGGTCAGTCCGACGTGCGCGACCCTGCGGTCGCGTGCGTCCGCGCGCCGGTCGACCAGTTCCCGCTCCTGGAGGAGCTTGAGCCGTTTGGTGACGGCGGCCCCTGACGAGAAGGTCTCCCGGGCCAGCTCGCCGGGTGTCAGTTCGTGCCCGGTGCGGCGCAACGCGCCGAGCAGGTCGAACTCGGCGCGGGTCAGGCCCGCCCGGCGCAGCGGGGCGTCCTCGGCCTGCTGGAGGAGGGCCGCGCAGCGGTTGATGCGGCCGATCACCTCCATGGGCCCGGTGTCGATGTCGGGCCGCACCGCCTGCCACTGCCGCACCACCGCGGCCACGGTGTCCCCACCGGGGCCGGCCACCGGACCGTTCTGCGTCGTCATGCTCGTGCGCCCTCCCAGGCGTCGGCGGCCCTCGCGCGGGTCCGCGTCCCCTGACCGTCGTCTCCGCCCTGACCGTTCGGTCGGCGGACCGTCGCCGCGAGCGTACGGTGTCCGGCGCGCTCGGCGGCGAGCACCCGCTGTTCGGGCAGGGCGCGCTGCCACCATTCACCGGCGGCCGCGTCGGCGGTGGCGCGCAGGTCGACGAGGGCGGCCGTGAGGCGGCGCCGCGCCGGTTCCGCCGGGCCCGCGCCGGTGAGACCGGCCGCTGCCTGCTCCGTGGCCCGTTCGGCGGCGGCGATGGCGTGTTCGATGTGGTCGCCGGCTCGGCGGTTCGTGACGAGGACGGCCGCCAGCACGCCGAGCACGGCGCCGACGAGGGTGTCCACGACGCGGTCGAGGATGAGTTCCCCGGGCTGCTGGAACCGGGCGAACTCGGTGACGAGCAGCGCCATCGGCGTCACGCACACGGTGCCGAGCCAGTAGTTGCGGGTGATCAGGGCCTCCGCCCCGAAGGCGAGGGCCAGGCAGCACACGATGAGCTCGGCGTGGCCGAGGTGCGCGAACGGCGCGATGGCCGCGAAGGCGAGCACGCCGACGAGGTTGCCGACCACGCGCTGCACGCCCCGGTTCCAGGTGAGCGTGACGTTGGCCTGGTAGAGGGAGGCGGCGGTGACCAGCGCCCAGTAGGGGCGGCCGATGCCGAGCGCGAGCGAGCCGTATCCGGCGAGGGCGCAGCCGACGGCGGTGCGCAGCGCGATGGGCAGCAGCGGCGAGCCGGGCGTGAGCCGCCGCCACAGCGGGGTTTTCGGCCCGGCGAGTTCGGCCGCCACGCCGAGGAGTTCGTCCGCTTCGCCGGGGCGCAGGCCGCCGGGGCGCGGTACGGCGCCCGTGCCGCGCAGCCCTGCCGCCCAGGAGCGCAGGGCGGCGGGGTCCGCCTCGTCGGGCGCGGCCAGGGCCTCCTCGGCGCGGACGACGAGGCGGGCCAGGGCGCGCCGGGCCGCCGTGGTGCGGGCGCCGGTGGCGAGGAGTGACTGCCAGGCGGCGTGCACGGCGCCCGCCGCGGCGGCGCGGGCCCGTTCGGCTGCCGCCGCGGTGGCGTCGGCGTGTGCGGCGTCCGTGTACGCGGCGGCGGCGTGCAGGGCACGTGCGGTGGCCCGGCGCTCGGGTCCGTGCGGGCGCACCAGGGCGGGTGCCATGCCGACGAGCCAGGCGACGGCGCCGCCCAAGAGGGTGAGCGCGAGGTGGCCGGGGATCTGGCCCGGGGTCTGCGGCGCGAAGAGGGTCGCGGAGCTGATGAAGGTGAAGATCAGGTGGCCCGGCGGTCCGACGCGGGTGGCGTCGCAGAGCGTCTTCTGTGCGGCGGCGAGCAGCGCGCCGACCGCGACGAGGACCGCGGCGGAGCTGGTGAGTGACGCGGCGACCAGGGCGAGGGCGAGGCTCGCGGTCATTCCGGCGACGACCAGGGCCAGCGTCCGCGCGCGGGCGGCGTAGGGGAGGTTGTGGGCGTACAGGGCGCAGAACGATCCGGCCATCGTGTACATCACGAGGTCGAGGCGGCCGAGGGCGAGCAGCGTCAGATTCGGTATCGCGGTGGCCACGACCACGCTGCTCGCGGGCTTGAACCAGATGTCGGACGGCTTGCCCGGGCGCAGCACGCCGGCGAGGGGGAGCGGGCGGACGCGGGCGGGGCGCGGGGACGGATGCGGGGACGGGGGCGTACTGCTCATGAGGAAAAGGTTAGCAAGTGTTTTACTCGAAAACGATTGAGGATCCCCCGGCGCCGCCCCCGCCGTGCGCCCGCTCCCCCGTGCTCCCCATGCACCCCCGTGCGCTCGCGTACGGCCCCGCGGGCCTGGGCATCGACCCGACGACACCGTCGACAGGGGGAGGGTGCCGTGCACGGACCGGCACAGGCCGCCTGGCTGCTCGTCGCGCTCTGCGCGGCGACCGGGGCCTACTGTCTGCTGCGGATGCGCAGCCGGATCGAGGAACAGCGCCGCACGGCCGGCGGCGAGGCGCTCATGGGGTTCGGCATGGCGGTGATGGCCGTGCCCGCGGCCGTCGTCGCACCACCGCGCTGGGCCTGGCTGGTCTACGCGGCGGTGTTCGGCGCGGCCGCGCTGCACACCGGGTGGGCGGCCCGCACCGACCGCCACCACCTCCACCACCTGGTCGGCGCCTTCGCCATGGCCTACATGTCGGTGGCGATGGCCACGGCGCCGGGAGCACACGCGCACCACGGCGGCGCCGGTGTCCCGCTCCTGACCGGCACGCTGCTGCTCTACTTCGCCGGGTACGTCCTGTGGTCGGGCGCGCGGCTCGCCCCCCGGACGGTCACCGCGACCGCGGGCGGGCCCGCGGTGCTCGGCTGGGCGGACCGCTCGGAGGTGGCGCTGGCGTGCCGCCTTTCGATGGGGATCGGGATGGTGGCGATGCTGCTCACCCTGTAGGCGCCGTCTCCCTGCGGGCGATCAGCGCCGCGAGCGCGGTGAGGCTGTCCGTCCGCCAGTCCGCCGTGTCGACGACGGCCGGGTCGTCCGCCCAGTGGTACCCCCACGGGCCGCGCCGGATGTGCGCCGTCCGTAGCCCCGCCTGCTTGGCCGGGAAGATGTCGTGGGCGGGGTGGTCACCCACGTAGAGCGTCTCGCGGGGCCCGGCCTGGGCCACTTCGAGCACCCGGGCGAAGAAGGCGGGGTCCGGCTTGGCCACGCCCCAGTCGCCGGAGGTGGCGATGACGTCGGCGGGCAGGTCGAGGGCGCGCAGGAGCTCGGCCGCCCGTGGCGTTCCGTTGCCGGCGACGATGACGCGGACGCCGAGTTTCTGGAGACCCCCGAGGGCGGGGCGCACGTCCGCGTAGAGGTCGGCCTCGCCCAGGTGCTCGCCCCGGCCCGCGGACTCGCGCGCGTGGTACGCGGAGGCGATGTCCATGTCCGGGCTGACGAGCCGCAGCGCGTCGGTGTTGTCCCCGCCGCGCGCGACCACGGCTCCGACGAGCGCGGAGAGGGTATGACGCGGCACCTGCAGCCAGTCCGCCCACGCTGCCCAGTAGCGGTCGTCTTTGGTGAGGGTCTCCCCCACGTCGAACACGATGGTCTCGATCACCGTCAGCACATTACGGCGTCCCGGCGCCCCGGCCAGGGTCGTCACTCGTACGGGAAATACACCCGTGTCGGCCGTGGCGTGCGTCACTTGGAGTGAGAGTCCATACCCTCCGGTAGCCCAACCCTCATAGGCTGAGCGGCATGATGGTCCCCGTCGCACTGTTGCTGCTGGGCGCCCTGACCGCTGTCCTGGCCCCCCGAATGCTCGCGCGGGCCGACTGGCCGGAGCGCGAACCGGTGGTCGCGCTGTGGGCTTGGCAGTGCGTGGTGGCGGGTGTCCTGCTCTGCTGCGCGCTCTCGATGACCCTGAGCGCCGCCGCCGCGTGGCAGGCCGTGCGCGGCCACCTCTTCGCGCCCGCGCCGCACGCCGTGGTCGAGGCGTACGCCCTCCAGGCGTCCGGCCCTTGGGCCGCGACCACCGCGGTGGCGCTGGCCTGCGGCGGGATCTGGACGGCGGCCATGCTGGCCCGGGAGATCGTGCGGGCCCGCTCCCGGCGCGCCGAGCGACGGGCCGAACTGCTCGTGCGTTCCCCGCTGTTGCCCGGCGAGGAGCCCGGCAGCAACCCTCTCGTCCTGCTCGAGGGCGAGCGCCCCGACGCCTGGTGGCTGCCGGGGCAGGCCCCCCAACTGGTGATCACCACGGCCGCGTTGCGCCGCCTGAAGGGCCGTCAGCTCGATGCCGTCCTCGCGCACGAGCAGGGCCACGCACAGGCCAGGCACGACTGGCTGCTGCACTGCTCGGGCGCTCTGGCCATCGGTTTCCCGCAGGTACGGGTCTTCGCGGCGTTCCGCGGCGAGATGCACCGCCTGGTGGAGCTCGCCGCCGACGATGTGGCGTCGCGCCGGTTCGGCCGTCTGACGATCGCTCTCGCCCTGGTCGAACTCAACGAGGACCGGGGCGTGTTCGGCCCCTGCCCCGCCACGCAGGCGCACGTTCCGCAGCGCGTGCACCGCCTGCTCGCCGCCCGGCCGCGCCTGACCGCGGGACGCAGGCTCCGCCTGACGGCGACGGCGGCGCTCGTGCCGGTGATCCCCGTCCTGGTCACCTTCGTGCCGGGTCTGCGCGCGCTGGGCTAGCAGCTGTCCGTCCGGCGGACCTTCGCGGATCTGTCCGGCGGCTCGGGGCACGGTCGGGGGCGGCTGCACGCAGCACCGCCAACCAGGATCATGCGTACAGGTCACAGCCCCGGGTACGCGCCACGCCCCGGGCACCCGGGGATGGCCGCAGCTCCGCTCCGTCGGCGAGGATCACTTCATGTACCCCACGTCCACCGACTCCCCGACCCGACCGCCCCGCTCCCGCGCCGCGCTCGCCGCCGCGGCTCTCTGTGCGCCCTCGCTCCTGCTGCTCCTCCTGGTGGCGCTGGAGTGGCATCCGCTGCTCTCGCTCGACGGCGACATCGCGCGCACCACGCACCGCTGGGCGGTGGACAACCCCGGCGCCACCCGGGCGGGCCGGATCCTCACCGACTGGGTGTGGGACCCGTGGGCGATGCGGGCGCTCTGCGCGGTGGCGGTGATCTGGCTGGCGCTGCGCGGGGCGTGGTGGCTCGCGCTCTGGCTGACCGGCGCCTGTCTGGTGGGCTCGATGGTGCAGCAGGGGCTGAAGGCGGCGGTCGACCGGCCGCGCCCCGTGTGGCCGGATCCCGTGGACTCGGCGCACTTCGCGGCGTTCCCGTCGGGGCACGCGATGACGGCGACGGTCGTCTGCGGTCTGCTGCTCTGGCTGCTGCGCACGCACGGCGCGGGCCCCGCCCTGTGGCGCACCGCCCTGGTCCTGGCCGTGCTCTCGGTCGTCGGGGTCGGTCTGACGCGGATCTGGCTGGGGGTGCACTGGCCCACCGACGTGCTCGGCGGCTGGCTGCTCGGCGCCCTGACGGTGGCGCTGGCCGTGGTCACGTACACACGCGGCCCCGGCAGGCGCACCACGAACGGAACCTGACTGCTCCCCGACCGACTGCGGAGGATCCCGAACATGACGATCAAGGGCGTGCTCTTCGACTTCTCCGGGACCCTGTTCCGGATCGAGTCGGCCGACTCCTGGCTGCGGTCCGCGCTCACCGCGCTCGAAGTGCCGCTGCCGGACGGGGAGTCGGGGCGGGTGGCCGAGGCGCTGGAGCGGGCGGGCGGGCTGCCCGGCGGAGCCCACCCCGTGACCGTGCCCGAGCACCTCGCCGCGTTGTGGGCCGCGCGCGACCGCAGCGCCGAGCTGCACCGCGCGGCGTTCACGGGCCTCGCGCGGGAAGTGCCGCTGCCCGATCCACGGCTGTACGACGCCCTGTACGCACGCCATATGACGCCACCGGCCTGGCAGCCGTACGCCGACGCAGCCGAAGTGCTCGCCGGGCTGCGCGAGCGCGGCATCGGCGTCGCGGTGGTCAGCAACATCGGGTGGGACCTGCGGCCCGTCTTCCGCGCCCACGGGCTCGACCGGTACGTCGACGCCTACGTGCTCTCGTACGAGCACGGGATCAGCAAGCCCGACCGGCGGCTCTTCGCGCTGGCCTGTGCCGCGCTCGGGGTCGATCCGCGGGACGCCCTGATGGTCGGCGACGACCGGCGGGCCGACGGTGGCGCGGCTGGTCTGGGGTGCGCGGTGCACTTCGTGGACCATCTGCCGGTGGACCGGCGCCCGGCCGCTCTACGGCCCGTGCTCGACCTCCTCGGGTGAGGGGCCGGCCGGATCGGCGAGGGGGGAGCGGTCCCGCGACCCCCGCGCGCACACCTGTGGGCAGGCAACACTCCCCCGCGGTGCTGCCTGCCCCAGGCTCCTGCGACCCGCGTGGAGCCTCGCTGGAGACCCCGCTCCGGGACGCACTGAGTATACTGGCTCAGAGCCAGTCAACGCAGGAGTTACAGAATGTCCCCGCGTAGCCCGTCGGTCAATGAGGAGTTGCGCAGACGTTCCCGGGAGCGTCTGCTGCAGGCGACGGTGGAGCTGGTCGGCGAGCACGGTTACGAGGCCACGACGCTCGGCCACATCGCGGACCGGGCCGGTGCCGCCCGCGGCCTCGTGTCGTACTACTTCCCCGGCAAGCGCCAGCTCCTGCAGTCCGCGGTGCACCGGCTCATGCACCGCACCCTGGAAGCGGCTCTGGAGCGGGATCCCGGCACCGATGACGGGCGCGAGAGGATGGCGCGGGCTGTCGACGCGATTCTGGGGCTCGCCCGCGACGAGCCGCTGCTCATGCGCACGCACATGGCGGGCATCCTCCAGGCGGAGGGCTTCGTGCAGTGCCCCGAGCAGCAGCGTCTGGCGGAGCTGCTGCGCGAGACCGTCGTGCGCTACGGATCGCCCGACGCCGACCGCGACTACCCGCTGCTGCGGGCGCTCCTGATGGGAGCGGTCTTCGCGCTGCTCATCCCGGGGGCGCCGATGCCGTTCCCGACCCTGCGGGCCGAGCTGTTCCAGCGGTACGGACTGGACTGGGAGCTCGGCGTCCCGCCGGACGGCGCGCCGCCCGACGGGACCTCTCCGAACGGGCCGATGCGGCCCCTTCCTTCGGCTCAGCCCGGCTAGTCGAAGTAGTCGGGCTGCGTCTGGACGTTGAGCTCGTGCAGGCGGACCCGCTGGGCGGGGTCGGTCCGCTTGTCGTTGATCTTCAGGACGTCGAGGCCCTTCTCGATGTCGTTCGAGTAGATCCGGCCGTTGTAGTAGTACGCGGACCACGCGCCCGCCGTGCTGATCTTGTCGGTGGAGCGCGGCCCCCGCTCGAAGTAGCCGATCTCCTTGGGCTTCGTCGAGTCGGTGAAGTCCCAGACGGAGACGCCGCCCTGGTACCAGGCCTGGACCATGAGGTCCTTGCCCTTGACCGGGATCAGGGAGCCGTTGTGGGCCACGCAGTTCTCGGTGTCGGCCTGATGGCGCGGGATCTTGAAGTAGCTCTTGAAGACCAGCTTGCGCTTGTCGCCCTTGCCCTTGATGTCATAGATCCCGTCGGCGCCGCGCTCGGGGCCGGTGGCCGCGTTGCACGTGGCGGCGGAACCGCCGCCGAGCTCGTCGGTGAAGACGACCTTGTCCGCCTTCTGGTTGAAGGTCGCCGAGTGCCAGAACGCGAAGTTGGTGTTGTCCTGGACCTGGTCGATGACCCTCGGGTTCTCCGGGTCCTTGATGGACATGAGGATGCCGTCGCCCATGCAGGCGCCCGCCGCCAAGTCCTTGGAGGGCAGCACGGTGATGTCGTGGCAGCCGGTGGTCTTGGAGACGCCCGGGTTGGCAGGGCCGCCCGGGTTGCCGCCGCCGTCGGGGCCCTCACCGGGGAAGAGCACGGGGAAGTTCACGACCGCGGCCTTCGCCGGGGCCTTGCGCGGCACCTTGATGACGGTGATCCCGTCGTGCGGCGGCTGGCAGTCGGGGAACGTCGCATTCGGGGAGTACGAGGAGACGTACACGTAGACGTTCCTGCGCTCCGGCACCAGCGAGTGCGTGTGGGAACCGCAGGCGGTCTCGACGGCGGAGACGTACTTGGGGTTCGACTTGTCGCTGATGTCGAAGATCTTCATGCCCTCCCAGGAGGACTTCTCCGTGGCGGGCTGCGTGGTGCTGTTGCAGGAGTTGTCGCTGCGGGAGGAGTCGGTGGAAAGGAAGAGCAGGTTCCCTGAGACGGAGACATCGTTCTGCGAGCCCGGGCAGAGGACCTGCGAGACGGTCCTCGGGGCCTTCGGGTCGCTGATGTCGTAGATGCGGAAGCCGTCGTAGTTTCCGGCGAAGGCGTACTTCCCCTGGAACGCGATGTCGGTGTTGAACCCCGGCAGCGCGTCCTTGGGGATGTTGGCGAGGTGCTCGATGTTGCCCGAGTGGACGACCTCGTCGGGCGCCGGTATCTCCCCGCGCTCGACGGCCTTCTCCGCCCGGTCGGCATCGCTCTTGGAGACGCTCTTCGGGGCGGCGGGTGAGTCACCGGGGTCGGGCACGGCCCCCGCGGGTGCGGCGGTGAGCAGCGCGGCAAGCAGTCCGGCCGCCGCGGCGCCGACTCCCAGGCGTCTGCGACGGGTTCGGGGATTGTTCAACAGGGTCACTGCGTCCTCCCTAGTCGCCGTTCATATGCGAACGGTTCGCCAACACCCGCAGTATCGTGCTCATCATGCACAGATCAACAGAGGGAATCAGCCTCGTAGCGAGGGTTTTCGGTCACCGATGCTCATCCTCTGCTCATCTTCGTGCTAATACGGACCCCAACTCGCCTGCGTGTCACGGGAGGTCACTGTGCTCAACCGCCGTACGTCCGCCGTCAGCGCGATCATGACGACAGCCGTTCTCGTGCTCGGGGGGTGCGACTCGGACGCGGGAGGCGGGGGCGGCGGGGGCGAGTCCGGTGCCGGACACGAGGCGTCACCGGGCCCTTCGGTGATCGCCCCGGGCAAGCCGGGTGAGACCGCGGCGACGATGTCCGCGAAGGACGCCGCGCGTCGACGAGCCGAGGACGACTCCCCCAACTCGGCCGACTTCACCTACACGCAGATGATGATCGTGCACCACGGCCAGGCGCTGAAGATGACCGAACTCGCCCCGAAGCGGGCCGATTCGAGCCGCGTCGAGCGGCTGGCGGCGCGCATCGCCGCGGCGCAGCGGCCCGAGATCGGCGCGATGAAGGGCTGGCTGAAGAAGCACGGCGGTCCGCGCGAGCACGCCGGGCACGAGCACGGGACGATGCCGGGCATGGCGAGCGAGGCGCAGCTGAAGCAGTTGCGCGCGGCCAAGGGCAAGGCGTTCGACGAGCTCTTCCTGAAGTTGATGATCACTCACCACAGCGGGGCGCTCACCATGGCCACGGATGTGCTCTCCGAGGGCAACAACATCCAGGTCGAGGAGATGGCGAACGACATCGTGGCGCAGCAGTCGAGCGAGATCGGCCGGATGCGGGAGATGGACTGACGCGGGGCGGGGCGGGGCGGGGCGGGGCGGGGCGGGACTCTCGGGCCGGTGGGAGGCCGGGCTAGCGTCTTCTGCGGTGGTGGCGTGGCGTCAGGAAGCCCGCGTCGCGCGCTCCCGCGATCAGCCTGAGCGACTTGCGGCGGCTGCGGCCGGTCGCGCACATCACGGCGAGCACGGGGTCCCGCCCCTCGCGCTGAGCCGCCCGGTAGGCCTCGGCCGCGATCCGGCGTCCCGCTCCGCCGCGCGGCCACGGGCGCCGGGCCCGGCGCGCGGCGGGCCGGAGCTCCACCGGAAGGCCCCGGCCGTCGTCGGGCCCCCCGGCGCCGTGCGGGCGCTCGTCCGCCAGTGGGCGCTCGTCCGCCAGTGGGCGCTCGCCCGTCAGCGGGCGCTCGATCCAGTCGACCAGCGCGGCGACGTCGTCCAGGGAGAGCGGGGGCTGGGCCCGCAGGTCCCTGATCGCGACGCGGCCGTGCGACACCACGGCGAGGACGTCGACGTCGGCCCCGTCGCTGAAGGTCAGCCGGATGCGGAACGAGGGCGCCACATCCGGTCGAGAATGATCAGAAACGTCAATAAATGATCTGTCCCGCACAGGCGCACGCTATCCGCGCCGTCGCGGTCGGCCGGGAACGGCACGCACAGGGATGCCCAGGACCCGCGGCAGCGGCACCCTGACAGCGCAGGCGCCCGGCGGCCCCTGGCCCCACGACTCCGGCCCCACGACTCGGGCCCCACAACCCCTGACACGCGCGCACTCCGGTGCGATCCTGAAACCGTCCCGGGGTCGCCTCGCGGATTCCCGGGGTCGCCTCGCGGAAGGAGCACCACCGTGCTGCAGGTCGCCGTCGTCGGCTCGGGCCCCAGCGGGGTGTACGCCGCACAGTCCCTCGTCCAGCAGGACCGGGTGCCGGATGTGCGGGTCGACGTGCTCGACCGCCTCCCCACCCCGTACGGCCTGGTGCGCTATGGAGTCGCACCCGACCACGAGAAGATCAAGTCTCTGCAGAACAACCTGCGCACGGTCCTCGAACACGAGAACGTACGCTTCCTCGGCTCCGTCGAGATCGGCCCCGGCGCCCTGCCCCCGGCCCGGCTCCTCGACCTCTATCACGCGGTGGTCTACTGCGTCGGCGCGGCGGCGGACCGCAGGCTCGGGGTGCCCGGCGAGGACCTGCCGGGCAGCTACTCGGCGACCGAGTTCGTCTCCTGGTACAGCGCGCACCCCGACGCGATGGCGGCGGTGGGCGCGCAGGGCGGATTCATCCGGGACGTGGACTCCGCCGTCGTCATCGGGGTCGGCAACGTAGCGGTGGACGTCGCCCGGATGCTGGCCCGCGGCGCCGCCGAACTCCGCCCCACCGACATGCCGGACGCGGCGCTCGGCGCGCTCGCGGGCAGCCGGGTGCGCGAGGTGTCCATGGTGGGCAGGCGTGGGCCCTCGCAGGCGCGGTTCACCACCAAGGAGCTGCGGGAGCTCGGCGCGCTTCCGGACACCGAAGTCGTGGTCGATCCCGCGGAGTTGGCGCTGGATCCCGCGTATGCCGACCCGTCGGCCCTGCCTGCCGCGAGCCGTCGCAACGTAGAGGTGCTGCGCGGCTGGGCCGACCGTCCGCCGCGGGGCCTGCCCCGACAGCTCAGGCTGCGCTTCTTCCTGCGGCCCGTCTCGCTGACGGCGGGGGCGACGGGCCACGTCGCCCTGACCCGCTTCGAGCGCACCCTGCCGGACGGGCGGGGCGGGGTGACGGGGTCGGGGCAGTACGAGGACATCCCGGCCCAGCTGGTGCTGCGCTCGGTCGGCTATCGCGGGGTGCCGATCGAGGGGCTGCCGTTCGACGCGGAGCAGGGCACGGTGCCGCACGCGGCGGGGCGGGTCCTGCGCGACGGCGTGCCCTCCCCCGGCGAGTACGTGGCGGGCTGGATCAAACGCGGTCCCACCGGCGTCATCGGCACCAACCGTCCGTGCTCCAAGGAGACGGTGCTCTCCCTGCTCGACGACGCCCCCGCCCTGGCCCGGCGGCAGCTTCCGGCGGACCCGCTGGCAGGGGTGCGCGCGGCGGGGCAGCATCCGGTCGAGTGGCCCGGCTGGCTGGCGATCGAGCGCGCGGAGGCGGAGCTCGGCCACACGCTCGGGCGAGGCGTGGTGAAGATCCCGGACTGGGAGGGGCTGCGGGCGGCGGCGCGGCACGCGTCCGGGTAGGGACGGCACGTCCGGCGGACCCTGGCAACAGCCTTCGGTCCAGCTCACGATGGTCGGTGGAACGTTCGGCCACGCACTGCTCCGCGTGGAGGCGCGCTCACGCCCGGTCGGCGAGCCTGGCGTCCTGTCGGGTGGCCGCCGCGAGGACGCTGTCGAGCAGGCCGGGGAAGAGGACGTCCAGGTCGTCGCGGCGCAGCACGTTCAGCTTCGTGGTGCCGCGGTAGATCTGGCGGATCACACCGCTCTCGCGCAGCACCCGGAAGTGGTGCGTGCACGTGGACTTCGTGACGGGCAGATCGAAGTACGAACAGGAGAGCCCGTCCTCCCCGTCCTCGCGGGCCAGGGCCCGCACCACCCGCATCCGCATGGGGTCGGCGAAGGCGTGCAGCACCCCTTCGAGCCGGACGTCCCCGGGCTCGGGGTGGGCGAGCGTCCTGCTGCTCGTACTGCCGGTCGCGGCGGCGGTCGTCATGGCGGCTCCACTTCGTCCTGTTCACCCCGGGGCCCCGGGCATTCCCTGCGCGCCATTGTACGAGACCCATCGTAGTTTGACAGGCACCGTACTACGAGGTTTATCGTACGAGCAGGAGCCGCACCTCCGCACATCCGCACATCCGCACATCCGCACATCCGCACATCCGCACATCCGCTGTGAACGAATGGAGTCCGCCGTGAGCGCGCTGTTCGAGCCGTACACCCTGCGATCGCTGACGATCCCGAACCGGGTCTGGATGCCCCCGATGTGCCAGTACTCGGCGGCGCCCGACGGCGCCGAGGTGGGCGCACCGCAGGACTGGCACTTCGCGCACTACGCGGCGCGCGCCGCCGGCGGCACGGGCCTGATCATCGTCGAGGCCACCGCCGTCAGCCCCGAGGGCCGCATCAGCCCGTACGACCTGGGCATCTGGAACGACACGCAGGCCCGCGCGTTCCGCCGCACCACGGACTTCCTGAAGAGCCAGGGCACCGTGCCCGCGATCCAGCTCGCCCACGCGGGCCGCAAGGCCTCGACCGACCGCCCCTGGAAGGGCGGCGCCCCGGTCGGCACCGACGAGCACGGCTGGCAGGCCGTCGCGCCGAGCCCGGTCCCCTTCGACGAGCGCCACCCCGTGCCAACGGAGCTCACCGTCGAGCAGATCCGCGAGATCGTGGGGCAGTTCGCCGAGGCCGCGCGCCGCGCCCTGGACGCCGGTTTCGAGATCGCCGAACTCCACGGCGCACACGGCTACTTGATCAGCGAATTCCTCTCCCCGCACAGCAACAAGCGCACCGACGTGTACGGCGGCTCCTACGAGAACCGCACGCGCTTCGCCCTCGAAGTGGTCGACGCGGTGCGGGCCGTGTGGCCCGAGGACAAGCCGCTGTTCTTCCGCATCTCCGCCACCGACTGGCTGGAGGAGGCGGGCTGGACGGCGGACGACACCGTGCGCTTCGCCGGCGAGCTCAAGGAGCACGGCATCGATCTGCTCGACGTCTCCACGGGCGGCAACGCCGCGGGCGTCAAAATCCCCGTCGGGCCCGGCTACCAAGTCCCGTTCGCGGCGCGCGTGAAGGCCGAGACGGAGCTGCCGGTCGCCGCGGTCGGCCTGATCACGGAGGTGGAGCAGGCCGAGAAGATCCTCGCCAACGGCGAGGCCGACGCCGTCCTGCTCGGCCGGGAACTCCTGCGCGACCCCTCATGGGCGCGGCACGCGGCACGCGAGCTCGGCGGCGACGTACACGTTCCGGACCAGTACCACCGCTCCGTCTGACGCCGGGTTCGACATTTGCCGTAGCAGCAAGCAGCTTTGCTGAAGTTCTCCGGGTGAGCGCACCATCCAATCGCCACCCGCAGAGGAGAACAGAGTGTCCAGCGATTACACCGAGTACACCGAGTACACCGAGTACACCGAGCACGGCACATGGCGTCAGAGTCGGTGGGAAGAGATGGCGGGCCCGGACGGGAAGGCGGGCCGCATCGCCCATCGGCTGATCACGGAACCGGGTCAGGAAGTCCCCGAGGTTCCGGGACGGTGGACGTCCACCGGTTCCCCGGGGAGCCTGACGCTGACCGCGGCCCGTGCGGACGGCGTGTCCGTCGACGGCCTAGCCGTGGACGGCACGGTCGAACTGACCGGCGCCTGCCGCCTGTCCTTCCCCGGTGGGCGGCGCGGCACCATCGAGGAACTCCGGGGAGCCCACGTCCTGGCCGTGTGGGATCCGGCCGCGCCGAGCCTCGTCGGCCTGCGCGGGATCGAGGCGTGGCCGTGGGACCCGGCCTGGGTCGTCGAGGCGGAGTACCGTCCGGCGGACGCCGGACGTCGCCTGGAGGTGACCCGGCTGACCAGCCCGAGCATGCGGGACTCCTTCCCGGCCCCCGGTGACTTCATCTTCGATCTGCGCGGCGAGCGGCACACGCTCCGGGCGTTCGATGTGGGCAGCGACACCCTGCTGATCGCGTTCACGGACGACACCAGCGGCACGGACACACCCGGCATGGGCCGTTGGCTGATCCTGCCCCGGCCCAAGGACTCCACGGGTACGGCTCGTATCGACTTCAACCGGGCCGTTGTCCCCCACCACATGTTCTCGGCGGCCTTCCCCTGTCCCCTGCCGCTCCGGGAGAACCGCATCCCCCTACGCATCGAAGCGGGAGAGCGCGCCCCCGTCTTCCGCAAGGAGGAAGCGATGGCGCCCGAGCACGACCTGTGCGCGGCAGCGGTGCGCTACCTCCGGCAGTGGGAGGTGCGGGACTACGCCGCGATGCGATCCCTGTGCACCGGCACCGCCACCGTGTGGCACAGCGACGGAAGCGGTGACCAGACGATCGACGAGAACATGGAACTGCTGAAGCAGCTGGCCGCCGGTGTCGGGACACTTCGGTACGACATCGTGCGGCAGTTCCGTGCCGGGGACGAAGTGCTCCAGCAGCAGGTACTCCACCTGACGATGACCGACGGATCCCGCAGTGACGTCCACGCCGCGATGTACTTCCGGTTCGACGGCGGCCTCATCGACCGCATCGAGGAGTACTTCAACGTCGTACCGCTCAACTCGCCCGACCGGCCCTGATGCCCTCGGGCGGAGTTCCTCCGCAACGACCGGTCCCTGCGGACGCGCTGCTGGCTCCCGCGAGTGCGGCACCGCGTACGGAGCGTGCTGACGCATGCGCCGCGCCCCCTCACGGTCACTCGGGGATGGCCGCCAGCGTGAAGGAGTGGCCCGCGGGGTCGGAGTAGGTCCGGGAGTCCCGCGGGCCGTTGTTGTTCTTCGTGTCGACGGGCCGCGCGCCGAGGCCGACCGCCTCGCGCTCCGCCTCGTCCATGTCGTGGCGGGCCACCATGATCCTCAGGTGGGCCTGCTGTGAGTCCTCGGGGCGGGGCCAGCTCGGCGGTATGTAGTCACGCTCCCGGTGCACGGCCATGCAGACCCCGCTCTCGTTCGTGACCTCTACGTAGTCCGGGTCCTTGCTCAACTGGACGTCGGCGCCCAGCAGTCCGGCGTAGAACTCGGCGAGCTGCTCCGGCTCCGAACAGTCCAGTACGAGCACGGTGTGCTTGTGAACGGTCATGCCGTCCGAGTCCCCCGCGCCGGTCCGCCCAAACGGCGCGCCGCCCCCGGCCCCCGCTCAACCCCGCCGGTCGTCATCACTCCGCCGGGACGACGCACCGCCCGCCCCCTTGACCTGACGCGGAGTCAGCCTCCCGCCGTCCCGGGGCACCTCCTTCGGCTCGCGGTGCTCCACGACGTCCCCGACGGGCCCCTCGGGCGGCAGCCGCGGCTGCTCCTCGGGCCTCGGTGTCCGGGGTTCCCTGCGGCGGACCCGAATCCCGAGCCACACGGCCCAGACCAGCAGGGCGACGATGCCCAGGCCCACCAGGAACGGCACGAGTCCGCCCCCGGGCACTCCGGCGGCCAGATGTTCCACGCTGCTATCAGTCATGGGCCGCGGGTACCCGTGTACGCGAGGGGAAAGCCCGTAGAGGCCGCGGAGTCGCCGCCCGCGGCTGGATTGTCAGACCCGTCACCTACTGTGATCGACATGGCAAGCAGGAGGTCTGGGAGGGGTCCTGACATGGGGTGGGTCGAGACGGCGGGTGGATATGCGGTCACTCTGGACGGCACGCGCGTGCTGTGCAGAAATACCGCGGGCCGCACGCTGAAGCAGGTCCCCGCGAAGCTGCGCGACGACGCCGAGGTGGTGCGGCTGCGCCAGCTCGCCGAGTGGCTCGAGCGGCACGGGCGCGAGTGCCGGAGCCAGGTGGACACCTGGCTGGTGCGCTCCCTGCCGGTCCCGGCCCGGCTGCTCACGCAGGTGTGGCCCGACGCGGCCTGGCAAGGGGCGCTGCGGGACCTGGTGGTGGCGCCCGTGGGAGCCGACGGCTGCGCCGACACCGGGCGCGCCGGATTCCTGCGGGACGCCGATCCCGAGCGTGGCCTCGGCATCGTCGACCTGGACGGCGACTCGGTGCGGCTCGACGCGGAGCAAGTGCTGATACCGCATCCGGTGCTTCTCGACGACCTCGACGACCTGCGGGAGTTCGCCGCCGAGCTCGGTGTCGAGCAGGGGCTTGACCAGTTGTTCCGGGAGGTCTGGCCGCGCCCGGATTCGGCCGACGGCACGGCGCTGGAATGGGGTGCGTATGCCGACGCCGCGTTCGAGGAGCTGCGGCACGCCACCGCGAGAGCGGTGTCGTACGGCTACCGCGTGCGCGGGGGTTACGCGGTGTGCGCGCTGACGGAGGACGGCCGCGCGCTCGAAGCGGCGTACTGGCTCGGTGACGACTACCCCGAGAGCGAGACCCGCACGGGCGCCCTTGAGTGGCGGACCGTCGGCGGCCGTCGGGTGCCGCTCGGCGAAGTGGGGCCCGTCGCCTGGTCGGAGGGCGTCCGGATGGCGGCCCTCGTGCACGCGGGCCGCGTCCTGAAGAACGAGTACGACGAGTCCGAAGAGGGCGGGACGGGGGAGCTGTGAGCAGGGAGCAGAAGCTGCTGGAGGCGGGAGCGGTGCTGCCGCCCGTCACGGACGGTGCGGCCGCAGGCGGTGGTGAAGGCGGGGGGTCGGCCGGGGACACGCTGACCGCCCGCGCGTACGCACACCCGGTGCTCGAAGGGCGCACGGTGGTACGGCTGGTGCCCGAGGCGATCGGTCCCGCCGAGGACCTCGCCCTGGAGTATCTGGGGTTCGGGGCGGGCACGGCCACGACGGTCGGCCGTGTGCAGCGCCAGTCGCTCGGATTCCCCGCCTGGGCCCTCGTCAACGACCCGGCCAACGGCCGGCACGCCCTCGCCGTCGTCAAGGAGATGGAGCGGCTGGCCCGCCTGGTGGCGAGCAAGCCCGGCCTGGCCAAGGAGGGCTTCGACGAGATCGGCGACCGCCTGGACCGTTCGGTGCCGCACTTCCTGCCGACGTTCTACGAGCAGGTCGCACGGCTCTTCCTCGCCGCCGAGTCGCGCCAGCAGGCCTCGGTGTTCTTCGGCAAGGCGCGGGCGGCCGAGCAGCGGCACGCCCTTGAGATCGACGAGGAGCGGCTGCGGGAGGTCTTCCTGGAGTTCGCGGGCGTGGGCGCGCTCAGCGGCAAGGTGCTGCGCGAGCACGCCAAGGGCCTCGCGGCGCGGCTGACAGGGCAGGAGGCGTACGAGCAGTTCAGGACGCTGTCGCTACAGCGGTGCGCGGCGGGCATCGCCCCGTACGCCGGAATGCTGGAGGACCTGCGGCGCCTGGCGAAGAACGCGGGCCTGGTCGCCCGCCGCGAGGAGTGCTCGCTGCTCGCGGAGATCATCCACTCGGGTGCGATGACCCGCGCGGCAGGCAGCTTCTGGAAGTCCGCGCTGCCCGCGCTCACCGAGCTCGCGCAGGCCGATCCGGCCGTGCGGCAGCGGCTGTTGACGCTCATGCCGACGGCCGGTGGCGACCACCCGGAGGCCTTCGACGAGGAGTGGCTCGACCTTCTCGACCGGTGCGGGGCGATCGGGCTGCTCCTCGACGGGGCGGCGAGCGCCGCCGAGTGGCTGGGCGCGTGGGCCCGGCACCGGCGGCGCGGCTGGCGGGAGTCGAACCGGCTCACCGCCGAACTGGCCCTGGTGGAGCGGCTCGCGCCGCGCCTGATCGCGGACGGTGCGCCGGTGCGGCTCGTCGTCGACCGCGGGTGGCGCTGCGAGACGGACCTGGATCTCCTGGACACCGCGCTGGCGGCCGGAGTTCCGGTCGCAGAGCCGCCGAAGGAAGCGACCGGCCTCGAGCTGCGGTACTGGCTGCAGGACGACAGCGAGGGCCGCAGGGATCTGGTGGCGCTCACCTCCGACGCCCGGTTCGCGCCGCTCCTGCGGGAGGCGGCGGAGGCCCTGTCGACCGCCGACGGCCCGGCGGCGGCGCCCTCGGCGCGCCTTGAGCGGGCCGCGGAGCATCCGGCGCTGCGCACGGTCCTCGCGGACTGGCTCGCCCACCGCGCCGCGGACCTCGCCGCGCCCATCGGACTGCCCGGCCTGGACACGCTGTTGCGGGACGTCGCACGGTTCTCCAAACCCGCCGTCCTGGCCACCGCGCCCGAGGCCGTGGAGCGCATCGTCTCCTTCGACCCGGCGCCGGTCCTCGCACGGACCCTGCGCGCGGGGATCCTCGACGAGCTGGGCTGGCCCGCGCTGGAAGAGGCGCTGGATGCGCTCGGCGACGTCAAGCAGACGCCGACGGCGCAGCCGCGATGGCCCCATGTCGACAACCAGGGGTACAAGTGCGCCGACGCCTGGCCCGCGCTGATCGTCCGGGCCGGCACGCACGTCGCACTCGCGGGCCCCGAAAGCCTCCTGGACCAGCGCACGTTGAGCCTGCCCGGCAAGGCCTCCGGGCGGGGCGAGCCCACCGTGCGGTTCGTGGCCGGACAGTGGCTGATCGCGGCGGGGTACGGCAGCGAACAGCGGGCCGTCTGGTCCGGCAGTCCCGCGGACGAGTTCAGGCCGACGGGTCTCCAGGACGGCTGGTACGACGCGGGCACCGTCTCGGTGCCGCTCCCCGACGGCAGCCGCTGGTACGGCGCCCGGCCCGTGCACGCCGGTGACACCACCTTCCCCGAGCGCCGCCGCGAGGTCGCATCGGACGGCGTCTCCTCCTGGGTGCTGCACGAAGGGCGCTGGTACGAGTACGACCCCGCGTCCGCGCGCCGCGGCCGTGCCTGTGTCCCCGCGTTCTTCGACTCGGCGCTCGCCGGGGCGGGGCCGACGGTGCGCCTGGAGGAGGAGGGCTGCCGGCTGCTGCCCGTGCAGGCGGGCCTGGAGGCTTCGCCGTTCGGCAGCAAGGACGGGCTGCTCGGCTGGTGGGTGACGTACGACAAGAGTGCGGAGGCCCTTACGGCCTGTTCGGTCGACGGCACCCGTGGGCTCCCGACGACCGACGGCCGACCCGCCGCCCCGCTTCGGCTGCCCGCAGACTCCGTGCTCCATCCCGTACAGCTCGGCTGGAACCAGTCCGTGATCGAACTGCGGGACGCCGACGGCGTGGCCGTCGCCCGCGTACAACTCGGCGACCGGGGCAGCGCCCATGCGGCAGGCACCCGTTTCGTGCCGCCCCTGTGGCACTGGCACGCGCTGCGACCGCGTGACGAGCGCGGCTCCGCGGCGCTGCGCGCGGTCACCGACGCGGACGTCGTGGCGCTGCTTGCCGCCGTCCAGGGCGGCGAGAGCGCGGGCGCGGCCGTCGCCCGTCTGCTGCCCGCCGTCACCGACGAGGCGCTCGCCCGAGGGGTGGCCGGTCTCATCGAGGAGACCGCGCGCTGCGCCAAGCGGATCGCCACGCTCGCCGAACGGGCCAGGCGGCGGGGAGACACCACTCGGAACGCGGTGCCCACCGTCCGGCACGCGTACGACAGCGTGCTGCGCGACGCCGTGCGAGGGCTGACGGGCACACGGCACTTCCACGGCTCGTACGGCTCGTACGCGCGGGCTCAGCAGGACACCTCCGCCATCGAGCAGATCGCCGCCCTCGGCCGGGTCGTCGGCCCCGGCACCGTGCCCGGCAAGCCCGGCCTCAGCAGCACGGGCCTGGCCTGGCTGACGCTCGTCGGCCCCGGCATGACGGCGCTCGCCCTGCGCGCCGCCGCCCCGACGACGGAGGGCACGCACCGTGCGGCGCTGCTCGAGTTCCTCGACGCCGTCCTCGACGTACGGGCCGACGGCGACGCGGTGCTCGTCGACCCGCGCGGGCGGCTGCGCGAGGTGGAGCTCAAGACGTCGCACCAGGCCCGGCCCGAGCGTGCGGGCGAGATGATCTCCGCAGGGGCGCGCCGCATGCTGATCGTGTCGTGCCTGCGGGTGGAGGGTGACGACACGTTCTGGAGCGGCGTCGAGTACGACCCGACGGGAGCCTTCGGCCCCTGGGACGGGTTCGCCCTCACCTCCTCGCAGGTGCACGGCGATCCCGGCGACCCGCACCGGGCGCCCGCGCTGCGACGGCTCATCGCGCGGCTGCGGGAGCGGGGACCGCTGCCCTACCGCCCGGAGCAGGCGGCGGAGTTCGCCGACCGCATCGGGATCGGCCCCGTGGTCGGGGCGCTGCTGCTGCTCGGCCTCCCCGGCCTCGACGGGTTCGGCAGGGACGGGCTGTTGTCCGCCGAGCTGTTGAAGCCGCTGGGTGCCAAGAGCGCCGAGGCCGACGCGGCCCGGGGCACACTGCGCGATCTGCCCCTCCCCCAGCGACAGGCGTTCACGGCCGCGCTCGTACCCCTCGACCCGGACCGCGTCGAAGAGCTGTGGACGTCCGGCTTCCGCCTGGACGACGCGGCGGAGCTCTGGCTCGCGGCGCGCGGCAGGCACCGTGTCGCGTCGTCCGAGCTGATCACCCAGGTGGTCGCCGAGATCGGTCCGGGCCCCATCCTCGACCACGTCCTCAACCCCGAGACCCGGCCCGAGCTCACCGGCCGGACCGAGCAAAAGGTCGACGACGGGCTACAGCCGGTGGACCCCGCCGCGCTGCTCAAGGGCGGCGACCTCGTCCCGTACGTGGGCATGCTGCGCTGGCTGGCGTACCGCCTGCCGTACGGCGACCCGCTGCGCGCCGTCCTGCCCGAGACCCTGCGGATGCTGCGCGAGCGGCTCGCCGACCCCGGGCTCCTGCTCGATCTGCGGATGACCTGGGGCATGGACGGCAACGCCACGGGGACCCGCGTACGGGAGGCCTTCGGGCTTCCGCCGCGCGGGGGGGAGAACGACCTCGGCCTGGTGGACGCCGGGCCCGCGATCGTGCTCGCCCCGATGCGGCACCGTTCCGAGTGGGACGCGGTGTGGGTGCGACCCGCCGCTCTGCTGCCCGCGGCGAGCGGTGCGAGCGGCCCTGACCACCCCGCGCTGACGCTCCTCACCGGCCTCGCGGGCGACAGCGACGCACTGCGGGCCCTGCGGACGCTGCTCGGCGACGAGTTCACCGTGCTGCTCACCGCCGACGGACCGGCGGGGGCCGCGCAGAACCCGCTGATCGGCGCGCCGTGTGCGGTCACGGAGGCGAGAGAGCGATTCGGGCTCTCCGAGGACGCGGCCGTGGTGTATCTGATGCTGCTCGCCCTGCCGGATCCGACGGACCGGCGCCAGGCGGCCTGGACGGGCTGGCAGCCTGCCCGCCTGAAGAAGGCGCGGGCCGAACTGGCCGCCACAGAGCTGGTGGTGGAGGCCAAGCGGTCCCGCGCGGGCCGTTCGCTCTTCCTGCCCGGCGGCTGGCTCGACCGCAGTGCGCCGCTGCTGCCCGTGGAGACCTGGAAGACCCCGCTGCTGCCGGAGCGGAGCGCCCGCTTCGAGGTGCCCGACCGCCCGGTTCCCGAGCTGTACGCGCACGCGTGGCGGCGGATCGTCGAGGGCGACCTGCCGGGCTACGAGGAGTTCAAGGAGCGGGGCGCCCGCAGGGGAGGCAGGCGATGACGCACGAACAGCGGCAGCCGAGGCAGGACCGGCAGGCGGAGACGGACGGGCCGACGGCGGACGAGCAGACGGCGGATGAGCCGACGACGGACGAGAAGACGGCGGATGAGCAGGCGACAAAGGGGCATCCGGTGGAGCAACACGCGTCGCGCGGGCGGCAGATGGAGCTGCCCGAAGACCGCTATGCGCAGGAGCTGGCCTTCCTCGCGGCGTACGACGACGGCCCCCGCCCGCCCGGGTGGCGGCTCACCCCGCGTGCGGTCGTGCTCTTCGTCTGCGGCTCGGACGGCGAGGAGCTGCGGGGCGGTGACGGGCAACAGCTCGCCGTGACACGGAAGTTCGTGGGCGACCGACAGCTCGTGGAGCGCTGCGTGGTGACCCTGGCGGGCGAGCGCGGACTGCTGCTCGTCGGTGAGCCCGGCACCGCCAAGTCGATGCTGTCGGAGCTCCTGGCCGCCGCCGTGTGCGGCACCAGCGCGCTCACCGTGCAGGGCACCGCGGGCACCACGGAGGACCAGCTCCGGTACGGCTGGAACTACGCGATGCTCCTCGCGGGCGGCCCGAGCCGAGCGGCCCTCGTCCCCTCGCCGGTGCTCAGCGCGATGGCGCGGGGTGCGGTCGCCAGGATCGAGGAGGTCACGCGCTGCCTGCCCGAGGTGCAGGACGCCCTGGTGTCGCTGCTCTCCGAACGCCGCATATCCGTACCGGAGTTGGCAGGCCAGGGCGGTGACGACGGGACGGTGCACGCCGTCCCGGGGTTCACTCTGATCGCCACCGCCAACCTCCGGGACCGCGGTGTCTCCGAGATGTCCGCTGCGCTCAAACGGCGCTTCAACTTCGAGACGGTCGGCCCGATCGGCGATCTGACGGCGGAGACCGAGCTCGTGCGCAGCCAGGCGACATCGGCGCTCGCCCGCTCCGGCGCCGCCTTCTCGGTCGACGACACGGTTCTTGAGGCGCTGGTCACGGCCTTCCGGGACCTGCGTTCGGGGCGCAGTGCCGAGGGCTGGGAGGTCGAGCGGCCCTCGACGGTCATGTCGACGGCGGAGGCGGTACAGGTCGCCACGTCCATGGGGATCGGCGCCGCGTATCTGGGGGACGGCCGGGACGTCGTCCGTACGCTGCCGGGCCATCTCCTGGGCACCGTGCGCAAGGACGATCCGGCGGATCACGCACGGCTGCTCGGTTACTGGGACGGTCCGGTGCGGCGGCGTGCGGAGAGCGGCGCGGGGCTGTGGCGGACCTTGTGGGAGCTGCGTGATGACCTCGGTTGAGGGTGTTGAGGGTGTTGAAAGTGTCGAGGGTGTTGGTGTTCAGGGTGCCGCGCCGTCGCCGGACGCGGCGCTCGCGGAGCTGGCCGGGTGCCGTGACCCGTTCCTTATCGGCGTACGGCACCACTCCCCCGCGCTCGCCGCCGCGATGCCGGAGCTGCTCGCGGCGGCCGGTCCCGAGGTGCTGTTCGTGGAGCTGCCCGAGGAGTTCGCTCCGTGGCTTGCGCATCTCGGCGACCCGGCGACCGTGCCGCCGGTGGCCCTTGCGGGCGGCGCCGGGGCGGGTGACCTGGTCTTCCTGCCGTTCGCGGAGTTCTCGCCGGAGCTGGCGGCGATCCGCTGGGCCCGGGAGGCGGACGTGCCGGTCGTACCGTTCGATCTGCCCTTGGCGGAGCGGGAATCGGTGCGCGAGGCGCCGGGACGGGATGTCGTGCCGGTACGGGATGAGCCGGGGCGCCTGGTCTCCGCGCTCCGCGCGCGTGCCGGGCTGCGCGCGCAGGACGACCTGTGGGACCGCCTCGTCGAGACGGCCGCACCGGGCGGCACGGCGGAGGCACTGCGCAGGGCCGCGCTCCTGGTCGGCTGGGCCCTGCGGACGGATACGGGCGAGGTGACGGCGTACGACCTGGCGCGCGAGGCGCACATGCGGCGGCGCCTCGCGGAGCATGTGGGACGCGCCGGGCAGGCGGGGCGCCGGGGGAAGCGGGCAGTGGCGGTCGTCGGGGCGTTTCACGCGGCGGCCCTGATGACGGGGCCCGGCGGGGTGGAGGGCGGTGCGGCCAAGAGAATCGAGGCCGGGACCGGTAGTGCCGTGGCCGAGGCCGGGAGCCAAGTCACCACCTCCCTCGTGCCCTACGCCTACCCGCTCCTCGACGAGCGGTCCGGCTATCCGGCCGGGATCCGCGACCCCGAGTGGCAGCGCGGCGTGTTCCGGTGCGGCGGCGAGACCGAGCGGCTCGACGACCTCCTTACCGCCACCGCCGTGCGGATCTGCGCCGCGATCCGTGCGGCCGGGCACCCGAGCGGGCCCGCGGACGCGCGCGAGGTGGTCCGGGTCGCCCGGGACCTGGCCGTACTGCGCGGCCTGCCCGCCGCGGGCCGCGGCGAGTTGGCCGAGGCCGTACAGACGGTACTGACGCAGGGGCAGCTCCTCGGCCGTGGCCGTGCGGTGGCCGCCGCCATGGAACAGGTCCTCGTCGGTGACCGGCGAGGACGGCTCGCGCCGGGAACTCCCCGGTCGGGCCTCGGCCCCGCGGTCGAGGAGGCCCTCGCCGCGCTCTCGCTTCCGACGCCCGACGCACCCGACCGGCGCGAACTGCGCCTTGATCCGCACCGTTCGGAGCTGGACCTGCGGCGCGAGATCCTCCTGCGCCGCTTGGCGGTCTGCCGCGTGCCGTACGGAGAGGAGGGCGAGGTGGCACAGGTCGGTGAGGCCGCCGCGCTCACCACGCGTTGGACGGCCGAGTGGTCACCGTCGGCGGCGGCGATGCTCGATGTCGTCGGCGTCCACGGCGTCACCCTGGAGCAGGCGACGGACGGCATGCTGCGCCAACGCCGCGCGGCCGACGCGCGGCACGGCGGGCCGACCGCGGCACAGGTGCTCGCCGCTCTGACGGACGCCGCACGGTGCGCGCTGCCCGACCTCGCCGGTGAGCGCCTGGGAGAGGTGGCGGAGCTGCTGCCCGCGTCCGCCACGTTGCCGGAACTCATCGAGGGCCTTGACCTGTTGAGCAGGATCGCGGCGGGCCGAGTGCCGGGACTGCCCGAGCGGTGGCGCGCCGACGACGTCGACGCCGTATGCGCGGAGTTGGGCGCGGCGGGGGCGCGGGCGCTCGACGGGCTCACCGGGTCCACCGACGCGGCCGACGCCCGCGCGGTGGTGGAACTTGCCGTCCGCGCGGCCGACGGGGGCGGCGGGCTGCGGCTCGCGGACGCCCTGGCCCGGCTCGACGCGGCGGGCACGGCCCTGATCCGGGGGGCGGCGGGCGCGGGGCGGGTGCTGCTCGGCCGACTGGACGTCGAGGGCTTCGGCGTCCGGCTCGCCTCCCGCGTGGACAGTGCGGTGACGCCCGAACTGCGCGTTGAACTCGGCGCGTTCCTGCGGGGCGCACTGGCGGCGGCGGGCCCGCTCATGGAGACGGGCCGGGCGCTTGACCCGTTGCTCGAACGGGTCGAGTCCCTCGCGGACCGTTCTTTCCTGGACCGGCTGCCGGCGCTCAGAGCGGGCTTCGACACCCTGACCCCCGCGGCGCGCGGACGGGTGCTCGCGGCGGTGGAGGACCGCACGGGCCTCTCGGTGGCCACGCTGCCGACAACGGTCACCGACCCGGCCGCCCTCGCCCGCCTCGCGGAGGCCGATCTGGCGGGACGGGAGGCACTGGCCGCTGCAGGCCTGGCGCAGGCTTCGACCGACCACGTCACGGTGGAGGACCAGGTCGCGGTGGAGGACCGGGTCACCGTGGGCCGGGCCGACCACTCGCCCCGGCCTGCCGTCCCGGTGCCTCCCGCAAGGTCACGCGCGACCGCACCCGTCACCGGACCCGCGGCCCTCGGCCCGCACGAGCGCTGGCGGCTGCTCCTGGGCAGGACCCGGGGCCTGGCAGGGCGCGCGGGCCGGGTCGCGACCGCGCTCGACGAGCTGTACGGGAACGGGCGCGGCGAAGGCTCTCGCGGCGACGCCGGTACCGGAGGCGCGGCCGGACGTGGCGGCACCGACGCCCCGTACCCCGACGTACGGAGCTGGTCGGAGGAGCTTGCCGCGCTCTTCGGGCCCGGCGTGCGGGAAGAAGTGCTCGCCGCGGCCGCCGACGCCGGACGCATCGACGCCGCGATGGAGCTCGACCCCGCGACGGCACGCCCCTCGGTGGCGCTGCTGCGCACCGTCCTGTCGTACGCGGGCGGCCTGCCGGAGAGTCAACTCGCCCGGCTGCGACCGCTGGTGGCCCGGCTGGTGAAGGAGCTGACCGAGGCGCTGGCCAATCGTCTGCGCCCCGCGGTCACCGGTTTCGCGCATCCCCGGCCCACGTACCGGCCCGGCGGCCCGCTGGACCTCGCGCGCACCCTGCGCGCCAATCTGTCGACCGCGCGCCGCGATCCGGTGACGGGCACGGTGACGGTGCTGCCCGAGCGGCCGGTGTTCCGCTCGCGGTCGCGCAAGGCGGCGGACTGGCGCCTTGTGCTGGTCGTGGACGTGTCCGGATCGATGGAGGCGTCGACGGTCTGGTCGGCGCTCACGGCGTCCGTGCTCGCCGGGGTACCCGCGCTCAGTACGCACTTCGTGGCCTTCTCGACGGAGGTGCTCGACCTCACCGACCAGGTGGCGGACCCGCTGGGGCTGCTCCTGGAGGTACGGGTCGGCGGCGGCACCAGCATCGCCCGCGGCCTCCGGCACGCCCGCACGCTCGTGACCGTGCCGTCACGCACGTTGGTGGTGCTGGTCAGCGACTTCGAGGAGGGCGGACCCGTGGGCCCGCTCCTGTCCGAGGTGCGGGCGCTGATCGACGCGGGCTGCCACGTACTGGGCTGCGCCTCGCTGGACGACGCCGGGCGGCCGCGCTACTCGGCGGGCGTGGCCGGGCAGTTGGTGGCGGCGGGCATGCCGGTCGCGGCACTCAGCCCACTGGAGCTGGCCCGCTGGGTCGGCGAACGCATGGGAGGGGCGACCCGATGACGACGGACCCAATGACCGCACCACCCGCACCACCCGCACCATCCACACTGCCCACACCACCCACGCCGCCCGCGCGGCCCGCGCTTCCTCCGGTGGCCGCCGAGGTCGCCGCCACGGCTCTCGACCCGCTCCCGGCACGGCTGCGCAAACGCGTCGACGGGGCGGTGGCCAAGGCCGCTGCCTGGCCGGTCGACACCACGGCCGACGGTGCCGGGACGGTGGTACGCGCGGTCGTCCGCGTCGACGACGAGACGCTGGTGACCTTGTCCGCCCCGCAGGGCATCGTCGCCGCGGCGGAAGACGCCACGTGCACGTGCCTGCTCGCACCCGCATGCCTGCACAGGGCGGCGGTGCTGCTGCGGGCGCCGCTGGCCGAGGAGCCGCCGACGGAGGGGTCGCCCGCCCCGCCCGACATGACACCCGCTCGTGATTCCGCCCCGGCTGCGGCCACCCCCACCGCTCCCAGCACCCCCCTCACGCCGTTCACTCCCCTCACTCCCCTCACTCCAGCCCAGTCCACCGCCACCCGTGCCCTCTGGGCCGCCGCGCGGGACGTCCTGGTCGCCGGGACCGGGGTCGGCGGGGCCGGTGCCGTGCACCGTGCGGGGCTGCTGCACGCGGCGCACTCCGCGCGGCTGACCGGTCTGCACCGCGCTCCGGCGGCAGCGGTCCGTGCGGCACAGCGACTCGGCGAGGCCGCCTCCGGCGATCCGGGGTTCCGGCTCGCCGAGCTCGTGAGCGAACTCGCCGAACTGCTGCACGTACTGCGAGGGCTGCGAGGGCTGCGGGCGACCGAGGCCGCGGAACCGGCCCTCGTCGGCCCGGCGCGCCGTGCCTACCGGCCCGAGAGACCGCTGCGCCTGCACGGGTTGTTCACCGAGCCGGTGGTCACCGCGTCGGGCCACGCGGGCGCGGTCACCTACGCCCTCGCCCCGGACGGGCGACTGCGCACCCTGTCCGACGTCGCGCCCGGTGACCCCGACCGTGTCCGGCAGGCCGCGGCGTCCCCCGTCCCCGGCGGCTGTGCGCTCTCGCTGCGCGACCTCGGCGACGGGGGCGGGGTGACTCTCACCGGGCCCACGGTCTCGCCGGACGGCCGGATCGGTGCGGGACGGACGGTACGTTCGGCGCGGGCACAGGGCGCGGCCTGGACAGAGACCCCCCTCGCCCCTCTGTGGCAACGCCCCCCGCACACCCAACTGGCCACCGGGCTTGCCTGGTTGGGGACGCCGGTCGAGGAGCGGACAGCCGCGGGCGGCAATCTCGTCTTCCTCCGAGGGACGGTCGCCGCGCGAGGACTCGCCGTCTCCGACGGGCCCACCCTGCGCCTGCTCGCCCCGGACGAGCGTCCCGAGCTGCCCTACGCGGAGAATCTGCGGCTCATCGCGTCGCGCGTCGGCCTTCCGCTGCGCGTCGTCGCCCGTATCGACCCGGAGCGCCCCGGCGGCGTCCTCGCCCTGGCCGCCGCGTGGCCCGGCCCCGACGGCCGACCGCTCCGCGCCGACCTGGGCCTGCGGAACCTCAACCGATCCCAGTTCCCCCCGCACTCCTCCCTCCCCTCGCCCACAAGCCCTTCGGCACCGCCCGCCGACCCCCCGGCGCTCCCCCTGGAGCTCAGCCTGCTCCGCCGTGCCGTCGACCGGGCGGCGGCGGGCGGCCGTCCGGTCGCCGCGGCGGACACCGGCGATGAACTCCCGCGCCGCCTACGGTCAGTGGGCCTCACCACGGGTGCCGAGTGCGCCCGCCGCCTCACGGCCACGGCAGCCGACCGCACCCACGACGCACTCGGCCGCCTGCGCCCCGCGGACCCCGACGCGTACGCCGAGGCCTGGCTGGCGGCCCACCTCTACACACGAGCGGCCACCGCATCCCTGCTCACCGCCGCATGGACCCAGGCCCCGGAGGCGCCTGCCAGACACTGAGCGGCCGGCCCTCCGCACTCACTTCATCCACTCCGCCTCATACTTCGCGTACGTCCCGTCATGCGTGGCGAGGTGCACGAACTGGTCCACGTACGCCTTGAACTCGTCGTCGCCGCGCGGCGTCGCGTACGCCTTCTCCGAGAAGGTGAAGGGCTTTTCGGGGTGGAGGGAGCACAGTTCGGGGTGGATCTTCGACTGGTAGAGCGTCTCGCTCGCGTCCGTCATCATCACGTCGGCCCGGCCATCGACGATCTCCTGGAAGATCGTGGTGTTCTCCGGGTGCGGCTTGATGGTCGCCTGCTTGATGTGGGCGCGGGTGAACTGTTCGTTGGTGCCACCGGGGTTGACGACGACCGTCGTGCCGGGCTTGTCGATGTCCTTCAGGGTGCCCGCGCCGAACTTGCCCTTGTCCGCGCAGCGCACGATGGGGGTCTTGCCGTCCTCGCGCGTCGGCTCGCTGAAGTAGACCTGCCGGGCGCGCGGCAGGGTGATGGAGACGCCGCCGACCCCGATGGCGCAGCGCCCGGCGGCCACGTCCTTGGTCAGGTTCGCCCAGGTCGTGGCCACGAACTTCGGTCGGGCGTCGAGGCTCTTCGCGAGGTCCCGTGCCATCTCGATGTCGACGCCGCTGTACGTGCCGTCGGTGGGGTCCAGCTTCGTGAACGGCGCGTAGTCGCCGGTCGTGCAGACCTTCAGTACGCCCTTCTTCGGGACGGAGTCGAGGAGGGTCCCCTGGTGCCGGTCCGGCCGCCGGGCCGCGTCCGGTGACGCGGGCGCGGCGGCGGTGACGGCCAGCAGACAGACCAGGGCGGACAGGGTGGCGGCACGCTTCACAGGGAGCTCCTCTGCGAGAGGGGAGAGAGCCGGGCCGGTGTCAGGTCGGGGGTCGTACCGGCGTACGCGTCCTCGTCGAACGGGTACAGCGGCCGCTCCACCCGGTGGTGGCCGAGGCGCGGCAGGTCCTGGTCGACGCCGCCGGGCGTGAGCGCGAGCAGCCAGTCGGCCGCCATGTCGTGCAGCTCGGGTTCCAGGTAGCCGATCTTCACGACCACGAGGTCGTACGTACGGGGGTCGATGCCGAGCCCGCCCTCGGCGGGGCCCATGAAGTCGGCCAGGGTGTGGAACGGCTTGCGGCGCTCGACGAGGATCACGGTGAGGCCCCCGCGGCGGACAGCGGCCATGTCGACGCCGCGGTCGTACGCGCCGCCCTCCGCACGGTCCTTCTGGTCGGTGGCGCGCTGCAACGCGACGACGGTGCCCGTCAGTTCGTACGGCCCGCCGTGCTGCGCGTCGACCTTGCCGCCGACGCTCAGCGTCACCTCGGTGCCCACGCCCGCGTCGAAGCAGCGGGCGACGGCGGCCGGGTCGGTGATGCCGGGGTGGACGGCGGTGACCCGCCCGGCACGTACGGCGTCGTTCTCGAGGAGCTTGCCCAGCATGTACGCGAGGTCGCCCGCGCCGCCCGCCGTCGGGTTGTCGCCCGAGTCGCTGATCAGGAAGGGCCGTGCCTCCGAGGCCACCGCCTTGTCGATGCACTCCTCGGCGGAGCCCGTGGGTCCGACGAAGACGAAGTCGCGGCGGGCGTCCCAGTAGCGGCGGGCGAGCTTCTCCGCCTCGGCCGCGGCGCGTTCGGCGTCGTCCCCGGTGACGACGATGGCGGCCTTGCAGCGCGGCTCGTCGGCCCAGGCGTAGCCGACCCACAGGGCGGCGTCGAGGATGCCGGGCAGCTTCTCGGTCTCGGCGAGCGAGGCGTAGAGGGACTTGGCGGGCTCCAGGCGGGTGCTGGTCTTCTCGCCGGGCAGGAGGACGGGGACCTGGACCCAGGCGCGGTGCGGGCGGGTGCCGTCGAGGAGGCAGCGTACGAGGTTGCGGGCGGCGCGCTCGCGAGTCTCCCAGGCGTCCTCGTGCGGGGCGAGGCGGTGGGCGGTGAGCAGGTCGACCGGTTCGGCGAAGCGGCGCGAGACGTTGCCGTGCAGGTCCATCGCCGTGGAGATCATGGGGCGGCTCCTGCCGTCGGGGGTGCCCACGAAGTCGAGGGCGGCGCGCACCGCTTCGGTCAGGTCGGCCTCCGCGTCGGTGAGTCCGACGACGCTCATCGCGCCGTGGATGTCGTACACGAGGCCGTCCAGGGGGCCCGCCGCCCTGATGCGGGTGACGAGTTCGTCCTTCAGGGTCAGGTACGACTCCGCTTCCACGGGGCCGCCGGGCAGCGAGGTCGCGTGCAGCAGGGGTACCCATTCCACGGTGTCGGCGAGGTCGGAGTCCGCGCGCGTCCACGTGTAGCGGTCGAGGAGGTCCTGCCCGCGGGTCTGGCGGAAGTCGTCCACGGTGGAGCGGTGCGGGCAGAACGTGGACGACTCGATGCCGATGCCGCCGATGCCGATACGCAGGCGGCGACGGTTCACGGAGGGGGTCATGCGGGTGCGCTCTCTTCCTGATGTGCGGGGGCCGTCGGAGAGGTCGGCAGGTGGTGGCGGAGTGCGGTGAGACCGGCGCCGAGGAGGCCCGCGTCGACGCCCGTCACCGTGGTGGTGATCTCCAGGTCGGCCGTGGCGAGGGGCAGGCAGCGTTCGTAGAGGACGCCGCGCACGGCGGCGACCAGGGGTTCGGCGGTGGCCAGGACGCCGCCGAGGGCCACGGCCTGCGGGTTGAAGAAGTTGACGACGACGGACAGGACGGTGCCGATGTGCCGTCCCGCCGTGCGGACGAGGGTGGTGGCCTGCGGGTCGCCGTCCGCGACGAGCCGCAGCAGATCGGCGGTGTCGGCCACGTCGACGCCCTGCGCGGCGAGTTCCCTGATCAGGGCGGCGCCGCTGGCGACGGTCTCCAGGCAGCCGATGTTGCCGCAACTGCACGGCCGGTCGCCCGCCGCGTCGACGCGGACGTGGCTGATGTCGCCCGCGCTGCCGTTGGCGCCGTCGTGCGGACGGCCGGCGGAGATGATGCCGCTGCCGATGCCGCGACCGGCCTTGACGACGACGAGGTGGTCGAGTCCGGGGCGGGCGACGCGGTGTTCGCCGACGGCCATCATCGTGGCGTCGTTGTCGACGGTGACGGGGATGCCGAGCCGTCCGGCGAGGACGTCGCGCAGCGGGTAGCGGTGCCAGCCGGGCATGCGGGAGGGGCTGAGGACGCGGCCGGTGGCGGGCTGGACGGGGCCGGGGAAGGCGACGCCGAACCCGCGCACGGCCCGGCCCTCACCCTCCTGACGTGCGACGAGTTCGCCGACCTGCGCGCAGAGCCAGTCGACGGCGGACTCGGGGCCCGCGGTGATGTCGTGCGGCAGGTCGACGGCGTCCAGGACCGTGCCGCCGAGGTCGACGACGCCGAGGCGCGCGTGGTGGCTGCCGATGTCGGCGGCGACGGCGACGCCGCCCCGTGCGGCGACCCGCAGCAGCCTGGGCCTGCGGCCGCCGCGCGAGGCGCCCTCGCCGGACTCGGAGAGCAGCCCGGCGTCGACCAGTTCCTGCACCCGCAGGGAGACCGTCGAGGGGGCGAAGCCCAGCTCTCGTACGAGGTCGGCGCGGGACGTGGCCACGCCTGAGGAGACCAGGTGCACGATGTGCTGCGCCGAGCCCGGCTCGCCGAGTGGTGTTCCGGTCATGGCGCCCCCAGTTACTTCCCTGCCGGATGGTTGCTTCGGCAAGTTCCTTCGATGTCAGCACGAACACTAAGTCCGACCGAACCAGGTTGGCCAGACCTTCCCGCTTTTCTTCTTCTTGCCGAATGAAGCTATTGACTTGTTTTTCACCTCCGGCCTAGCGTTCGGGCGCTGCCCCGTCGTTCTCCGGTACGGGCCGGCCCCGTACCCCTTGGAGGCCCATCGCCATGCGCTCATTCAGGTCCGCGGCGGCCGCGCTGCTCCTTCTCGCGGCGGCCCTTACCGGCTGCACCCGCGAGGGCGGCCGCATCGACATGGGTCCTACCGGCGGCACCCCCGTCGAGGGCGGCACGGCCACGATGGCGCTGCCACCGGCCGCGACGCCCAACTGGATCTTCCCGATCGGCGCGCCCGGCTACGGAGGCTCGTACAACTACGGGATCTACTCGCTGATGTTCATGCCGGTCTACGACCCCGTGCAGGACAAGGCGAAGGGCGAGCTGACCACCCACGGCCCCAGCACGCTCGGCCTGAAGCCGAAGTACAGCGACGGCAACAAGACCGTGACCGTGCCGCTGCGCGAGGGCGTGAAGTGGTCGGACGGCAAGACCGTCACCGCCCGTGACCTGGAGTTCTGGTTCAACCTCGTCAAGGCCAACAAGGCGGACTGGGGCAGCTACTCGGTCGGCACGATGCCCGACAACGTCAAGCGGTTCGAGACGCTCGACGACCACACCGTGCGGCTGCACCTCACCCGCGCGTACAACCCCGACTGGTTCACCGCCAATCAACTGACCCTGCTGCGGGCGATGCCCCAGCACGCCTGGGACGCCAAGACCGACGGCGGGAAGACCGGCGACTGGGACCGCACCCCCGCGGGCGCCAAGGCGGTCTTCGCCCGGCTGACCCGGCACGCCAAGAGCCTCGGCTCGTACGGTTCGGACCCGCTCTGGAAAACGGTCAACGGCCCGTGGAAGCTGGCCGGTTGGCGTGACAGCGGTCAGGTCACCATCGTGCCGAACGAGAAGTTCACCGGACCGAAGTCGGAACGGCCGCACCTCGACAAGGTGGTCTTCAAACCCTTCACGACGGCCGACTCCGAGTACAACGTGCTGCGTTCGGGCGGTGTCGACTACGGCTACATCCCGCCGTCAGTGATGGCGCAGAAGGAGAAGTTCGAGGAGAAGGGGTACCGCGTCGACCCCTGGGAGGGCTGGGCGGCGACCTACATCGTCTACAACTTCAACTCCGCGCACGGCGGCCCGATGATGGACCAGCTCTACATCCGCCAGGCCATGCAGCACCTCGTCGACCAGAAGGCGATGAGCGATGTCATCTGGCAGGGCAGCGCCACACCGACGCTAGGTCCGGTGCCGGTGACTCCCAAGAGCCAGTACCTGTCCGAGAAGATGGCGCGGAACCAGTACCCGTTCTCCGTCGGCAAGGCCAAGGCGCTCCTCGCGCGGCACGGCTGGCGGACGAAGGACGGCACGGCACGCTGCGTACGTCCCGGCACGGGCGCCGACCAGTGCGGCAAGGGCATCGGGAAGGACGCCCCGCTCGAACTGACCCTGCTCTCCCAGTCGGGGTCGACCGAGACGACGAACATGATGCAGGAGCTGAAGTCGTCGCTCTCCAAGGCCGGTGTGCAACTCACCGTCCGCCAGCAGCCGTTGAACTCCGTCCTCGGCAACTCCGTACCGTGCAAGGCCAAGGACTCGGGCTGCGACTGGGACATGTCCTTCTTCGGGACGGCGGGCAGCTGGTACTACCCGCTCAACCCCAGCGGCGAGCTGCTCTTCTCGACGGGCGCCTCAGCCAACTTCGGCAACTACAGCGACAAGAAGGCGGACCGCATCATCCGGGGCGTGCAGTACTCCCCCGACATGAAGTCCGTGCACGAGTACGGCGAGTACCTCGCGGAGCAGCTGCCCGTCATGTGGATGCCCAACCCGGCGTACCAGGTCTCGGTGATCCGCAACGACCTGCGCGGCATCTCGCAGAACCCGACCGTCACCTTCGCTCCCCAGCACTGGTACTACGTCAAGAAGAAGGGGGCCGAGAAGTGACCGGCTTCACCGGCTTTCTGGCCAAGCGCTTCCTCCAGGCGATCGTCGTCCTCTTTCTCGTCTCGATCATCGTCTTCGTGCTCCTGCACCTGCTGCCCGGCGGCCCCGCGCGCGCCATCCTCGGCCCGAAGGGCACCCCGCAGCAGATCGAGCACTTCAACCACCAGCAGGGGTACGACCGTTCGCTGCCCATGCAGTACCTGATGTATCTGAAGCGGCTGCTCACCGGGGACCTCGGCGAGTCCTTCAAGCTCAACTCGCCCGTCTTCGACCTGCTGAAGCAGCGCCTGCCGAAGACGCTGCTCCTGACGGTCCTCTCCACCGTGCTCGCGGTGGTCATCGCGGTGCCACTGGGTCTCGTGCAGGCCGTGCGGCGCGGCAAGGCGTCGGACTACGCCCTCACGGGCCTCGCCTTCCTGATGTACGCGACGCCGGTGTTCTTCCTCGGCCTCATCATGATCATCCTGTTCGCGCAGGTCATACCGGTCTTCCCGGCGGAGGCGCCACAGGGCGAGACGATCGGGGAACTGCTCGGCGACTTCACCGGGCTGGTCCTGCCCGTGGTGACGATGGCCTTCGGCATCATCGCGATGTTCAGCCGCTACATGCGCTCGGCGGTGCTCGACAACCTCACCGAGGAATACGTCCGCACGGCGATGGCCAAGGGCCAGTCGAACCGCCGGATCATGGTCAGGCACGTCCTGCGGAACGCGCTGATCCCCCTCGCCACGCTCCTCGGCCTCTATCTCCCGACCCTCTTCAGCGGCGCCCTCGTCGTCGAGTCGATGTTCAACTACCCCGGCATGGGGCTGCTGTTCTGGAACGCGGCCCAGGGTTCCGACTTCCCCGTACTGCTCGGCGTGACGCTGGTCGTCGGGGTCGCCACCGTCGTCGGCTCGCTGCTCACCGATGTCTTGTACGCCGTCCTCGACCCCCGGATTCGGAGCGTGGCATGAGTACCACGGTCGTCCCTGACACCGCGCCGGGCCATGAGGACGCCGCGCGGGCCACGCCCTCGCTGGCCCGCCGCACGCTCCAGGTCTTCACCGGCAACAAGCTCGCCCTGACCGGCGTGGTCGTGCTGCTCCTGCTGCTCGCGTTCAGCTATCTCGGCCCGCTGGTGTACGACACCGAGCAGGTCCACACCGACCTGTCGCAGGCGAACCTGCCGCCCGGCAGCTCCGGTCACCTCCTCGGCACCACCGATCTCGGCTACGACATGACCGGCCGCCTGATGGTCGCGGGGCAGACCTCGCTGGAGATCGGTCTGGCGGCCGGCCTCCTCGCCACGCTCTTCGGCACCGTCTACGGCGCTATCGCCGGTTACTTCGGCGGCTGGGTCGACGCCGCGATGATGCGGATCACGGATGCGGCGCTCGCCATCCCCGCGATGTTCCTGCTCGTCGTGGTGGCCGCGATCATCACGCCGAGCAAGGGCGTCCTCATCATGATCATCGCGTCGGTGGCCTGGCTGTCCCCGGCCCGTCTTGTGCGCGGCGAGTCGCTGTCCCTGCGCAACCGCGAGTACGTGCAGGCCATGCGGATGATGGGCGGCGGCGGTGTGCGGGCCGTCTTCAAGCACATCGTGCCGAACGCGATCGGCACCGTCATCGTCAACTGCACGTTCCAGATCGCCGACGCGATCCTCTACGTCAGCTACCTCGCGTTCCTCGGCCTGAGCATCCCGCCGCCCTCGGCCGACTGGGGATCGATGCTGTCGGCCGGCATCACCTACACCCAGAACGGCTACTGGTGGCTGATCTTCCCGCCGGGCATCGCGATCGTGCTTGTCGTCGCCGCATTCAACTTCATCGGTGACGGATTGCGGGACGCGTTCGAAGTGCGGCTGCGGAAGTAACAGGAGACACGACAGATGACCGAGCCCCTCCTCTCCATCGACGACCTGCGCGTCGACATCGCCTCGCGCGAGCGCACCGTCCACGCCCTCGACGGCGTCAGCCTCCAACTGGCCGCAGGCGAAGCCCTCGGCATCGTCGGCGAGTCGGGCTGCGGCAAGACGATGACCGCGCTCAGCGTCCTCGGCCTGCTGCCGCCGGGCGGCCACGTCACCGGCGGGCGCGTCCTGTTCGACGGGCAGGACCTGGCGGCCGCCCCCGCACCCGTCCTCCAGGACGTCCGCGGCAACACCATCGGCATGGTCTTCCAGGACCCGCTGACCTCCCTCAACCCGACGATGACCATCGGCGCCCAGGTGGCGGAACCGCTGCTCCTGCACCGCGACGGCATCACGCGGAAGGAGGCCTGGGCCCGCGCCCAGGAGATGCTGCGCCTGGTCGGCATGCCCCAGCCCGCCGAGCGCATGAAGGCCTACCCGCACCAGCTGTCCGGCGGCATGCGCCAGCGCGTGGCGATCGCCATGGCCCTGGTCTGCGAGCCGAAGCTGCTGATCGCGGACGAGCCGACGACAGCCCTCGACGTGACCACGCAGCACCAGATCCTGGAGCTCGTCGACGATCTCCGCACCCGCCTGGGCATGGCGATGATCCTGGTCACCCACGACCTGGGCGTCATCGCCAACCGCGTGGACCGCGTCGCGGTGATGTACGCGGGCAGGGTCGCCGAACAGTCCGACGTGCGCGGCCTGTTCGCGCGCCCGCGCCACCGCTACACCGAGGCCCTGTTCGCCGCGCTGCCCGAGCGTGCGGCCGACAGCGGCACCGAACTGCACACCATCCCGGGCCTGCCGCCGAACCTCGCGGTGCGCCCCACGGGCTGCCGCTTCGCGCCACGCTGCACCTTCGCCACGGACACGTGCCGCACCGAGGAACCACAGCTCGTGGACGACGAGACGCAAGGGGCGGAGCACCGGTTCGCGTGCTTCCATCCGGTGCCGGAGGCGGCGGCTTCCGAGGACGAGGTCGTGGCGCCCGCGACCGTCCCCACCGCCGATGCCCCCGGTGACGTCCTGCTGGAACTCGACTCGCTGGTCAAGGAGTTCCCCCTGAAGAGCGGCGCTTTCTCGCGCAGCCGGGGCACGGTCAGCGCGGTCGGCGGGGTGTCACTGACGATCCGCAAGGGCGAGACGTTCGGCATGGTCGGCGAGTCCGGCTGCGGGAAGACGACGCTCGGGCGGATCGTCGCGGGCCTGGACGAGCCGACCGGCGGCGCGGTGCGGTTCGACGGCGCCGACCCGGCACGGATGTCGCGGGCCGAGCGGCGCGCGCACCGGCGCCGGGTCCAGCTGATGTTCCAGGACTCCACCGCCGCGATGGATCCACGCATGCGGGTCGGTGAGATCCTGCGCGAACCCCTCGTCATCCAGGGCGTCGGCGACCGCGCCGAGCGGGAGAGGCTGGTCGCAGGGCTCCTCGACGCCGTCGGCCTGCCGCGCGGCGCCGTGCACCGCTATCCGCACGAGTTCTCCGGCGGTCAGCGTCAACGCCTAGGCCTGGCACGGGCGTTGATGCTCTCCCCCGACTTGGTGGTGGCCGACGAGCCGGTGTCCGCGCTCGACGTGTCCGTGCAGGCGCAGATCCTCAACCTGATGCGCGAACTGCAGCGGGAGCGCGGCCTGACGTATCTGTTCATCTCGCACGACCTGGCCGTCGTACGCCATCTGGCGGACACCGTCGGCGTGATGTACCTGGGCAAGCTCGTGGAGTCGGGCCCCGCGGAGCGCGTGTACGCACATCCCCTGCACCCCTACACGCGCGGCCTCCTGGACACGGTCAACCTGCCCGACCCCGAGGCCGCCTCCGGCGCCGCCCGCACGCCCCTGGAGGGCGAGACCCCGTCCGCGGCGAAGCCCCCGTCGGGCTGCCGCTTCCGGACCCGCTGCCCTCTCGCCCAGGACGTGTGCGCCACGACCGAACCCCAGGTCAGCACGGTGAATGGCGCGGGACACCAGGTGGCCTGCCACTTCCCTCTCGCCGCGCCTCGGCTAGCGTCGGCGGTGTGAGACTCGCCGATGCCCTTGCCCTGCGCCCGGTCGTGCTCGACGGCGGCCTCTCCAACCAGCTGGAGGCCGCCGGTCACGACCTGGGCGACGCCCTGTGGTCCGCACGGCTGCTCGCCGACGATCCCGCGGCGATCGAGGCCGCTCACCGCGCGTACTACGAGGCGGGCGCCGAGGTCGCCGTCACCGCGAGCTATCAGGCGACGTACGAGGGGTTCGCGCGGCACGGCATCGACGCGGCCCGCACGCGCGAACTGCTGTCCCTGAGCGTGGAGTTGGCGCGCCGCGCGGGCGCGGGGCTCGGGCGCGAGGTGTGGGTGGCCGCGTCGGCAGGGCCTTATGGGGCGATGCTCGCCGACGGCTCCGAGTACCGGGGGCGGTACGGCATGTCCGTGGACGCCCTCGAGCGCTTTCACCGGCCGCGGCTCGAAACCCTTGCCGAGGCGGGGCCCGACGTCCTGGCCCTGGAGACGGTCCCCGACACCGACGAGGCGCGGGCGCTCCTGCGGGCGGTCCGCGGACTCGGGGTCCCCGCCTGGCTCTCGTACAGCGTGGCGGGCGAGCGCACGCGCGCGGGACAGCCGCTCCAGGAGGCCTTCGCGCTCGCCGCCGACGCGGACGAGATCCTGGCGGTCGGCGTGAACTGCTGCGACCCGAGGGACGCCGACGCCGCGGTGGCGCTCGCGGCGCGGGTCACCGGGAAGCCTGTGATCGTCTATCCCAACAGCGGGGAGGCGTGGGACGCCGCGGCCCGCTCCTGGCGCGGGCCCGCCCGGTTCGGGGCCGGACAGGCCACCGCGTGGCGGGCGGCGGGGGCGCGGCTGATCGGCGGGTGCTGCCGGGTGGGTCCGGGGGCGGTCGCGGAGGTCGCTGCGGAGCTGTCGCGGGGTGGGACGGCGGGCTGAGGGCACCTGTCGCGCCAGACCTGAGACCTGCTGTGCCGCGACCTGAGACCTGCTGTGCAGGGCCTGAAACCTGCCGTGCCAGGCCTGAGACACCCGCGCTGACCTGGGCGGACACCGCTCCCGGGGGTGACTGTCAGTGGCTGGGTGCAGACTGGCCGGTACCTGAGACAACGACGTCCCGGAGGTGGTCGGCATGGCCGACATCGTCCTGACCGTAGGCACCCGCAAAGGCCTCTTCATCGGCCGCAGACGAAGCGGTGCCTGGAAGTTCGACGACAGCCCGTACTTCAACGCGCAAGCGGTGTACTCCGTCGCCATCGACACCCGTGACCCCACCCCCCGCCTCCTCGTCGGCGGTGACAGTGCGCACTGGGGCCCCTCCGTGTTCCACTCCGACGACCTCGGACGCACCTGGACGGAGCCTTCAAAACCGGCCGTGAAGTTCCCCAAGGACACCGGGGCCTCACTGGAGCGCGTGTGGCAGCTGCACCCGTCGGCCGCCGAGCCGGACGTGGTGTACGCGGGCACGGAGCCCGCCGCGCTCTACCGCTCGGAGGACCGCGGCGAGTCCTTCTCCCTCGTCCGTCCCCTCTGGGAGCATCCGACCCGCTCCAAGTGGGTGCCGGGCGGCGGCGGAGAGGGCCTGCACACGGTGCTGACCGACGCCCGTGACCCGCGCACGGTGACGGTCGCGGTGTCGACGGCAGGGGTGTTCCGCACACGGGACGGCGGCGAGAGCTGGGAACCGGCCAACAAGGGCGTCTCCGCCGTGTTCCTGCCCGACCCGAACCCCGAGTTCGGGCAGTGCGTGCACAAGGTCGCGCGGGACTCGGCCGACCCGGACCGCCTGTATCTGCAGAACCATTGGGGCGTGTACCGCAGCGACGACGCGGGCACGCACTGGACGGACATCGGCGAGGGCCTCCCCTCCACCTTCGGCTTCACGATCGTCGCGCATCCGCACCGGGGCGGCACGGCGTACGTCTTCCCGATCACCGCCGACAGCGACCGCGTCCCCGCCGACCACCGATGCCGCGTATACCGCACGTCCGACGCAGGCAAGAGCTGGGAGCCCCTGAGCGCGGGCCTGCCCGAGGAGGATCACTACGGCACGGTCCTGCGGGACGCGATGGGGAGCGACGGCTGCGACCCGGCAGGCCTCTACTTCGGCAATCGCAACGGCGAGGTGTACGCGTCGGCGGACGACGGCGACAGCTGGCAACTGCTCGCCTCGCACCTGCCGGACGTGCTCTGCGTGCGGGCCGCGGCCATCGGTTGATCGACCCCACCACTACGGCAGTAGGGTGACGCCGTGGCACCACGACCCTTGCATGAAATCGTCGAACCAGGCTGGGCCAAGGCCCTGGAGCCGGTGGCCGAACGCATCGCCTCGATGGGGGACTTCCTGCGTGCGGAGATCTCCGCGGGACGCACGTACCTCCCGTCGGGGCAGCACGTCCTGCGCGCGTTCCAGCAGCCCTTCGACGACGTCCGCGTCCTGATCGTCGGCCAGGACCCCTACCCCACACCCGGTCACGCGGTGGGACTGTCGTTCTCGGTCGCGCCCGAAGTGCGGCCGCTGCCCGGCAGCCTCATCAACATCTACCGCGAGATGAGCGACGACCTGGGAGTGCCCGCGCCGTCGAACGGCGACCTCACGCCGTGGACCGGCCAGGGCGTCCTGTTGCTCAACAGGGCGCTCACCACCGCCCCGCGCAAGCCCGCCGCACACCGCGGCAAGGGCTGGGAAGAAGTCACCGAACAGGCCATCCGGGCGCTCGCCGCACGCGGCAAGCCCCTGGTGTCCATCCTGTGGGGGCGCGACGCGCGCAATCTGCGGCCGCTGCTCGGGCCGTTGCCGTCGGTGGAGTCCTCGCACCCGTCGCCGATGTCGGCCGACCGCGGCTTCTTCGGGTCGCGCCCGTTCAGCCGGGCCAACGACCTGCTGGTCCGCCAAGGAGCGCAGCCGGTGGACTGGCGGCTGCCGTGACCCCCGGCGAGTTCGTCCTCGGCGTCGATTCGGGCGGTTCCGGGCTGCGCGCCGCCCTGCACGTGACGCGGGACGCGCACCGGCCCGACCCGGTGCGCCCGCCCGACTCGGTACTCCCCGCCGCCCCGGTGCGCTCCGCCGGGCCGGTGCGCACCGGCCCGCGCGGCATCGACGCCGGACACTTCCTGGAGCAACTGCTGCCCATGGCGCGGGCTCTCCTCGAGCAGGCGGGCGGCGGCCGGATCACGGCGGCCGCCATCGGCGCCACGGGCCTCGCGACCCTCGGCGACGACCTCCGTGCCGAGCTGCCGTCCGCGCTCGAACGGGCCCTGGGCGTACGCCGCACAGCGCTCGCCGCGGACGCCGTCACCGCGTACATGGGCGCGCTCGGCGACCGCCCCGGCGCGGTCGTCGCCGCGGGCACCGGCATGATCGCGATCGGCACGGACCTGACCGCCTGGCACCGCGCCGACGGCTGGGGGCACCTGCTCGGCGACTGCGGCGGGGGCGCCTGGATCGGCCGCGCCGGGCTCGAAGCGGCGATGCGGGCGCACGACGGCAGGCGCGGCGGTTCGAAGGCGCTCCTCGCCCGCGCGACGGAGAAGTTCGGCGCCTTGACGGAGCTGCCCGCTCAGCTCTACCCGCGCCCGGACCGGACCGCCGTCCTCGCCTCCTTCGCGCCCGACGTGGCCGACTGCGCCGCGGAGGACCCCGTGGCGGACGGCATCCTGCGGGCCGCGGCCCGGCACATCACCGAGGCCGCGGCAGCCGTCTGCCCCCGCGCCGAGCCGGGCGAAGTCGCGCTCACCGGCGGCCTGCTCAAGCTGGGCCCCCCTCTCCTCGCACCCCTGTACGAGGAACTCGCGGATCAACTGCCGCACGCGCGGCGGGTCCCCGCGGCCGGCGACCCGCTGGACGGCGCGCTGCGCATAGCGGTCGATATCGCCGCCGACCGGCTGCGGTTGCCGCACGACGTGCGCATGCTCTCCGTCCACGGACAAGGCGACAGTTGACCTCTACGTAATTCATCAGACAAAAACGGACTTATACCGCCCACCCGCACCCTCCCCGAACAGGGAAGGCCCGCAAGCCAGTAGCATGCGGGCGCATGAGCTCCCCCACTGGGCCCGCATCCGGCCTGCCTGTACGAATGCCGCGCCCCCGTCAGCCGGGCCGGCACCGCCGTCCGGAGCCCGTCGCGGCTCCTGAAGGCGCGCCCGCACTTGTTCTCGCCGTGCCGGGCGCCCCCAGCACCACCACGCGCAGCCTCGCCGAGGAAGTCGTGAGCATCGCCCGCTCCGAGCTGCCCGGTCTCGACGCCCGCATCGGTTACATCGACGGTGAGGAAGACGCCACCGTCACGTCCTTCCCCGAGTTCCCCTCGCTGCAGTCCGTGCTCGCGCACGCGGCCGCCGAGCGCACCGCCCGCGTCGAGCGGGCCCGTGCCGCGGGCGCCGAGGTGGCCGAGCCCGACGGCCCCGTCGCCGTCGTCGTGCCGCTGCTCGCGGGCCCCGACGCCGCGCTGATGCGCCGCATCCGGCAGGCCGTCATGGACAGCCGTACCGCCGCTGAGCTGGCCGACGTGCTCGGCCCCCACCCGCTGCTCGCCGAGGCGCTGCACGTGCGCCTGTCGGAGGCCGGCCTCGCCCGCGCCGACCGCGCCCGCCTGTTCACCGTGGCGACGGCCGCGGACGGCATCGTGCTCGCCACGGTCGGCGGCGAGGAGGCCGTGCAGGCCGCCGGGATCACCGGCATGCTGCTCGCCGCGCGCCTCGCGGTGCCGGTGATGGCCGCCGCGCTCGACGAGGAGGGCGCCATCGCGGCCACCGCCGAGCAGCTGCGCGGCTCGGGCTCGGCGCAGCTGGCGCTCGCGCCGTACCTGATCGGCCCCGAGCTCGACACCGGCCTGCTCGACGCGGCCGCGAAGGACGCGGGCTGCTCCGTCGCCGAGCCGCTCGGCCCCTACCCGGCGATCGGCAAGCTGGCGCTCGCCAAGTACACGACGACGCTCGGCATCACGCCGCAGCAGCCTTCGGGCGCGCCGGTGCACTGAACCTTCGGCACGTACGGCGACGGGCCCGCCCCGATGTGGGGGCGGGCCCGTCGTCGTGCGCAGCCGAAGGCCACAGGGGCCGGGGCCCTCAGCGGCCGGGCCTCAGCCGAAGATCACGCAGGAGGCCGCGGGCGCCGCGACGGAGCCCTTCCGGCCCGGCAGGCCCGTCTCCTGGTCGATCGTGAACCAGGTGACGTCCCCGGAGCGCTCGTTGGCCGCGTACAGGTGGCGTCCCGCCGGGTCGATGGCCAGGTCGCGCGGCCAGTGACCGCCGCACGGCACGGTGGCGGTGAGCCGCGCCTCGTCGCCCGACTCGTCAAGGGCGATGACCGAGATGACGTCGGGGCCGCGCGTGGCGGTCCACAGAAAGCGTCCGTCGGGCGCGACGACGACCTCCGAGGGGTACGTGTCGCCGTCCGGGGCCGCCACGAGGATCGGCAGCTCGCTGAGGGGCTTGAGAACACCGTCGGCGGCGTCCCAGGCGCAGACGGTGAGGGTGGGGCTGAGCTCGTTCAGGATGTACGCGCGGTCGCCACGCGGGTGGAACACGAGGTGCCGCGGGCCTGACCCCGGACGCAGCGCCACCTCGCGGTGCAGGGTCAGCCCGCTCTCCCCGAACGCGCAGACACGCACGGAGTCGGTGCCGAGGTCGACGCTGACCGCCCAGCGGCCGCTCGGGTCGGCGACGACCTGGTGGGCGTGCGGCCCCTGCTGGCGCTGCGGATGCGGGCCCGAGCCGGTGTGCGGCAGCTCGCTCGCCGGAGCGGGGGCGAGGGCACCGTCGGCGCGCAGCGGCACGGCGGTGACGCTGCCCGAGCGGTAGTTGGCGGTGAGGACGTGGCCGCCGTACAGCGCCAGGTGGGTGGGGGCCGAGCCGACCGGCACGGGACGCCCCGCGGGCTCGGGCACGCCTCGCGCGGTGCGGAACGCGGCGACGGCGCCGTCGGAGGTCTCACTGACCGCGTAGAGCGTCTCCCCGTCGGGGGAGAGCGCGAGGTAGGAAGGATCGGCGACCGCGTCCGTGGCGCCGACGAGAGTCAGCGCGCCGGTGTCGGGATCGACGTCCGCGGCGAGGACACCGCGCCCCCCGGCCGCGGTGAAGGATCCGATGTACGCCCGTCCCGCCTGCCCCGCCTGCCTGCCGACGACCACTGTTTGTCCCCTCTCGACCCGGGCGCCACAGATGTGACGCCGCTCATGCGGCCGACGCTAGCAGTCGGTCTAGACCAGACGGCCCCCGGAGGCCGGGATCAGGCTCCCAGTGGGGTACGGAGCGGGGTCCGGGTGGAGACGCTCAGAGGCCCCGCCAGTTCGGCGAGCGCCTTCTCCAGGCCGTGCAGATGGGCCAGGACCGGCTCGGCCCCGGCGGCCTGCGGCGCGGCGAGGGCGTCGGTGGCCGGGCCACGCCCCTCCCCCGGTGCGGTGAGCGCTTCCACAGCGGCTTCCACGCGCCAGCAGGCGGCGGCGAGCCGGTCGTCGTGCGAGGCCTCGGGGTCCGCGGCGACCGAGGCGAGCCCGCGCACCTCGCGGGCGCAGGCATCGAGCAGCGCGAGCACCTGCCGGGCGCGCTCCTTGCGGGCGCGCAGCGGGCTGCCCGGGTGCACAAGCGGCGCGAGCGAGAACCGCACCTTGCCCAGGAGCTGCTCCAGCTCGGCCACCCGGGGCGCCGGGTCGGCGGTGGCGGAGCCGGCGAGCCGCGCGGCGGCCTCGGCCGTGCAGGCGTGCACGCAGCGCAGGGCGCGCTCGATCCAGGCGTTCGTGGTGGCGTGCGTGGTGACGGGCAGGACGAGGAGGACGGCGAGGACCGCTCCGAGCGCCCCGGCGCCGGTCTCGGCGACGCGCAGCGCGAGCAGGCCCGGGTTCAGGACGCCGAGCAGGCCGTAGAGGACCCCGGCCATCACGGTGACGGCGAGCATCATCCACGTATAGGACACGGCGGCGGTGTAGAAGATGCCGAAGACGCTGACGGCGACGACGATCGCGGAGGGGACGGGCGCGCCGTGCAACGGCACCGCGACGACGAATCCGACGCCGATGCCGATGACGGTGCCGAGCACGCGCCGGAAGCTGCGCACCAGGGTCTCCCCACTGGACGCGGTGTTCACGAACACCCACCACGTGGCACCCACGGCCCAGTACCACCGCTCGCCGGACAGCACCTGCCCGACGGCCAGCGCGAAGGCGCCGCCCGCCATGGCCTGCACGGCCTGCCGCGTGGTCGTACGGGCCAGGCCCCGCCCGGCCGGCGGCGCGACGACGGTGATGCCCGCCACCCGCCGCTCATAGCACCACGCCCCGAACCGCACGGCCGACGAGGCACACAGCGAAAGGAGGACGGCGGCGAACAGCTCGGGCAGCTGGTGGGGTGTGGCGTGCAGGAACTGCGTCGCGAAGAACATCATGAATGCGAACACCCCGAGCGAGTGCCCGCGCGGCCCCCACCGCCGGGCGTACACGCCCGCCCCCATCACCGCGAGGAAAGCCACGTCCCGGGCCACGGGCACGTCGTGCAGCAAAGCCGCGAGTGCCAGTACGGGAAACCCCACCACGGGCAGCAGAGCGGTGGTCACTGCCTGCCCCCGCACCGTCACGTCACCCACCGTGAACAGGGCGAGCAACGCGGCGAGCCCACCGGTGACGGCAGCCACGAGCGAATGCCCGACAGCACCGCACACGGCCACCGCCAACGCGATGCCGAGCACGGCCCGCGACGCGAAACGCAACCGCGTCCGCCCCGGATCCGGCGCCACGAACACCCTCTTCAGCACGGCTTCCCCGCCCCTTCCGCGTACGACACAACCTGCCCGCATGGAAAAGGCGCCACGGAGATCCGCAGCGCCATCGACACCCACATCACACCATCCCACCAGCCCATGGCTCAACTGGAACCGCTCCGACTGCGCCAATGGCACACCTGATGGGCCTGGCAGTGAACCAAGTGCGGGCCAATGGTTCAGCCCGTTTAGCGGTCCCATGATCGCCCTACGGGGGTGCTCGCCCAGTCACCGGCCCTCGGCCGCAAGGTGCACGCCGAGGCGTTCGCGCGCCTGCTCGCCGTCGGGTCCGAGGCCGGTCAGGACGTCACCTTCAGCGCGCGCAGCAGCGGCGCGTCGGGGAACAGGGCGAGGGTGTCGGCGAACAGTCCCCGGTAGAGCGGGCCGCCGAAGCGGGCAGCAATGGAAACGATCTTTCACTCGATCGGTTACTTATAGTCAACCAACCGCATTCCACGTGCGGCTTTAGTAGGACGGTGCCCGTGCAGGACCGGCCGGACCGGTACCTCTTGTCGGGTGATCGCCTCAGATTCCTCCCGCCCTGTCCGGCCGTCGGCGCGCATGCCGCGCCGAGGGACGTGCGTCCGATGAACGACGCCCTCGACTCGAAGACCTCGGGGCGCGGTGCCCCCGACGAGGGCGCGGTGAAGCCAGGTAGCGCGCTGTTCTCGATGTGTCTGGCGCTGACCTTGGTCACCGCGTCCATGTCCAGTCCCTATCTCGCGCTGCCCGACCTGGCTGCCGACCTCAACGCGTCCACCGCCTCGCTCACCTGGATCGTCGACGGATACGTACTGGCCCTGGCCGGACTGGTCCTTCCACTGGGCGCGCTCGGTGACCGGATCGGCCGACGCACGATGCTCATCGCGGGCACGGTCGTGCTCGGCGCCTCGGCGTTTGCAGCCGCCGAGTCGTCGGGGACGACTGCGCTGATCACCTGGCGTGCGGTGATGGGGGTGGGAGCAGCCATGATCATGCCAGGCACGTTGTCCACGATCACCGCTGTCCTGCCCGATGCGCAGCGACAGAAGGGCGTCGCCGCCTGGGCTGCTTGCGCGGCGGTCGGCATGGTCCTGGGGATGCTCGCCACCGGCGTGCTGCTGCGCTGGTTCACCTGGCGGTCGGTCTTCGTCTCGGGCGGCGTGGCCGCCCTGGGCGTCGGCCTTGCCGCGGCGTTCCTCGCACCGGAGACCAAGAGCGAGCACCGGCGCCGGTTCGACGTCGGGGGTGCGGTGTGCACGGCGCTCGCACCCGCCGGGCTCGTGTACGCGCTGATCGAGGGTAACGACGCGGGCTGGGGCCGCCCCGTGGTCCTGGTGGCGATGGCCGTCACCGTGGTGGCCGGAGCCGCGTACGTGGTCCTCGGCATGCGCACCGAAGACCCGCTCCTGGATCCGCGGCTCTTCCGCAACCAGGGGTTCAGGGCCGGGGCGGTGGCCCTCACCGTGCAGTTCATGGCCGTGTTCGGCTTCTTCTTCGTCGGATTGCAGTATCTGCAACTGGTCCTCGCCTACAGCCCGTTGAAGTCCGCACTGGCCCTGGTGCCCGTGGCGGTGGTGGTCGCCGTCGTGTCGGAGGTGGCGCCTCGTCTGGCGGTCCGGGCCGGTATGCGCACGGTCTTGATCGGCGGACTGGGGCTGCTCGGCGCGGGGCTGCTCACCCTGTCGTTCATCGACATCGACTCCGGCTATCTGCCCTTCCTGGGCAGCCTCGTCCTCGCCGGACCGGGGATCGGGCTCACCGGAGTCGTCGGCACCTCGGCGATCACCGGTTCACTGCCCCGCGACCAGCAGGGGGTCGCCTCCGCGATGAACGACGTCACCCGCGAGGCGGGGGCGGCGATCGGCATCGCGCTGACGGGTTCGCTGTTCGCCGGCCACTACCGCTCCTCGTTGCCCGACCTCTCGCGCCTCCCGGAGCCTGCCGCGGAGGTCGTCCGCCATTCCCCGGTGGGTGGCCTCGAGGTCGCCGGCCGCATCGGCCCGCAGGGCGCGCTTCTCGCCACGAGCGTCAAGGAGGCGCTCATGAAGGGCATGTCGGTGGCTCTCGCTTCGGTGGCGGCAGTCATCGCGGTCGCCGCCTGTCTCCTCGTACGTACCCCGCAGCGGCCGGCGCCGCCGGACTGAGCACCTCAGAGAGGACCCCCTGCCGTGATGATCGATCCAGGCTCCGTCCACCTGCCAACAGGGCTGCTTCTCCTGCTCGCGGCCCTCGTCGCCGAGCGGCTGCTCGAACTCGTGGTGGCGCGCCGCAATGCGCGCTGGGCCGCCGCCCGCGGAGGCGTCGAGTACGGGCAGGGCCACTATCCGGTGATGGTCGCACTCCATGTGGGCCTCGTCGTCGGCATGCTGGCCGAAGTCGCCCTGGTCCCCCGCGCGTTCACGCCCGCCCTGGGCTGGCCCGCGCTGATCGCGGTCGTCCTGGCGAACGTCGTGCGGGGCTGGTGCGTGCACACGCTCGGCCCGCGGTGGAACACGCGCGTGATCGTCGTACCGGGCCTGCCTCTGGTGACGGACGGCCCCTATCGCTGGACGCGTCACCCGAACTACCTCATCGTGATCGTGGAGGGGCTCGCGCTGCCCCTGGTCTACAGCGCCTGGGTGACCGCGCTGGTGTTCACCGCGGCCAACGCGGCCCTGCTGACGGTGCGTATGCGCCTGGAGGACCGGGTGCTGCATCCCGCGACGTGACGCGGGATGCCGGGGCAGCCCTGCCGGGCAGGCGTGCCCGGATCAAGGACCGCTCCCACACGACTGCGAGGCCGTCGAGTGCCGTTGGACGACCGGTGTGCTGATACGGGGTAGCCGCCAGCCGCCCCCTGTCCCGTGAGCCAGCGCTATGGAATAGATCGCGCGCAGGGGCAACCGGCGCTGTAGGCCCGCTCTCTCGATGGCCTCGTCGGCAATGGACCCGGCCCAGGCAATGGTGGCCCTGATGCCGACCGCGTCCAGCTCCCCGGCAAGGCATGCGCAACTGCCGCCCTGCCGCCTTCATGCCCGGCAATGTGATGATCTTGAGGCGTCAGCGCCACCTCTCGCGCGCCCTTGCGGTCGATCACCAACCTCCAACGAGTGACCAACCGTTCCCTACAGCCCTCGTCGACGTTCACACAGCTTGGTGTTCACACTGCTTGGTGCGGCAGCGGAGTGGCTCAAGCCGCAGGCTTCCCGCGCGTGTGACGTTTGCGGACGGATGGACGCGGGCAGCGCCGCACGGCCGCTCGCAGCGAGGAAACAGGAGACCAGGCATGAGGCAGGCGACGGAAAGCGCGGCGGAGTCGGCTCTACCCGAGGAGTTGGTGGCCCTGCTGACCGGCCACTTCAACGTAAGCGCGGCTGCCGGTGAGCTCTCCGGCAGGACGACGTTCGAGAGTCTGGGCCTGGACTCGCTGTCGCTGATGGAGTTGGTGGTGGCGGCGGAAGAGGAGTACGGGCTCGTCCTGCCCGAGAACGCCCTGGACCTGCGCCCGTCTTCGACCCTGAGCGAGGCGGCTCGGGCGTTCGAGCATGCGCGCTGAGATCGCGGTCACCGGACTGGGGCTGGTGACTCCGGCCGGGCATACCGTGGAGGCGAACTGGGCGGCCCTGTGCCGGGGGCGTTCGCTGGCCGCGACGGATCCCGGCCTGGCGGGACTGCCGGTCGATTTCTCCTGCCGGGTGACGGACTTCGACGCCGAGACGGAACTCGGCCGGGCGTCGGCGCGGCGCGCGGACCGCTTCATCCAGTTCGCCCTCGTCGCCGCCCGGCGGGCTGTCGCGGACGCGGGCCTCGACCGTCGTACCTGGGAAGCGGAACGAGTCGGTGTCGTACTGGGCGTGGGATCGAACAGTTTGAGCACATATGTCACCGAGTTCGGCCACCTCGGCGCTGGGCGGCCGGAGCGGGTCTCGCCGCTTGCGCTCCCGCGCAGCGTGCCGAGCATGGCCGCGGGCGAGGTTGCCATCGACCTGGGCGTGCGCGGCCCCAACTTCACCACCGCCAGCGCCTGCGCGTCGGGTGCCACCGCGATCGGAGTGGCCCGGGACCTGCTGCGGTCCGGGACCTGCGACATCGTGCTGGCGGGCGGCAGCGAGTCGGCTCGCTCACGCATGACGGCCACGTGCTTTACGCGGATGCGGGCGCTGTCCCGGCGTGGGGCGGAACCGGCCCTGGCCAGCAGGCCGTTCGACGCGCAGCGTGACGGCTTCGTCCTGGGCGAGGGCGCCGCCGTCCTCGTCCTCGAACGCGCCTGTGCGGCTCGGGGCCGCCGGGCTCCCGTCCTGGCGCTCCTGCGGGGTTACGGTGCCGGCGCCGACGCGCACCATCCCATCGCCCCGCACCCACAGGGCGACGGTGCGGTCCGCGCCATCCGCACGGCTCTCACCGACGCCGGATGCGAGCCGGGAGACGTCGGCCATGTCAACGCCCACGGAACCTCTACCCCACTGAACGACGCGGCCGAGGCACGAGCGCTCGTCCGCGTCTTCGGTGACGACGGACCGCCGGTCACCGCGTCCAAGGGCGTGATCGGGCACGCGCTGGGGGCGGCCGGGGCGATCCAGGCGGCATACACGGTTCTCGCGCTGCGCCATGCGGCCATCCCGCCGGTGGCGAACTTCGAGGGCCAGGACGGGGACCACAAGCTGGACATCGTCACCGGGCCTCCCCGCCCCACGCACGGCGGCGCAGGGATCAGCTGCTCTTTCGGCTTCGGCGGCCAGAACGCCGTTCTGCTGTTCACAGCTTCCTAGGGGGCGGCCAGACGCAGCGTCCGGACCGGATACAAGACGGAGGCCCACGGATGGACGCGGAGGGGACGCGCGCCGGACGGCAGGCAGAGCGGCTCGGCGTGCTCTCGCCCGATGTGCTCCTGGCCGTTTCGCAACGCACCGGCCGTGAGCGCGAGGCCCGCGTCCGGGGTGCGCGGGGTGGCACCACCGCGATGATGAAGACGCCGGCCGGCTGATGACATCCGCCCGCCGTCATGGCGGCACTTGGCCCGGCCAACTGGTGGGCTCCGGCCCGTACCAAGTTCCGTTGTTGACCACTGCACCTGTGAAGAAGGGCGGAAGCTGATGTCGATGCGTCAGACCACACACGACCGCACCCGGCAGTCGGCTGCCGCCGCACCGCAGGTGGTGGCGATCCAGACGGCCTTCCCGCCGTACCGATACCGGCAGGAAGAGATCCTGGCCGCCATGGCCGGCACGACGCTGCTGGAATCCGAGATGGGCGCTCTCGTACTCCGCAAGATCCAGACCAGCTCGGGTGTGGAGACCCGCTCGCTGTCCCTGCCGTTGGAGAAGCTCGTCGCTCTCACCGGCCGGGAGGACTTCACCGAGCGGAATCATGTCTGGCTCGACACCGCCATGGGCCTGGGGGAAGAGGCGCTGATCGGCGCGCTGCGCACCGCAGGCGTCCAGCCGGAGGAAGTCGACGCGGTGATCAGCACTACCGTCACCGGGCTGGCCGTGCCGTCGCTGGAGGCTCGACTCGCCCACCGGGTGGGGCTGCGGCCGGACGTCAGACGTATCCCGCTGTTCGGCAGCGGCTGCGCCGGAGGCGCCGCAGGTCTGGCCCGGCTCCATGACTACCTACTGGCCCACCCCGGCCACGTGGCCGTCCTGCTCGCCGTGGAACTGTGCACACTGACGTACCAGGGCAAGGACGGCTCCGTGGCGAACATCGTCGCCGGCAGCCTCTTCGGGGACGGCGCGGCCGCCGTCGTGGCCGTCGGAGCCCACGTGGACGGTGGCCGTGCCGGGCCTGAGCTGGTGGACACCCACAGCCTGCTGGTCCCCGGCACCGAGGACGTGCTCGGCTGGGACATCGGCTCCCACGGCTTCCGGATCCTGTTGTCGCCCGAAATCCCGAGGCTCACAGAGAAGCACTTGCCCTCAGCCGTCCAAAGCCTCCTCGCCCGGCACGAGCTGACGCCACCTCAGGTCGCGAGCTGGATCATCCACGGTGGCGGTCCGAAGGTCTTCACCGCCGTACAGGAGGCCCTGGGCCTGCAGTCCGGCGCCCTGGAGCTCACCCGGCGCTCCGTGGCCGAGCGGGGCAACCTCTCGTCCGTCTCCGTACTGGACATCCTGCACGCGGCCATGGAAACGCCGCCCCCCGCGAACGCACCCGGCCTGGTCGCCGCCATGGGGCCGGGGTTCGCCATCGAACTGGTCCTCCTCCGCTGGTAGGGGGCTGCCCGCCACCACCAGAGTTCGCCGACCGCATGACCAGAAGGGTCACGGCCCGTGCCCGCCACCCCCGCAGACGTAGGCATCCTGACCGACCTCGAACCGGTGGTCACCGACGCCCTCAACACGCACCTCCGCACTACCGTCGACTGGTACCCGCACCAGTACGTCCCGTGGAGCCGAGGCCGTGACTATGACGGCCCGCTCGAAGGGGAGCCATGGGATCCCTCCCAGCAGCAACTGAGCGCCACCGCCCGGGACGGTCTCCTCTACAGCCTGCTCACCGAAGAAAACCTGCCCAGTTACCACCGGGTGATCGGGGAAATGCTGTCGCTCGACGGCCCTTGGGGTGTCTGGGTCAATCGATGGACCATGGAGGAGGCCAGGCACGGCACCGCCATCCGCGACTACCTCGTGGTCACCCGCAGCGCCGATCCAGTCCTTTTGGAGGACGCCCGCGCCGCGCATGTGCAGCACGGCTACGAGATCGACTACCGCGGTGACCTCATCGCCTCTCTGGTCTACGTCACCATCCAGGAACTCGGCACCCGCGTCAGCTACCAGGGAATCCGCCGACTGTGCGACGAACCGGCGTGCGGGGCTCTGATGCAGCGCATCGCCCACGACGAGAACCGGCACATGCTCTTCTACCGGACCACCCTCCAGGCGTGTATGCGTATGCACCCCGACCGAACGCTCCAGGCCGTGGCCAAAGTCCTCCAGACATTCCGTCCCCCCGGCCACGCGGCACCCGGCTTCGGTCAGTTGATCAGCTCCATGGCCAGGTCGGGGATCCTCTCACCGGAGATCTACTACAAGGACATCGCCCTTCCCTTCGTTCGCATGCTCGGCGCCCTCGACACCACCGGAGTGACACCGGCCGGACAGCACGCCCAGGAGGAGATCGCCGCCCACATGGAGGAATCAGCCGACCGCGCCGGCCGATACCGCGCCCTGGCTGAACGCCTCAAGCGACTCACGACTGCGTAAGACGCCGACCCGCCGGACCCGGCCTTGATCCCGCTCGTGCGGTGCTCCCGCCCTCGAAGCGGGAGCCAGTAGGAGATCGCGGACGTCGGGGGCGCGCCACGTCTTCCATCGGGCCCGGCGGTAGGCGGTGGCACGCTCCTTGTGGTTGGTGCCGCGGACCTCGCCATACGTGTCAGTGAACGGGTATCCCAGGTCGGCCTGAGACCGCATCCTGCTCCCCCGTCCAGGCCGGGTTTCCCGTACTGGCGCTCGCGGCTCTGCTGCACGACGTGCCCGTGGCCGGGGATGTGGCCTACCTCGCGGTGTTGGGGGCGGGGGTGCCGATGGCCCAGGCGGACGCCGGGACAGAGCTTCGTGCCCCTTCGGTTGTGCGGGGCTGCCCCTGGGGCTCTGGAGGGGTGTGGACCTGACGCTGCACGGTGAAGCGGTCGGTCACGCCCGCTATTCGGGCGTGACCGGACCAGAGTGTGAAAGACGAGCAAGGAGATGACTATGAAGTCGTGGCGTACCCGTATCGGTGTCGGTCTTGCTGTCGGTGCGGCGGCGGTCGCCATTCCGCTGACCAGCACCAGTGCCTTCGCCGCCGGTCCCCCCGGGGCCGGCTGGGTCCCTGTCGGTGCCGAGGCCTATCCCTCGAAGGCGGCGTGTGAAGCGTCGGAGCTTCCGCTGGCCAAGCAGGCCGGATACAACGAGGTGTGGTGCGATGACAGCAAGCACATCATGCCCATCTTCTACCGCTGACGCCGCTGACACCGCTGACACCGCTGACGCCGCTGTCCGGTAGAGGGACGCCGCTGCCTCCGGTGCGACGCACCGGGGGCAGCGGCGTCCCCTTGTCAGCTGCAACATCGGCTGCAAGCCGTGCGTGTGCCTATTTCGGGTCGCGGTGGAACTGTGCCATCGACCAGCGGTAGCCGAGCGCGGTCAGGCCGAGGAGCCAAGCGAGGGCGATCCACCCGTTGTTGCCGGTCCCGGTGCCGAGCAGGAGGCCGCGCAGGGTTTCGATGGCGGGGGTGAAGGGCTGGTACTCGGCGATCGGCTGGAACCATCCCGGCATGGTGCCTGCTGGGATGAAGGCGCTGGAGATGAGCGGCAGGAGGATCAGCGGCTGCGCGCTGTTGGCGGCTGCCTCGGCGTTGGGGCTGGCCATACCGATGCCGACCGCGATCCAGGTGAACGCCAGGGCGAACAGCACGAGCAGTCCGAACGCGGCCAGCCACTCCAGGGCTGTGGCGCCAGTGGGGCGGAAGCCGATGGCCAGGGCGACGGCGCCGACCAGGACGACGCCGGCCAGGCACTGCAGCACGCTGCCGACGACATGACCGATGATCATCGAGCCGCGGTGAATGGCCATCGTGCGGAAGCGGGCGATGAGGCCCTCGCTCATGTCCATGGAGATGTGCACGGCGGCCCCGATCACGGTGGAGCCGATGGTCATCAGGAGGATGCCGGGGACGATGTAGGCGATGTAGTCGGAGCGGTCGGCGCCGCCGCCTCCGATGCCCGCGCTCATCACGTCGCCGAAGATGTAGACGAACAGCAGCAGGAGCATGACCGGCGCGAGCAGGAGGTTCAGGGTGGCGGACGGGTAGCGGCGGGCGTGCAGGATGTTGCGGCGCAGCATCGTGTTCGAGTCGCGTACGACGAGGGAGAGGGCGCTCATCGGACGTTCTCCTTGGTCTGGCGGGGGACGCCTGCCGGGCCGGTGAGGGCGAAGAAGACGTCGTCGAGGTCGGGGGTGTGCACGGTCAGCTCGTCCGCCTCGATGCCCGCCGAGTCCAGCCAGTCCAGGATCGAGCGCAGTTCGCGCTGACTGCCGTCGCTGGGGATCTGCAGTGCGAGGGCTTCCTCGATGGGGGCACCCCCTGCTCGAGCGAAGCCGAGAGCTTGGGGGAGAGTGGCCTCGCTCAGTACGCGGGCGGCCGCCCGGTAGGCGTCGGGGTCGGTGAATCGCAGACGGACGTGGCCGCCGGGAATGAGGCGCTTGGGTTCTTCCGCGGTGCCCTCGGCGGCGATCCTTCCGTCGCTCAGCACGGCGATGCGGTCGGCGAGTTCGTCGGCTTCGTCGAGGTACTGCGTGGTGAGGAAGACGGTGACACCGTCGGAGACGAGCTCGCGAATGACGGCCCACATGTTGTGCCTGCTGCGGGGGTCGAGACCGGTGGTGGGCTCGTCGAGGAAGATGACCCGTGGGTCGCCGACCAACGTCATGGCGATGTCCAGGCGGCGCTTCATGCCGCCGGAGTAGGTTGAGGCGGGCTTCTGCGCTGCCTCCACCAGGTCGAAGCGCTCCAGGAGTTCGGCGGCCACCCGCCTTCCTTCCCGCTTGGGCAGATGGTGCAGGTCGGCCATGAGGAGCATGTTCTCCTCGCCGGTGATGAGGCCGTCGACGGCGGAGAACTGCCCGGTGACGCCAATGGCGGCGCGTACGGCTTGCGGGTCGATGGCCAGGTCGTGGCCGCCGACGTGCAGGGTGCCGGCGTCGGCGGAGACGAGAGTGGAGAGGATCTTGACGGCGGTGGTCTTGCCGGCGCCGTTCGGACCGAGCAGCGCGAACACGGACCCGGTCGGGATGTGCAGATCGATGCCGTCGAGGACGAGCTTGTCGCCGTAGGACTTGCGCAGCCCGACGGCGGAGACGGCGGTCGGCGACGGGCGACCGTCACCTTGCCTTGGCGTGGGCATGACAGATAGGGGCATGGCGGCTCCTTCTCAGAGGCTTCAGCGGCAGGGGGGGAGCTCTCGGAGCTCTCGGAGCTCTCAGATCTTTCGGAGCTCTCAGACCCGGTTGAGCGACCGTCCGTGGCTCGATCCGATCACCTCGGTGGCCGGTGGACAGGATCCGCGGCGGCTTGCCGGGGGCCGGTCGTCACGCGCTCCTTTGTGCTGCGCCGAGGTGAACAAGGCGTACGTGGCTGCGGCTTCGCCCATTCGCATGGGGCCAGGGGCGCTACTCGCCCGTAGTACCGGATTCCCGGCTGATGGACTCCTGGTAGGCGTCCGCGTAGGTGCGTGAGTCCCCGACCAGGTCGTCGCAGAACGCGGCGACGTCGGTACCGATGAGTTCCAGGACCCCCTTGCCCGCGGCGACGCCCTCCTCGAAGAAGTCGACGATTCCAGGGAGCAGGGGCCCGTCAGACAGGTCGACCGGTCCGACCTTGAACAGGTACTTCTGCATCTCCTTGTAGACGATCCGGTAGTCCGGCGGCAGCGCCTTGACCCGGGCCAGATGAGCCCGCCACTGCTTCTTGCCCTCGATGATGTCCTGGATACCCACGTCAGCCTCCCAGCCTGCTCAGCTTCCTTGCGACGTTCCTGTTCAACTGCTCGCGCCACCGGTCGCGGTAGCTTCGCGCACCCTCTCCACCGGCCAGCGCCGTGCAGAAGCCCGGGATGTCGTCGCCGAGCACCTCGTGAACGCTCTGCCCGTCCGCCGCCGTTTCTTCGAGCAGCCCCAGAGCGGCGTCGAGAATCGGCATCAGGTTGCGGCCGGTGAAGTCCCCATGGGGAAGAAGGTGGATGGTGATCTGCTCCCATGCCGCCCGGTAGTCGTCCGGCAGGGCCTGGGCCCGGACTGCGAACGCCTTCCATTCCCTGGTGAGATCGCTGCCTGTGACCTTCTCCCAGAAGTTCATCTCCCGCCCTCCTTGAGGCTCTTGAGGCTGTCGATGCGTGATGAGACGTACTGCCATTTCGTCCAGAACCTCGCGAGTTCTTCGCGTCCGGCATCGTTGAGCGCGTAGAACTTGCGCGGCGGGCCCACTCCGGACGGTCGCTTCGTCACCTGGACGAGCTTGTTCCTCTCCAGCCGCAGCAAGATGGTGTACACCGTCCCCTCGACGACGTCGGTGAAGCCGAGCTCGTTCAACTGACGGGTGATGGCGTACCCGTAGGTTTCCTCGCCCTTGATGATTTCGAGCACGCACCCTTCGAGCGTGCCCTTCAGCATCTCCGTCAGGTCGTCCATTACGCGCCCTCCTCGCCTTCGCGGTACTGCGTAGTACTGAGTACCACTATACGGTGCCACTTAGTAGCGGAGTCAAGGGCTCACTGCCGGCCTGGATGGGCAGGGAGCGCTACCGGGTGAGCGGGGCCCGCATGTTGTCCATCGGAAGGCGCCGCATCACTGAGCCGCCCGGCTGCCTGGTGGCGCTGCGGCCACGGACGTCGGTCCCGCCTCCCATGCGACATATGGCAATCAGCGGCGGGCCCACCAGGACCCCTGTGCGCGACGTGCGCGCACCGGCGAGCCGCAGCACGGCCTCCAGTGCGAGCGCGCAGGAAGCGTACGGGCCGTCCCCGGCACAGTCGCGGAGGACATGTCCACGATCGCCGTCCGCACGGCTTCCGTCTTCTCGGCCCGGCCCGTGTTCAGAGCCAGCAGTGCTGGGCCGCCTTGAGGCCCGCCTCGAAGCGGCTGGTCGCGCCCAGGCGTTCCATGATGGATGCCATCTGGCGCCGGACCGTCCGGACCGAGATTCCCAGGCGCTGGCCCGCCGCTTCGTCGGTGAGGCCGGAGGCCAGCAGGCGCAGCAACTGTCTCTCCGTAGGGCTCAGGCCGGTGTCGGGGTCCCGGGACGCGGCCGCTCCCAGGGGTTCGGCGAGGGTCCAGGCCTGCTCGAAGAGGCCGACCAGCGCGGAGATGATGCTGGGCTCGGTGATGTACAGCGCGCCCTTGCGGCTGTCGGCGGGGTCGAGCGGCAGCAGCGCGCACTCGCGGTCCGTGATGACCATCCGCTGCGGGACGACCGGCGCGGTACGGACCTCCCCGCCGTTCTGGAGCAGCCAGTTGGCATGCTCGACGGTGGCCGTGTCCTTGCGTACGCAGTCCTGGTAGAGCGTCCGGAACTGCACACCCCGCGCCAGCGCCTCGGCGTTCGGCAGCCGGCTGGCCATCAGATCCTCGGCCCGCTGCGCGCGTCCCGGGTGCACGCCCATGCACTCGCTGGTCATGGTGCGGCCCATGATCTCTAGGCGGCTCTGGACCGCGTCCAGTCCCACCAGCCGTTCACCGTGGGCTCCGTGCGTCCGGCCCTCGTCGGCGTGCGCCGCGAAGAGCCGGGTGACGGCGGCCCGGGACGCGACGAGGTCGGCCTGCCGCTGCTCGAGTTCCGCTTCCTGGCGGCGCAGGATGTCCGGGAGACCCACCTGCGGGCTCACCGCGCACAGGGTGCCGGGATGTTCTCGTGACGCGCGTACAAGCATCAGCTCCCCCAGCTCCCCCAGGGCCGCCCGTACTTGTTCCTCCGTCAGCAAAGTTGCGACCGACAACTGGGATACGCCGAATTCCGGCCGTTCCAGCATCGCCCGATATATGGATCCGGCCTCCGCCGACAGCCCGAGCGTCTCTAGCACTCTCGCCCCCTCCGTGGACTGCTGAGCCCCCGAGAGGGCTCGCTGCAAGACTGAACATCGTAAGCGGTATTGCGTGCGGCCGAGGTCAGGGCAGGTGCAACTGACGACAGCGGGCCCTCGCTTGGCAGCAACCTGCCAGGCCGGAAGGTGCCGTCCGATTCCCTTCCCTCAGGCACTATCAGGCATCCAGAGTGATGTCATGCCGTTCCGCACATGTTGCTGAAAATCGACGGCTTCGCAATTTGCTCTTTCATTACCGAAGCTTGGGTAAGGGTTTTCCTGATGTCTCTCTCGTCTCGTTTTGTCGTCGCCGTGGGGCTCTTCACCGCCTCTGTCGCCATCGCCCTGGCCGCGCAGTCGGCCACCGGGCCGTCCGCCGCCGGGACTTCGGCCTCGGACACCGTCCGACCCCCGACCGCGTCGACCCAGGACCTGTCCTGGGGCTGACGGGTGCACATGGTCTACGCCGCCCTGACCGCGAGGCCCGGGGTGGTCGTCGGGCCGGGTGACGCGAACGAATTAACCGACACCCTGTGGGCGCACGCGACGGAGCCGGACGGCCTGGAACACGTCGTGGCCCTTACCCGGTCAGCGGGCCGGGTCGACCTCATCCTGTTCCTCCTGGAGGGCTCCCACCCCGACCCCGTGCGCCAGGCCGAGGCCTTGCTCAAGAGGTGCTACGGCGCTTCAGGAATCCTGCCGCTGAAGTACGAGGCGCCCGGCACGGCCGGACCTTGACGGACCGTGAGTTCGCCCGTGCCGACACGCACGGCGCCAGTTGAAAGGCTTGACCGAGTAGTGGGCTTTGATCGTTTGGAAACAACCGCGGTGATCGACCGATGTACGGCGTTCCCTGACCGGTGCGCCCCGGCGTCCTGCGACGTGGCGCGCCTGCTGGCGCTCTCCGCGGACGCGTGGCGCGAGGGCCGCCTCGAGGCCGGCGTCGCCCTCGCGGCGAGGGCGGCCCGGGGCATGTGCGACGCGGCCGCGGAGGAGTGCGTCTTCCTCGCGAACATGCGGCTGGTCCTGCTCCTGTCGCAGCTGCGCGACTTCCAGAAGGCCCGGGAGATCCTCAGCGCCATCGGTCCCGGCGTCGGGCGGACGGCCGCTGTCGCCACCCTGGTGAAGGCCCAACTGACCGTGGTGTCCGGGGACCTGGGCGAGGCGGTGGAGCTCGCCAGGGCGGGGCTGGCCGCGGCCGAGGAGAGCGGTGTACGGGCATGGCTGCCGGTCGGCCACTTCACCCTGGCGTCGGCGGCCCTGCGTCAGGGCGAGTTGGCGACCGCGATCCGGTACGCGCGCCAGCTCCAGGAAGACGCCGTGTTCGGCCGCGAGATGGTGCCGTCGGGGCAGTCCGCGTGGGCCGTGGTCCAGGTCGCCGAGGCCGACCGCGGCCGTGCGAAAACCGCCCATCTCGCCGCCGAACTGCTGACGTCGGGCGTGGTCACCCGGCAGCTTTTCATCGCGGAACCGGCGGCCGCCCCCTGGCTCGTGCGACTCGTACTGAGCGTCGGGGACCGCGCGTCGGCCGCCGAGGGAGTGCGGGAAGCACGCCGGCTCGCGGAGCAGAACCCGGGAGTGCACTCCGTGGAGGCGGCGGCTCTGCACACCGCCGGACTCCTGGAGAACGACGCCACCAAGCTCCAGATGGCGGTGGAGCTGCACGGCGACCCCTGGGCCCGGGCCTCGGCGATCGAGGACCTGGCCACGCTGGTGGCCCGTACGGAGTCCTGCCGCCCCGAAGCCGCCGAGCAGTACGAGGAGGCTCTGCGGATCTACCTGGAGACGGGCTCCCTGCGGGACTCCTGGCGAGTCAGGAGCCGACTGCGCTCGATCGACGCGGGACCGCACCAGCGCGACTCCGGCCGCCCGCGCAGCGGCGTGCCGAGCCTGACGGACACCGAGTACGCCGTCGCGAAGCTCGCCGCTCAGGGGTTCACCAACGGCCAGGCGGCCGAACAGCTCTTCCTCTCCCGGCACACCGTGGCCTTCCACCTGCGGAAGATCTTCCGCAAGGTCGGCGTCTGCTCGCGCGTCGAACTGGCCCGGGAGTGGAGCTTCCTGGACGTCGCCAGTGCCGACGGCGAAGGGATATGACGTACGTGGCCGTACGTCATATCCCTCGCCGGTCGAGCGCGCCCGACTCAACTCCCCGCTATGGGCTTGACGTTGGGGTTGCGGGAGAAGAGGTTCCCCGGATCGTAGGCCTGCTTCACGGCCTGCAGCCGGGCGTACGTCGCCGACGGGTAGGCGGCGGCGATGTCCTCCTCGCCGGCCTCACTGAGGAAGTTGCTGTAGGCGCCGCGCACATGAGGCGCCAGCGACTCCCAGAAGCGGGCCAGCGCCGGTGCGGCCGCCTCGTTGGCCTCCCGCGTGCCCATGTTGATCGTGTTCATCAGGACCTCGCAGTCGCGGTGGGCGAAGGCCGTCGCGTCCGCCGGGACCCGGTTGAGGGCGCCCCCGAGGCTGCGGAACTCCAGGAACAGCGTGTCGAAGGTGCCTGCCCCGCCCAGCGCCGCGTCGATGAACTCGTCGTCGCAGTCGGGCACGAACCGGCTGCGCACCGTCGGCTCCCAGCCCGGCGGCAGCCCGCCGGACGGCGCCAGCACCTTCGGGGCGGGGACGAGGTCGACGTTCTTGCTCTCCACCGTGCCCAGGGCCAGCAGCGGATCGATGGCCTCCGCGCCGCCCTCACCGGCGTAGCAGAAGATCACCGTGATCGGGGCCGGGGTGCCGCCACGCGTGGGGAAGAGGGTCACGTGGGACATGAGCTCGTCGGGCGCCTGCCGCATGTGGCGCGCCCAGCCCTTGAGGACGGCGGGGGCCTCGGCACCGGGGTAGACGACCTTGCCGTACCGCACGCGCTCCAGCGGGCGCGCGGTGATCTCGAACGACGTCACGATGCCGAAGTTGCCGCCGCCACCGCGCAGCGCCCAGAACAGCTCGGAATGTTCCTCGGCGCTCGCCCACAGGATGCGCCCGTCCGCCGTGACCACCTCGGCGCCCGTCATGTTGTCCAGCGCCAGCCCGTCGGCTCGGGCCATCCAGCCGATGCCGCCGCCGAGCAGCAGCCCGCCGACGCCCACCGACGCGGTGTCACCGGAGGAGAAGGCCAGGCCGTGTCCTGCGAGGAACTCGGCCACCTCGCTCCAGACCGCGCCCGGGGCGACCCGGACCCGGTGCCGGTCGGCGTCGACGAGCTCCATGCCGTTCATCGGCGACAGGTCGATGACGATGCCGCCTCGGCAGGTGCCGAACCCCGCGAGGCTGTGCTTGCCGCTGCGCACCGACACCTCCAGCCGCTGTTCGCGCGCGAACAGCACTGCCCCGCGCACGTCTTCGGTGTCGCGGCAGCGGACGACGGCCGCCGGCTCTCCCTTGCGGGAGAACACGTGACGGACCGACTCGTACGCCTCGTCGCCGGGCAGCACCACCTCGCCGGACAGGGCCGCGGACAGGGCGGCGCACGCCTCCGCGTCGACGGAATTCAAGGAGCTGACGGAGCTCACGGGGTTCACGGGCTTCACGGTGTTCACGGAGTCTGCTCTCTGCGCTCGTTGGGGTGGCCGGCGACGGTGTGGCCGGTGTCCTGCACGGGGTTCATGTGCAGCAGCGCCCGAGCGGCAAGCCGGTAGCCGAACGCCCCCATCCCGACGACCACTCCGCTGGCCAGCGGTGCCATGACCGATTCATGGCGGAACTGCTCGCGCGCCCACACATTGCTGAGGTGCACCTCGATCCACGGCCGCGGATACGCCGCTAGCGCGTCCCGAAGACTCCAGCCCGCGATCATCAGGGCACCGGGGTTGACGATGGCGCCCACCGTGTTCGCCCGGTGCTCGTGCACGGCCCGGACGAGATCGCCCTCGGATTCATGCTGCACCGAATGGACGCGCCAGCCGCGCCCGGATATCTCCTCGGACACCGACGCCGCGATGTCGGCCAGGGTGTCCGTGCCGTACACCTCGGGCTCGCGTTCACCGAGTATCCCGAGATTGGGACCGTTCAGAAGAAGAATTGCACTCAAGGGCCACCTCTTGTGTCGGAAGCGTATTGCGGCGAGGTGCCCGAAAGCCCCCGGGCGCATACGCACGTACGCACAATCCTGCGGGAAACTCCCGGCGCGCGGCATCGCGCATGTTGACAGTGCGGACAGCTCCGGCGGAGCGGAACTGTCAGGCTGAGGGATGCCGCATCCCGCGCGCATTTCCTAATGTCGGCCGGGGGATGACTCGGCCTGTTTCCGCGCCGTTCGCGTCCCGCCGTAAATACCGCCCCACAAAGGAGAGTCGCCGGCCATGCCGCAGACATCGGCACGCAAGGACCTCTGGGTCCGCCGCTACCATCCGGCGCCGGACAGCCCGCTGCGCCTGGTGTGCCTGCCGCACGCGGGCGGATCCTCGACCTTCTACTTCCCGGTGTCCAAGGCGCTGTCGCCCGCGGTCGACGTGCTCGCGATCCAGTACCCCGGCCGCCAGGACCGGCTCGCCGAGCCCGGTATCGAATCCATCCCGGAACTCGCGGACCAGATCTTCGCCGCGCTCCAGGACTTCACGGACCGGCCGCTCGCCCTGTTCGGCCACAGCATGGGCGCCGTGCTCGCCCACGAGCTGGCCCTGCGGATGGAACGGTCCGGAACGGCCGCGCCCGTACGGCTCTTCGTGTCCGGCCGGCGCGCCCCCTCCTGCCGCCGTGACGAGGACGTCCGTCTCCGGACGGACGACGGGATCCTGAACGAGCTGAAGACCCTGCACGGCACCGACGAGTCCATGCTCGCCGACCGCGAGGTCCTCGACATGATCATGCCCGCGATCCGCAGCGACTACCGCGCCGTCGAAAGCTACCGGTACGACCCCGAGGCCGTGCTCGGCTGCCCGGTCACCGTGCTCACGGGGGACGCCGACCCGCGCGTCACGCCCGACGAAGCGCGGCAGTGGCGCGAGCACACCACGGGCGAGACGGACGTCCACGTCTTCCCCGGCGGGCACTTCTTCCTCGCCGACCGCAGCACGGAGGTCGTCGACCTCGTCGCCCGGCGGCTGACCGGGCACGCCACGCCCGTCAAGGCCGGTTGAGCGTGGGCGGCGGCGCGGACATGACGCGCGTGATCGACGTCGAACTGGGCGAGCGTTCCTACGCCGTCCACATCGGCCCCGGCGCACGCACGCGGCTGCCCGCCGCCGTCGCCGCGACAGGCGCACGCCGTGCCGTGGTCGTGACGGCCCGCGGGCCCGGATCGGTGCCCGATCCCGGTGTGCCCACGCGCGTGGTGACGGCCGTCGACGGCGAGGTGAACAAGAACCTGACCGGCGTCGAGGCGCTCTGCCGGACGTTCGCCGAGTCCGGGCTGACCCGGGACGACGTCGTCATCTCCTGTGGTGGCGGCACCACCACCGACCTGGTCGGCCTCGCCGCCGCCCTGTACCACCGCGGTACGCCCGTGATCCATCTGCCGACGTCCCTGCTGGCGCAGGTGGATGCGAGCATCGGCGGAAAGACCGGCGTCAACCTGCCGACGGGCAAGAACCTCGTCGGCACGTACTGGCAGCCCAGGGCCGTGCTCTGTGACACGGACTACCTCGATACGCTGCCCGCGCGCGAACGGCTGAACGGCTACGGCGAGATCGCGCGCTGTCACTTCATCGGCGCCGGCGACCTGCGGGAGCTGCCGCTGCACGAACAGATCGCCGCCAGTGTGGCCCGCAAGGCCGAGATCGTCGCCGCCGACGAGCGGGACACCGGACTGCGTCACATCCTCAACTACGGGCACACCCTGGGGCATGCCCTGGAGCGGGCCACCGACTTCGCGCTGCGGCACGGGGAAGCGGTCGCCATCGGCACGGTCTTCGCCGGCCGGCTCGCCGGGGCGCTCGGACGCATCGGCCCCGACCGGGCGGCGGAGCACTCCGCGGTCGTCGAGCACTACGGCCTGCCGACCCGGTTGCCCGCGGAGACGAACGCGCGGCACCTCGTCGATCTGATGCGGCGGGACAAGAAGGCGACCCGTGGGCTGGCCTTCGTCCTGGACGGGCCGTTCGGTGCGGAGCTCGTCCGGGACGTCGACGAGGCGACCGTGCTGGACACCCTGGCCGCGATGCCCCGCGTCGGTCGCTGACCGGGCGCAGACGCGTCCCCGCAACCCCCAAGCCCCTTTCGAACCACGGTGTCGCGCACCCCGTTGACGCCGCCCCAGCGGAGGCCAGCATGTCCACGTACACGGACACGAATACGGACGCAGACACGAATACGGACGCAGAGACCGCTACGGAGACGGACACGGACACGGATGTCGTCGTCGTCGGGTACGGGCCGGTCGGCGGGGTGCTCGCCATCCTGCTCGCCCAGCACGGCTGGCGCGTGACCGTTCTGGAGCAACGCCCGCAGCCCTATCTCCTGCCGCGCGCCACCAGCTTCGACGGCGAGACCGCCCGGCTGATCGCCGACACCGGAATCGGTCCGCGCATCGCCGAGTTCACCGAACCCGCCACCGGGTACCGCTGGCAGAACCCGGCAGGCCAGGCGCTCCTTGACATCGATTTCGCGCCCGTCGGCCCGTATGGCTGGCCCGACGCGAACACCATGCACCAGCCGACGCTCGAGGCACACCTCGCCGCCCGCCTCTCGTCCCTGCCCGGCGTACGGATACGGCGCGGCGAGCGGGTCGTCGACCTGGCCGACAGCGGGGAGCGGGTGGCGGTGACGACCACCGACCGGAGCGGCACGACACGGGCCCTCTCCGCGCGCTGGGTCGTCGGCTGCGACGGCGCCAACAGCTTCGTACGCGAACGGCTCGGCGTCCCCGTCACCGACCTCGGCTTCTCCTACGACTGGCTGCTCTGCGACGTCGAGTTGGCCGAGCCCCGTACCTTCTCCCCCAGCAACGTACAGATCTGCGACCCGGCCCGCCCCACGACCCTGGTCGCCAGCGGCCCCGGGCACCGGCGCTGGGAGTTCATGCGGCTGCCCGGGGAGAGCACGGCGGAACTGGAGCGCCCCGAAACGGCGTGGCGGCTGCTGGCGCCCTTCGATGTGACACCCGCCAACGCCAGGCTCCTGCGCACCGCCACGTACACCTTCCAGGCACGCTGGGCGGACCGTTGGCGGGTGGGCCGGGTTCTCCTGGCCGGTGACGCCGCGCACCTGATGCCGCCCTTCGCGGGTCAGGGCATGTGCTCCGGCATCCGCGACGTGGCCAACCTCGCGTGGAAGCTCGACCTCACGCTGCGGGGCCTCGCCGACACCTCGGTCCTCGACACCTACACCGTGGAACGCCGCGGGCAGGTGGAGGAGTCGATCCGTTCGTCGGTCAGGCTCGGCAAGGTCATCTGCGTGTCCGATCCGGGCGCCGCCGCCGACCGGGACGCGGCGATGCTGGCCAGCGCGAGGACCCGTACGAGCAACCGGCCGGAACCCGCGCCGCCGCTCTCCGAGGGACTGCTCCACGAACGGTTCACCGGCGTGACCGAGCCGCCGGCCGGGGAGGTCGCGCCGCAGGGACGGGTCCGTTACCGGGGCAGGACCGGCCTCTTCGACGACGTCGTCGGGCGTGGCTTCGCGCTGCTCACCACCGAGGACCCGCAAGCCGCCCTCGGCGCGGAGCGGCTCGCCCACCTGGCAGACCTGGGGGCCCATGTGGTCCGTCTGGTGCCCGGGGACGGGGGCGGGGGCCGGGACGGGGACGGGGACCCGGACGGGGACCGGCAGGAGCCGGGATCTGCCGCGGTCGACCTGGATGGCGTGTACCTCTCCTGCTTGGCGCGCTTCGACGCCACCGCCCTGCTGGTGCGTCCCGACCGTCACGTCTATGGGGCCGCGGACGCCGCGTCCCTCGTCGACGACCTCAAGGCGCGGCTCGCCGGTGCGCCGCGTGCCGTCAGATCCCGGCTCGGAATCTGACGGCTTCCCGTTCATGTCCAGTGATGACCTGCGATGTCCAGTGGCATCCAGTCACGACCCTGTGGAGGTTTCCATGTCCTCAACTCCCACCGCGCGCGAGGTATTCACCCGTGTGATCGACGGTGTCACCAAGCTTGTCGCGGGCGACGCGAGCCAGGCCGACGCACTCGCCTCCCTCTACGCCGAGCACACGCGCGTGGAGCACCCGATGGCGCCGCTCGGTGACACTCCCCTGCTCACCCGCGAGCAGTTGCGCAAGCACTTCGCCGAGGGGCCCGGCAAGTCCGCCGCCGCCGGTCTGCGCGACTACCGGGCGGAGGACGTCGTCATCCACGAGTCGACCGACCCGGAGGTCGTCGTCGCCGAGTTCACCTACCGCGGCACCATCGGGGACAAGGCGCTCGCCCTTCCCTGCGTGTACGTTCTGCGCGTGCGCGACGGCCTGATCGTCGAGTCGCGCAACTACACCAACCACCTCGAAGGCTCCCGGCTGTTCGGCCGCCTCGACGAGCTCTTCGCCCGGTTGAAGCAGCTCTGATCCGCCGCGGGCCCTTCGGGGCCCGTGAGGAAGAAGGCCCGGCCGGGCGGGACCGCGGTGCTGCGGTCCCGCCCGGCCGGGCCTTTTCGTGCCGGTCGCCGTCGGAGGCGGCCGTCGGAGGTTGCGGTCAGAGCTCGCCGTCAGAGCTCGCGGGCCAGGACGCAGGCCCCCCGCAACGACGACAGGCCGCCCAGGGTGGCCGCGCGGACCGGTGCGACCGGGCCGCCGGGGCGTGTCAGCCGGGACACGTGCCCGGCCACCGCGTCGACAAGACCCGGCATCCGGTCGGCGAAACCCCCTCCCACCAGGGTGAGCCGCGGGTGCAGCAGTTCGCTCACCCCGACCACCGCGGCGGCCAGGGCCGCGGCCGTCTCGTCGACGGCACCGGCCGCCCACGGCGCACCGGCCGCCACCCCCGCGCGCAGCTCCTCGAAGCCGACCCGCGCGCCCCGCGTCCGTGCGGCGCGGCGCAGCGTGGCCGGGCCCGACGCGAGGGCCTGCAGACAGCCCCGGCGCCCGCAGACGCACAGGGCGCCGTCGCGGTCCACTATGAGGTGGCCGATCTCGAACGACGGGCGGCCGGGCCCGGCGATGCCGCCGTCGCGATCGACGAAGCCACCCCCGACACCGGTTCCCACGCCCAGGTAGAGCAGCCGGTCGCAGCCTGCCGCCGCCGCCTCGGCGAGCGCCCCGAGGTCGCCGTCGTCGGCCCAGCCGACCCTCGCCTCGGGGAACAGCCCGCGCAGCGACGCGCCCAGGTCGACGCCCGCCCACTCGGGGCGGCTCGGCCACGCCCGGACCCGGCCGGACGGGGCGACGGTGGCCGGCATGGCGACGCCCACCGCCCGAAATCCGCTGCCGGGCGGTCCGTCCGCCGGAGCTCCCGTACGCGCGCGCAGCTCGCCGACGGCTTCGGCGAGCTGCGCGAGATCCGCTTCGGCGCTGCGGCGTTCGTGCCATTCCTGCCAGGAGAAGGACATCTCGTACGGGTCCGCGCCCTCGTCCTCGACGCGGAAGGCCACCTTGGTGCCCCCCACGTCGACCCCGAGATGCCGCCCCGTTCCCACTGTGCGGTCCACCGTCCGTCTCCTCGGCCCGCTCAGCGAGTGTGGACCGCGGGGCAGACCGCCAGCAGGTCGGCGGGCCCGTGCAGGACCACGTCGGGGCCGCAGGCGAGCAGTTCCTCGCGGTCGATGGTCGCCCATACCGCGGCGGCCGTGGCGACACCGGCGCCTCGGGCGCTGGCCATGTCGGTCGGCGCGTCGCCCACCATGATCGCCCGGTCGGCCGGGACGTCCAGGAGGGCAAGGGCGTGGCGCACGATGTCCGGCGCGGGCTTCGGGTGGGGGATCTCGTCCGAGCCGATGACGTGGTCGAAGTGCGGCAGCAGGCCGAGGACATCGAGCAGCGAGCGGGCCCGGTCCCCCGCCTTGCCGGTGGCTATGGCCAGGCGCAGGCCGCGCTCGCGCAGGGTCGTCAGGAGTTCGGGGATGCCGTCGAAGACCCGCACCTGTCCGGCGAGCCGGTAGCTCTCGCGGACGAAGGGCTCCTCCATCTCCAGGGGGAGCCCCATGATCTGCATGATGTCGGTGAAATAGCGGCCTTGGTGGCGCTGATACTCCTCGAACGGCGCGGGGCCGTCGCCGACGACCTCCGCGTAGGCGTGCGTGAACGCCTCGTTCATCACGGCGAGGCTGTCGACGATGACACCGTCCAGATCGAAGACCACGGCGTGCCTGACGGGTGTCAGGGTGGCCGTGGCGGCGGTGTCGAGCGGTTGGTTCGGGCTGGTTGTCATGGCGTTCCCAGGGTGAGGAGGCGGGGGGAGTCGCCCGGCGCGAGGGCGGACTCGTAGAAGCGCTCGGTGATCCGGATGGTGCGGCGGATGTCCGCGGCGGACTTGCCGCGGTGGGCCGGATCGGCGAGGAGCCGGGGCAGGTCGTCGAGTTGGCGGCCGTACTCCGCGCCGACCGGCTCGGTGGGCAGCGCGATCTCCTCGGTGCGGCCCTCGCGGGTCACGGTCAGCGTGGGCACCGGCTCCCGGTTGGGGCTGAAACCGAAGACGCACCGCAGCGTGGCGGTGCCGGCGCTGCCCTCGACGTGGATCAGCGTGAGGTCGCGCGTCGCGTGCGAGGCCCAACTGGCGCGCAGCGCGACCGAGGTGCCGAGCTCCGACACCAGGAAGCCCCGGGCGGTGTCCTCCACGTCGCCGCGGCGGGCCGGGTGCGGGCTGTCCTGCCGCCACGCGGCACCCCACGAGGGGTTGTTGACGAAGTCGTCGGAGACGCTGCCCGTCACCTGGGCCATCGGGACCGGCCCGAGGATGCCGTCGAGGGTGTCGAGGAGGTGCCAGCCGAGATCCAGCAGGACGCCGCCGCCCGCCTGGCTGCGGCTGGTGAACCAACCGCCCGCCTTCGGCACGCCGCGGGCCCTGGTCCAGGCCAGTTCCACATGGCGGATCGTGCCGAGCGAGGGCACCAGGTCCAGCAGGGCGCCGACGTCCCCCCGGTAACGCGAGGCGCTGCCGGCGAGCAGTACGGCGCCGCCGTCGATCTCGGCGAGGGCCAGTTTCTCCGCCTCGGCCGAGTTCAGGCAGACCGGCTTCTCCACGAAGGCGGGGATGCCCCGGGCGAGCAGGCCGGCCGCCACTTCGGCGTGCAGGTGGTTGGGGACGGCGACGACGGCGAGGTCGACGGACTCGCGGTCGAGGGCCCCTACGTCGCCGAGGACCGCGGTCCTCGGGTCCCGGGCGTCGCTCTGCTCGTACGCGGCGCGGGACGACGCGTCGGGGTCGACGACTGCCACGACGTCGAACGACGCGTGCTCGCGCAGGCGCGGGAGCCACAGTTCACGGCCTGCCCAGCCGAGGCCGACGACCGCTGCCCGGACGCTCATCGGGCGGCCCGGGTCTCGGCCACCACCTCGGCCACGATGGCCGCGGTGGCGTGCATGTCCTCTTCGGTGCCGAGGAGAACGCGGTGCTGGAGCCAGACACAGTCCTGCTGGATGGCCTCGGTGTGGGGGCAGAGCGCGGCGAGCTCGTCCACCGTCATGTCCGGGGCGCCGACCTCCCAGAACGCGTCGGTGCGGTAGACCGCGCGGAAGGCGACGAAGGCGGGCAGCCCTCGTGCGACGAGCGCCTCGACCAGCGCGTTGCGGCCCTCCTCGCTGATGCCGGGGATCCGGAACATCGCCATGTAGTGCGCGTTGTGGTCGGCGCGCGGGTCCACGCTCTGCGGGACGACGCCCGGGATCTCGCGGAGCAGTTCCACGAGCACGGGCCAGCGCTCCTGTCGCGTCTCGATCTGGGAGTCGAGGCGGCGCAGCTGGGCGCGGAGGACGGACGCCGAGAACTCGTTGAGCCGGAAGTTGGAGCCGCTCGTCTCGTGGAAGTACCTGCGGTCGGTGCGGGGCCGGCCACAGCTGTGCCGTACGAAGGCCTTCTCGTACGCCTCGGCGTCGGAGAACAGCACGGCGCCGCCCTCGCCCGCCGTCATCAGCTTGCCGTTCTGGAAGCTGAACGCGGACACCGGGCTCAGCTCGCCGACCCGCTTGCCCTGCCAGCGGGCACCGTGCGCGTGCGCCGCGTCCTGGAGCAGCGGAATGCCGGTGTCGGCGGAGAGCTTGCCCAGGGCGTCCATGTCGGCGATCTGACCGGCCATGTGCACCGGCATGATCGCCCGCGTCCGTGCGGTGACCGCGGCGGCCGTCGCGACCGGATCGATGCAGTACGTGTCCGGGTCCACGTCCACCGGGACGGCGACCGCTCCGAGGCGCTGGACGGCCTGCGAGGACGAGATGAAGGTGAAGGCGGGGACGATGACCTCGTCGCCCGGTCCGATCCCCATCACCTGGAGGGCGAGCTCCAGCGCGTGCGTTCCGTTGGTGACGGCCAGCGCGTACGGGGCGCCGTGGTGCTCGGCGAACTCACGCTCGAAGGAGTCCACCTCACTGCCGCCGATGCGCCACCACTGGCCCTGCTCCAGCGCACGGATCAGACCGGCCCGCTCATCGTCGCCGAACTGCGGCCATGAAGGGAATTCCGGCGCCTGTCGGGGATTCATGAATCTCCTGTTCTCCCGCCTGGGCGGGAATGTGTCCGAGGGTGCCCGGGGCGTCCTGCCACAGAAGGGCGCCTCATCCCGAAACACCTTCACCGTGCTGGATATCGCCTATGAATTGCCGTCGGCGGTCGACATGGGTGATGACGCGGACGGCATCATGGCTGGGGTTTCTTCAGGGTAGTCCGGCACTTTCACCCCGACATCCCCAGGCCTGGTAGTGATCCGTCGGACAACAACCCCCTACCAGGGTGAGGGATGTCGTGCCGTCACACCGCGAACTAACCTGGCCAAAACCCAGTCATGAGGCTTCTTCTCGAAGCCTCGGGACTTCTCTCGAACGATTCTGGTATTTCCGGAAGGTGTGGCGTCATGGTGCAGGGCGAAATCATCGAGCCCCTTCCGGAAGTTCTCCTGGAGCACGCGGAACGGTTCGGCGACAAGACCGCCTTCATGGACCGCGAGCGGTCCGTCGGCTACCGGGAGCTGGCGGCTAGGACCGCCCGGCTGGCCGGTCACCTGGCCGCCCTCGGGCTCGGCCGCGGCGACCGCGTGGCCTTTCTGCTCGGCAACACCGTCGCCACCGTGGAGAGTTACCTCGCGGTCGTCCGGGCCGCCGGTGTCGGTGTCCCGGCCAACCCGGGGGCCACGGCGGCCGAACTGGCCCACATGATCGGTGACAGCGGCGCCCGCTTCGTCGTGACCGACGCCGCAGGTGCCGTACGGCTGCGCGAGACACCGGGACTGCCGTCGGACCTCACGGTGCTCGTCACCGGGGCCGGGGTCGGGACCGGTACCGGTACCGGGACCGCGGTCGAGGCCGGGACCGGGGCCGGGCACGTGCCGGAGGGCTGCCACTCCTACGACGAACTCGCCGTCACCACACCGTCCGAGCAGGCCAGGGACGACCTGGGCCTCGACGAGGTGGCCTGGCTGTTCTACACGTCGGGCACCACCGGCCTGCCCAAGGGCGTCCTGTCCACCCAGCGCAACTGCCTGTGGTCCGTCGCGAACTGCTACATCCCGGTACCCGAACTCTCCGCCGACGACCGCGTGCTGTGGCCTCTGCCGCTGTTCCACAGCCTGTCCCACATCGCGTGCGTCCTGTCGGTCACCGTGGCGGGCGCGACCGCACGCATCCTCGACGGTCACTCACCGCAGGACGTGCTCGACGCGCTCCGCGACGACCGGTCGACGTTCCTGGCCGGTGTCCCGACGACCTACCACTACCTGGTCCAGGCCGTGCGCGAGAGCGGCCTCACCCTGCCGGACCTACGCATCGGCCTCGTCGGCGGCGGCGTGACCTCCGCCGCCTTGCGCCGCTCGTTCGAGGAGACCTTCGGCGTACCCCTCGTCGACGCGTACGGCAGCACCGAGACGTGCGGGGCGATCGCCATCAACGCACCGCACGGCGCCCGCGTCGACGGATCCTGCGGTCTGCCCGTCCCCGGCGTCGGGGTCCGTGTCGTAGACCCCCAAACCGGCCAGGACATGCCCGCCGGACACGAAGGCGAGGTCTGGGTACAGGGCCCGAACGTCATGGTCGGCTACCACAACAGCCCCGAAGCGACGGCCGAGGCCATGCGCGACGGCTGGTTCCGCACCGGTGACGTGGCACGGCGCGACGAGGCGGGCCACCTCACCATCTGCGGCCGGATCAAGGAACTCGTCATCCGCGGCGGGGAGAACATCCACCCCGTCGAGGTCGAGTCGGCGCTGCGCACCTTCCCGGGGGTGGCCGACGTCGCCGTCGCCGCCAAGCCCCACACGGCGCTGGGGGAGGTTCCCGTCGCGTACGTGGTCCCCGGTCCTGACGGCTTCGATGCCGAGGCCCTGCTCGCGCACTGCCGCGAGCAACTCGCCGCGTTCAAGGTGCCCGAGGAGATCCACGAGATCGACGCCGTCCCCCGCACGGCTTCGGGCAAGGTCGTCCGGCACCGGCTCGCGGAGTCGCCCACGCGCCTGAGGATCGCCGCGGAGCCGTCGGACCGCTCCTTCCGTCTCACCGAACCCGACCCCGAGGACCTCGTCGCCCTCCGTTCGCGCCTCACCGGGATCGAGGACGGTGCCCAACTGCGGCTGCTCGAAGAGCTGGTGCGCACCGAGGCCGCCGCGGTGCTCGGCCTCTCCGCGCCCGAGGCCATCGTGGCCGAGCGCGCGCTGCGCGACCTCGGATTCACCTCCTTGGCCGTCGTCGAACTCCGCAACCGACTGGTCGGGCGCACCGGGCTGCGGCTGCCCACCACGGTCACCTTCGACCACCCCACGCCGCGCGCCCTGGCGGCGCATCTGCTCGCCGAGATCCTGGAGATCGCACCGGCCCCGGCTCCGGCCACCACCGGGGCCATGGTGAGCGACTCTCACGACCCGATCGTGATCGTGGGTATGGCATGCCGTCTGCCCGGCGGCGTCACGGGCCCCGAGGACCTGTGGCAGATGGTCAGCGAAGGCCGCGACGGCCTGTCCGACTTCCCCACCGACCGCGGCTGGTACCTCGACACCCTCTTCGACCCCGACCCCGACCACCCCGGCACCTCCTACGTCCAACGCGGCGGATTCCTCCACGAGGCAGGCCACTTCGACGCCGCCTTCTTCGGCATCTCCCCCCGCGAAGCCACCGCCATGGACCCTCAACAACGCCTCCTCCTGGAAACCTCCTGGGAAGCCATCGAACGCGCAGGCATCAACCCCCACACCCTGCACGGCGCCGACATCGGCGTCTTCTCCGGCGTCATGGGCCAGGGCTACTCCTCCGGCGACGGCATCCCCGCCGAACTCGAAGGCTTCGCAGGCACCGGCAGCGCCGGCAGCGTCGCCTCCGGCCGCGTCTCCTACACCCTCGGCTTCGAGGGTCCTGCGGTGACCGTCGACACGGCGTGTTCATCCTCCCTCGTCGCCCTCCACCTCGCCGCACAAGCACTGCGCCAGGGCGAATGCACCATGGCCCTCGCCGGCGGAGTAGCCGTCATGGCGACGCCCGACTCCTTCATCGGCTTCTCGCGTCAGCGCGCCCTCTCGACGGACGGCCGTTGCAAGTCGTTCGCTGCTGCCGCCGACGGCACCGGCTGGTCGGAGGGCGTGGGCGTGCTCCTCCTGGAGCGCCTGTCGGACGCCCGGCGCAGCGGGCACCGGGTCCTGGCGGTCGTGCGCGGTTCGGCCGTCAACCAGGACGGCGCGTCCAACGGTCTGACCGCCCCGAGCGGTCCGGCGCAGCAGCGGGTGATCCGCAAGGCGCTGTCGAGTGCGGGTCTGGGGTCGGCTGATGTGGATGTGGTCGAGGCGCACGGTACGGGTACGACGCTGGGTGACCCGATCGAGGCGCAGGCACTCCTTGCCACGTACGGCCAGGGGCGCGCGGAGGACCGGCCGTTGTGGCTGGGCTCGCTGAAGTCGAACATCGGGCATGCGCAGGCCGCCGCGGGCGTCGCGAGTGTCATCAAGATGGTCGAGTCGATGCAGCACGGCGTCCTGCCCGCCACTCTCCACGTCGACGAGCCGACGTCGCAGGTCGACTGGTCGGCAGGCGCGGTGGAACTGCTCACCGAGGCACGCCCCTGGCCGGACGTCGAGCGTCCCCGCCGCGCGGGCATCTCCTCCTTCGGCGTCAGCGGCACCAACGCCCACGTAATTCTGGAGCAGGCACCGCAGAGGCCCATCGATGGCGCGCAGGCACAGCCCGCCCTGAAGGATGACGCCGTCCTGCCGTTCGTGGTGTCGGCCAAGGGCGCGGGTGCGCTGGCCGGTCAGGCACAACGCCTCGCCGCGTACGTCGAGGACGCCGAGACGGCCCCGCTGGCCGGTATCGCCGCATCGCTCCTGTCCGACCGCGCACTCCACACCGACCGCGCCGTGATCGTCGCGGGCTCCCGCGACCAACTGCTGGACGGGCTGGGTGTGTTGGCGCGTGGTGAGTCGGCTCCGGGCCTGGTCTCGGGCAGCGGTTCCGATGCACGGGGCCGGACGGTGTTCGTCTTCCCCGGGCAGGGCGCCCAGTGGGTGGGCATGGGACGTGAACTCCTGGACACCTCCCCCGCGTTCGCGGCACGGATCGCGGAGTGCGAACAGGCCCTGGCACCCTACGTCGACTGGTCACTGACCGACGTCCTGCGCGGTCAGGGCAGCCTGGACCGGGTCGACATCCTCCAGCCCGCCAGCTTCGCCGTCATGCTCGGACTCGCCACCCTCTGGCAGACCGCAGGCATCACCCCCGACGCCGTCCTGGGCCACTCCCAAGGCGAAATCGCCGCCGCCTGCATCGCCGGAGCACTCACCCTCAACGACGCAGCCCGCATCGTCGCCCTACGCAGCCAAGCCATCGGACAGCTGCTCTCCGGAGCAGGCGCCATGGCCTCCATCAACCTGCCCGCCGACGACATCCGCACCCTGCTCACGGACGCGGACGGCGTGGAAATCGCCGCCATCAACAGCCCCACCTCCACCGTCATCGCAGGCGACCCCACCCGCCTCGACGAACTCCTCGCGGTACTGGAAACCCAGGGCACCCGCGTCCGACGCATCGCCGTCGACTACGCCTCCCACACCCACCACGTCGAAACCATCGAAGACACCCTGGCCACCCACCTCACCGGTATTACGGCCAGCGCTCCGGCAATTCCGTTCTACTCCACCGTCGACCAGACCTGGATCACCGAACCCGACACCCTCAACGCCACCTACTGGTACCGAAACCTGCGCCAAACCGTCCACTTCGAACCCGCCATACGCCAGTTGGCGGGGGACGGCTTCGGCGTCTTCATCGAAATCAGCCCCCACCCCGTCCTCCTCCAGCCCATCACCGAAACCACCGACCTCACCGAAAGCGCCCCCGTCCTCCTCGGCACCCTGCGCCGCGGCGAAGGCAGCATGCACCGCATGCTCACCTCCCTCGCCGAAGCCTTCGTACAGGGCATCGACGTCAACTGGGCTCCCCTCCTCCCGGCCGGAGCCACCCAGCACCACCTCGCCCTCCCCACCTACGCCTTCGACCACCAGCACTACTGGATCGAGATGAAGGGCACCGACACCGACGTCACCTCCGTCGGCCTCGCCGCCACCGACCACCCCCTCCTCGGCGCCGTCGTCGGGCTCCCCGGTGCGGACGCCTTCGTGACGACCTCGCGTTGGTCGCCCCGTACGCACCCCTGGCTGGCCGACTACGCCGTGGGCGACGTGATCGTGGCGCCCAACGCGGCCCTGGTGGAGCTGGCCGTCAAGGTCGGCGACGAGATCGGCACGCCCACTCTGGAGCGGCTGACCGTCGAAAGGCCGGTCGTCCTGCCGCTGCGCGGTGGCCGGTCCCTTCAGGTGACCGTGGACGGCGCCGACACTTCCGGGCGCCGTACGGTCCGGGTGTACTCCCGTGCCGAGAGCTCCGGTACGCAGGAGGAGTGGACCCCGCACGCCCACGGCACTCTCGCGCCCCCGGCGCAGCGGCCCGCGTCCACCCCTGACACCTCCGGCGTCGACGTCGCGCTGCCGGACCGCACCACCGACGCCGACCGGTACGGCCTGCACCCCGCCCTGCTGGACGCCGCCGTTCGCGTAGCGCTCGGCGAGGACATGCAGCCGTACGAATGGACGGGTGTCTCCCTGCTGGCCTCCGGCGCCTCCGCGCTGAAGGTGCGGACCCCGGGTACGCCGGGTGACGGAGGCCGTGTGGAGCTGGCCGACCGTTCGGGGCGGCCGGTCATGTCTGTCGAGGGCGTGCTCGGCAAGCCGCTCTCCCCCGAACAGGCGGGCATCGCCGGTGTCTTGACGCACGACGCGCTGTTCCGGGTCGACTGGGTGGAAGTTCCGCTGTCCGCCGGGGACGCGACGGCCGCGTCAGCCGCAACGGCCGCGTCAGCCGCGTCGGAGTACCCCGTGGTCACGTGCGCGGCCGACGTCGTCGCCGCTGCGGCCGTCGGCCCCGGCCACCTGCTGTACGAGGTGGATCCGGCCGAGGCCGATCCGCGCGTCACGACCGCGGCCGCCCTCGCCGTCGTCCAGGCGTGGCTCGCCGAGCCCGCCCTGCGCGACACGCGTCTCGTCGTGCTGACCACGGACAGCTCCGCCCCGGCCGCCGCGGCCGTGTGGGGACTCGTACGCTCGGCACAGTCCGAGCACCCCGACCGCATCGTCCTGGTCGAGGCCGACGCCGATGCGCGGAGCGCGCTGCCGGGTGCGCTGGACAGCGGCGAGCCGCAGCTCCGGCTCCGCGCCGGGGTGGCCGAAGTGCCTCGCCTGGTACGGGCGTCGGGCGACGGCACCGGTCCCGGCGGCTTCGGCGTCGGCGTCGGCGGCTCGGGCGCGCCGCGTCCGCTCGACGCCGACGGCACCGTCCTGATCACCGGCGGTACGGGCACGCTCGGCGCGATCGTCGCACGGCACCTGGTCACGGAGCACCGGGCCCGGCACCTGCTGCTGGCGAGCCGCCGCGGCCCGGACGCGGCCGGCGCCGACGAACTGCGCGAGGAACTGACCGCGCTGGGAGCCACCGTCACGATCGCGCGCTGCGACGTGGGCGTCCGTACGGAACTCGCGGCGCTCCTCGCCACCGTCCCGGCCGGGCATCCGCTGACCGCCGTCGTGCACACCGCAGGCGTACTCGACGACGGTGTGGTCCATGAGCTGACCCCGGAGCGGATCGACACGGTGCTGCGTCCCAAGGCTGACGCCGCGCTGCACCTCCACGAGCTGACCCGGGACCTGGATCTCGCGGCGTTCGTCCTGTTCTCCTCCGCAGCGGGCGTGCTCGGCAACCCGGGGCAGGCCAACTACGCGGCGGCCAACGCGTTCATCGACGCGCTCGCGTACCGGCGCCGGGCCCTCGGGCTGCCTGCCACCTCTCTCGCCTGGGGCTACTGGGCCGAGGTGAGCGGCATGACGGAGCACCTGGCCGACGCCGACCTGCGACGCAACCGGCGACACGGGATGGTCGGGCTTTCCGCGGTGCAGGGCATGGCGCTCTTCGACGCCGGCCTGCGCAGTGCCGCCCCTCTGCTGGTCGCCACCCGGATCGATGTCCACGCGCTGCGCACCCGCGCCGCGAGCGGCCCCGTAGCGCCGCTGTTGCGCGGCCTGGCCCCGTCGGCCAGGCCGACGGCCCGTGCCGGGTCCGCGGAGCCCGGTTCACTCGCCGAGCGCATCGCGTCCCTGGGCGGTGCCGAGCAGATCGCCGTGCTCGTGGACCTCGTACGCCGCCACGCGGCAGAGGTGCTCGGGTACCGGGGCGCCGAGTCGGTGGCCGCCGAACGGGCCTTCAAGGACGCAGGCTTCGACTCGCTGACCGCCGTGGAACTGCGCAACCGCCTCGCCACCGCGACCGGCCTGCGGCTGTCGCCCACGATGGTCTTCGACCATCCCACGCCGACGCTGCTCGCCGGTCAGGTACGGGCCCTGCTGCTCGGCACGCCGGAGGGCGCCGACGGGCCGGGCCGCGTGGACGAAAGGGACGGCGCGGACGCGCGGGCAGTCGCCGACGAGCCCATCGCGATCGTGGCCATGGCCTGCCGTTTCCCGGCCGGCATCAACAGCCCCGAGGACCTGTGGCGGGTGGTCAGCGAGGGCACCGACGCGGTCACCGAGTTCCCCGCCGACCGCGGATGGGACATCGAGCGGCTCTTCGACGCCGACCCCGACCGCGCGGGCCGGACGTATGTGCGCCACGCCGCGTTCCTCGACGACGCCGCGGGCTTCGACGCCGCGTTCTTCGGCATCTCGCCGCAGGAAGCACTGGCCATGGACCCGCAGCAGCGACTGTTGCTCGAGACGTCGTGGGAGGTCCTCGAGCGGGCGGGCATCGACCCGGCCGCCCTGCGCGGCCAGGACGTCGGTGTGTTCGCGGGAACCAACGCCAACGACTACAGCCTCCTCCTGCACCGGTCCCCGGAGGTCGAGGGGCTGCGCCTCACCGGCAGTTCGAACGCCGTGCTCTCCGGCCGCGTCGCCTACCACCTCGGTCTGGAGGGGCCGGTCCTCTCCGTCGACACCGCGTGTTCGTCGTCGCTGGTGGCCCTGCACCTCGCGGCGCAGGCGCTCCGGCAGGGCGAGTGCTCGATGGCGTTGGCCGGCGGTGTGATGGTCATGGCCAATCCGGACACGTTCGTCGAGTTCTCCCGCCAGCGCGGGCTGGCTCCGGACGGCCGCTGCAAGGCTTTCGCCGACGGCGCCGACGGCACCGGCTGGTCCGAGGGTGTCGGCCTGTTGCTGGTCGAGCGTCTCTCCGACGCCCGGCGCAACGGTCACCAGGTCCTCGCCGTCCTCAAGGGCTCGGCGGTCAACTCCGATGGCGCGTCCAACGGTCTGACCGCCCCGAACGGCCCCGCCCAGCAGCGAGTTATCCGCAAGGCCCTCGCCGACGCCCGCCTGACCACCTCCGACATCGACGTCGTGGAGGCACACGGCACGGGCACGACGCTGGGCGATCCCATCGAGGCCCAGGCACTCCTTGCCACCTACGGCCAGGACCGCGCCGAGAACCAGCCCCTCTGGCTCGGCTCGGTCAAGTCCAACCTCGGCCACACGCAGGCGGCGGCAGGTGTCGCCGGTGTGATCAAGATGGTGATGGCGATACGTCACGGTCTGCTGCCTCGCACGCTGCACGTGGACGCCCCCTCCACGAACGTGGACTGGTCGGCGGGCGCGGTCGAGCTGCTGACCGAGTCGCGGCCGTGGCCGGAGGCCGGCCGACCGCGTCGGGCCGCGGTGTCCTCGTTCGGCATCGGTGGCACCAACGCCCACGTGGTCCTGGAGCAGGATCCGGCCGACGCCGACGCCGACGCCGATGCCGACGCGGCGGCCGTCACGGGGCAGAGCACGGGCGGGGAGGACACCGGCACGGGAGCCGTCCTTGTGCCCGTGTCCGGCGGGACGGCCCAGGGGCTGCGCGGCCAGGCCGGCCGCCTCGCCTCGTTCATCGAGGACCGGACCGACGTGAGCATCGCCGATACGGCGTACTCCCTGGCCACCACACGTGCCCGACTCGGCCACCGGGCGGTCTTCGTGGCCGCGGACAGGGACCGGCTCGTCGCGGATCTGCGCGCCCTCGCGGAGGGCGGCGAGACGGGTACGGCTGCCGTCACCGGCACCCCCGTCGACGGCAAACTGGCCTTCTTGTTCACCGGCCAGGGCAGCCAGTGGGCGGGTATGGGCCGCGAACTCGCCGAGGCCCACCCGGTCTTCCGTGAAGCCTTCGACGCCGTCTGCGCGGCCGTCGAGGAGCGCCTCGGCGACCATGTGGACCACCCGCTGCGCGATGTCGTGTTCGCCGCTCCCGGCTCGGCTCAGGCTGCGCTGCTCGACCGGACCATGTACACGCAGGCAGCGCTGTTCGCCCTGGAGACCGCGCTGTTCCGGCTGTTCGAATCGTGGGGCGTACGCCCGGACTTCCTCGCCGGTCACTCGATCGGCGAGGTCACCGCGGCACACGTCTCTGGCGTCCTGGACCTGGCGGACGCCAGCACCCTCGTGGCCGCCCGCGGCCGACTCATGCAAGCCCTGCCCGAGGGCGGTGCGATGGTCGCCGTCCAAGCGGCCGAGGCCGACGTCGTGTCCCTCCTCGCCGAGGACGCCCGGTACGGCGGCGCGGTGTGTGTCGCCGCCGTCAACGCGCCCGACGCGGTGGTGATCTCCGGCGCCGAGGCCGAGGTGACCGCCGCCGCCGAGGAGCTGGCCCGCAGGGGGCACAAGACCCGCCGTCTCCAGGTCAGCCACGCTTTCCACTCGCCGCTCATGGCTCCCGCGCTCGACGCGTTCCGTACGGTCTGCGAAGGCCTGGAGTACCGTCCGGCGACCCTGCCCCTGGTGTCCACGCTCACCGGCAAGAACCTGTCGGGCGACGAACTCGGCTCCCCCGGCTACTGGGTGGACCAGCTCCGGCACACCGTACGGTTCTCCGACGCCGTCGCCACGCTGCACCAGCTGGGGACCACCACGTTCCTGGAGCTCGGACCGGGCGGCGTCCTCACGGGGATGGCCCTCGGGACGCTCGCCCCGCTCACCTCGCCCGACGCGGTCACCGGTGCGACCACCGGCGCGGTCAATGGCGCGGTCACCGGCGCCGTCGTCACCGAAGCGAACCTTGACGCGGCCTTCGGCACGGCCGTCGAGGCCGGCTGCGTGGCCACGCTGCGCCGCGACCACGCCGAGGACGCCGACGTGCTGGCCGCACTCGCGGCGCTCCACGTCCGCGGCGTCGCCGTGGACTGGCCCGCCCTGCACGAAGGGCCCCGCCGGATCACGCGCGACCTGCCCACGTACGCGTTCCAGCACCGGCGGTACTGGCTCGACCGCGCCATGGAGCAGGATGCGGGCCACACCGACGCGACGGGCCACCCGCTGCTCGGTGCCGCCACGGAGCTGCCCGGCGCCGATGGCGTCGTCCACACCGGTCGCCTCTCGGTCCGTCGGCACGGCCCGCTGCTCGGCGCGACCGAACAAGAGCAGGCGCGGGGGGCCATGACGGTACCCGCCGCCGCGCTGCTCGAGATGATCGTCGGGGCCGGTGACGCGGTCGGCTGCGGTTCGCTGGAACAGCTGGTCGTCGAGAGTGCCCTGGTCCTGCCCGCACACACCGCCGTCCAGCTCCAGATCGCCGTCGACGGCCCCGACTCCGTCGGCCGCCGCACGGTGCGCGTGCACAGCAGGATCCCCGGCGCGGACCGCGCACCGTGGACCCGCCACGCGACCGGTGTGCTGGTCCCCGGCATTCCCGAGCCGTCGTTCGACCTGGCGGACTGGTCGCCCGCCGCGGACGCGGCACCGGCCGGACTGCCCGGCGCGACCGCCGTCTGGCGGGACGGGGAGGGCCGGACCTGCTCCGAGGTGACGCTCCCCGGCCACCTGCTCGACGAGGCGGAGCGGTTCACCCTGCACCCCGCCCTCCTCGACACAGCCGTACGGCTCGTGGCCGCGGCGGACACCCCGCGTCAGGATCTGGTCCGCTGCGCCAGGCTCGTCGTCCACGCGGCCGGAGCCACCACCCTGCGCGTCCGGATCACCCCGGCCGGGCAGGGCGGACACTTGATCCAACTCGCGGACCCGACGGGGGCGCCGGTCGCCACCATGGGGCCGCTGGAACTGACCGCGCCCACCCAGTGCGCACCCGCCCAGTCCGCGGCACCGGCCGTAACGACGGCCGAGCGGCCTGCCGCGACGGACCGACCGGCCACGGACGTACGCCGCCGCGCGGCCACCCGCGACGCCGCCGCCGGATCGTTCGCCACCCGACTCGGCGGACTGACGACCACGGAGCAGCACCGTCTCCTCGTGGACCTCGTGGAGTCCGGCGCCGCCGCCGTCCTCGGCCACGGCGCGTCGGACACCTTCGACCGGACCCGCTCCTTCAAGGATCTCGGATTCGACTCCCTCGCCGCGGTCAAGCTCCGCAACCGACTGGTCCACACGACCGGGATCGAAGGGCTGTCCGCCTCGGTGGTCTTCGACTATCCGACGCCCGCCCTGCTCGCGGGGCACCTGCGCGCCGAACTCCTCGGCGAGCTGACCGTTCCCGATGCCCCGGTGACCGGCACGCCCGCCCTGGACGAGCCGATCGCGATCGTCTCCATGAGCTGCCGCCTGCCGGGTGGCGTGGAGAGTCCCGAGGACCTGTGGCGACTGGTCATCGACCAGCGTGACGCGATCTCCGGATTCCCCGTCGACCGTGACTGGGACCTGGACGGGCTCTACCACCCGGACCCGGACCACCAGGGCACGAGCTATGCGCGTACGGGCGGATTCCTGCACGACGCCGCGCAGTTCGACGCGGGCCTCTTCGGGATCTCGCCGCGCGAGGCGCTCGCCATGGACCCGCAGCAGCGGCTGCTCCTTGAGACCTCGTGGGAGGCACTGGAGCGGGCCGGCATCGACCCCCGTGGCACGAGCGGCAACGAGATCGGTGTCTTCACCGGCATCGTCCACCACGACTACGTGTCCCGTCTGAAGCAGGCGCCGGAAGGTGTCGAGGGCTACGTGATGGCCGGCACCGCGGGCAGTGTGGCCTCGGGCCGCGTCTCGTACGTCTTCGGGTTCGAGGGTCCTGCGGTGACCGTCGACACGGCGTGCTCCTCCTCGCTCGTGGCGCTCCACCTGGCCGCACAGGCACTGCGCCAGGGTGAGTGCACCATGGCGCTCGCCGGTGGGGCCACGGTGATGTCCAGCCCGGACGCCTTCGTGGAGTTCTCGCGTCAGCGCGGTCTCGCCACCGACGGCCGCTGCAAGTCGTTCGCGGCCTCCGCCGACGGCACCGGCTGGGCCGAGGGTGTCGGTGTCCTGCTCCTTGAGCGGCTCTCCGACGCCCGGCGCAACGGGCACCAGGTCCTCGCCGTCCTCAAGGGCTCGGCGATCAACCAGGACGGCGCGTCCAATGGCCTGACCGCCCCGAACGGCCCGGCGCAGCAGCGGGTGATCCGCAAGGCGCTGTCGAGTGCGGGTCTGGGGTCGGCTGATGTGGATGTGGTCGAGGCGCACGGTACGGGTACGACGCTGGGTGACCCGATCGAGGCGCAGGCACTCCTTGCCACGTACGGCCAGGGGCGCGCGGAGGACCGGCCGTTGTGGCTCGGCTCGCTGAAGTCGAACATCGGGCATGCCCAGGCCGCCGCGGGCGTCGCGAGCGTCATCAAGATGGTCGAGTCGATGCAGCACGGCGTCCTTCCGGCGACGCTCCATGTGGACGAGCCGACGTCACAGGTCGACTGGACGGCGGGCGCGGTGGAACTGCTCACCGAAGCACGCCCCTGGCCAGACGTTGAGCGTCCCCGCCGCGCGGGCATCTCCTCCTTCGGAGCCAGCGGCACGAACGCCCACGTGATTCTGGAGCAGGCACCGGAGGCCCCCGAAGTCCCCGAGGACAAGGTGGAGGCGGAGCAGAACTCCGCACGCTCCGCCCCGGCATCCGACGGCGACGTCGTCCTGCCGTTCGTGGTGTCGGCCAAGGGCGCGGGTGCGCTGGCCGGTCAGGCACAGCGACTTGCCGCGTACGTCGAGGACGCCGAGACGGCCCCGCTGGCCGGTATCGCGGGATCACTCATCACCGGACGCGCCATGCTGGCCGACCGCGCGGTCGTCGTCGCGGGCTCCCGCGACCAACTGCTGGACGGACTGGGCGCGTTGGCGCGAGGGGAGTCGGCTCCGGGCCTGGTCTCGGGCAGCGGTTCCGGTGCGCGGGGCCGGACGGTGTTCGTCTTCCCCGGGCAGGGCGCCCAGTGGGTGGGCATGGGACGTGAACTCCTGGATTCCTCCCCCGCGTTCGCGGCACGGATCGCGGAGTGCGAACAGGCCCTGGCCCCGTACGTCGACTGGTCACTGACCGACGTCCTGCGCGGTCAGGGCAGCCTGGACCGGGTCGACATCCTCCAGCCCACCAGCTTCGCCGTCATGCTCGGACTCGCCACCCTCTGGCAGACCGCAGGCATCACCCCCGACGCCGTCCTGGGCCACTCCCAAGGCGAAATCGCCGCCGCCTGCATCGCCGGAGCCCTCACCCTCCACGACGCAGCCCGCATCGTCGCCCTACGCAGCCAGGCCATCGGGCAGCTGCTCTCCGGAGCAGGCGCCATGGCCTCCATCAACCTGCCCGCCGACGACATCCACACCCTGCTCACGGACGCGGACGGCGTGGAAATCGCCGCCATCAACAGCCCCACCTCCACCGTCATCGCAGGCGACCCCACCCGCCTCGACGAACTCCTCGCGGTACTGGAAGCCCAGGGCACCCGCGTCCGACGCATCGCCGTCGACTACGCCTCCCACACCCACCACGTCGAAACCATCGAAGACACCCTGGCCACCCACCTCACCGGCATCACCGCCCACGCCCCGGCGATTCCGTTCTACTCCACCGTCGACCAGACCTGGATCACCGAACCCGACACCCTCAACACCGCCTACTGGTACCGAAACCTGCGCCAAACCGTCCACTTCGAACCCGCCATACGCCAGTTGGCGGGGGACGGCTTCGGCGTCTTCATCGAAATCAGCCCCCACCCCGTCCTCCTCCAGCCCATCACCGAAACCACCGACCTCACCGAAAGCGCCCCCGTCCTCCTCGGCACCCTGCGCCGCGGCGAAGGCAGCATGCACCGCATGCTCACCTCCCTCGCCGAAGCCTTCGTACAGGGCCTCGACGTCGACTGGACCCCCCTCCTCCCCACCGGGGCCGCGGAAGGACCGCGCGTCGCGCTGCCGACGTACGCCTTCGACCACCAGCACTACTGGCTCAAGGCATCCGACAGCCCCCGCGCCGAGGACAGTCAGCTCGACGAGGTCGACCGTGACTTCTGGAACGCCGTCGACAGCGCGGATCTGGGCGCCCTGACCACCCTGTTGCAGGCCGACACGGCAGACCGGCAGGACGCCTTGGGCACCGTCGTACCGTTGCTGGCGGGCTGGAGAGAAGGGCGTCGCGAGCGGTCCGTGGTGGAAGGGCTCCGGTACGCCGTCACCTGGCAGCCGCTCCCGCAGGTCTCCCCCGGCGTACCGGGCGGAACCTGGCTGGTGATCGCTCCGGCCGAACGCCCCTCCGGCAGCGCGGCCGACGATCTCGTGCAGGATCTCGCCCGCCAGGGGCTCAGCACCGTCCTGCTGGAGGTGACCGGGGCCGGGCTGCGGGACCGGGCGTCGCTCGCCGCCTCGCTGGACGCGGCCTTCTCCGAGCGCGACATCTCGGGAGTGCTGTCCCTTCACGCCCTGGACCACGGCCAGGCGTCGCAGGGCCCCCGGTCCGCCGCCGCGATGGCCGAGGCAACCCTCGTACTCCTTCAGGCACTTGCCGATACGTCAGCCACCCAGCCGCTGTGGTGCCTGACCTCCGGCGCCGTGAGCACCGGACCCCAGGACTCCGTGACGGCCCCGCTCCAGGCAGCGCACTGGGGTCTGGGCCGGGCCGCGGGCCTGGAGTACGCGGACCGTTGGGGCGGCCTGGTGGATCTGCCCGCCGATGTCGACACCCGGACGGTCCAGCGCCTGCTCGGCGTGCTCAACGCCGCCACCGGCGAGGACCAACTCGCGATACGGCGTACGGGCGTCCTTGCCCGCAGGCTGGTCCGCAAGAGCCTGCCGGAGACAGCGGGCACCGGACCGTGGCAGCCGCACGGAACGGTGCTCGTCACGGGCGGCACCGAAGGGCTCGGCCGTCACGCCGCCCACTGGCTCGCCCTTGGGGGCGCCGAAACACTGATCGTCACCACGGCCGCGGACACCCCTGAGGGCTACGTCGACGCGCTGCGCGCCGAACTGGCCGGGCTGGATGTCCGTACCGAAGTGACGTCCGTCGACATCGGCGACCGCGACACGCTCGCCCGCCTGCTCGCCGAACTGCCCGCCGACCGGCCGCTGACGGCCGTCGTCCACGCCGCCGACGTGATGCAGACCAGCACCATCGACGACACCCGTCCGACGGACATCGCTGAGGTGTTCGCGGCCAAGGTGGAGATCGCCGTCTGGCTCGAAGAGCTCCTCAAGGACACCGAGCTCGACGCGTTCGTCACCTTCTCCTCCATCGCCGGTATCTGGGGCGGCGGCGGCCAGGGCCTGTCGGGTGCGGCCAACGCTGTCCTCGACACCCTCGTCGAACGCCGCCGGGCCCGGGGATTCACGGCGACCTCCCTCGCCTGGGGCGCTCTCGACGGGATCGGAGTCGGCGCGGACCCTGCCGCGCTCGCCCAGCTGCGCCGCCGCGGAGTTCTCCCGGTGGCCCCCGAGGTCGCCGTGAGCACGCTGGAGCAGGCGCTGCGGGCCGACGAGAACTCCGTTGTCGTGGCTGACATGGACTGGGAGGCGTTCATTCCCGCGTTCACGTCCGTCCGGCCCAGCCCGCTCTTCGGTGAGCTGGCCGAGGCGCGCGAAGTGATGCGGGCGGCACAGTCCGACGCGGGCACCGGTGACGCCAATTCGTCCCTCGTCGAGAGCCTGACGGCGGCCTCGGAGGCCGAGCAGCAGCGAATCCTGCTGCGACTCGTCCGCGGCCACGCCGCCACCGTGCTCGGCCACAGCAGTGCCGAGGTCATCCGGCCGCTCCAGGCGTTCCAGGAGGTCGGATTCGACTCCCTTGCGGCCGTCGGTCTGCGCAACAGTCTGCACGCGGCCACCGGGCTGCGGCTCCCGGCGACGCTCATCTTCGATTACCCCACCCCCGACGCGCTGGTCGAGTACCTGCGCGCCGAACTCCTTCGGACCACCGAGGACGAATTCGAAGGGCGGGAGGACGACCTCAGGCGTGTCCTGACGACCGTTCCCTTCGCCCGGTTCAAGGAATCCGGAGTCCTGGAAGCCCTGCTGCAGCTGGCCGATACGGACGCGCCCGAAGCGCCCGCGCCGGCTGAGGACGACTCGGAACTCATCGACGCAATGGACGTCGCAGACCTTATTCAGCTCGCCCTCGGCGACGACGCAAGCTGACCCGTTACATCAGATCGTGGAGGAAGAAATGGCATCGTCTGACGAGCAGCTCGTGAGTGCACTGCGTGCGTCGCTGAAGGAGAACTCCAGGCTGCAGCACGAGAACAGTCAGCTCGCCGCCGCCGCCGTCGAACCCATCGCCATCGTGTCGATGGGCTGCCGGTTCCCGGGCGGGATCAACAACCCCGAGGACTTCTGGCGGGTCGTCTCCGAGGGCGCCGACGTCTACACCGGGTTCCCCACCGACCGCGGCTGGGACCTCGACGGCCTCTTCGACCCGGACCCCGACCATCCCGGCACCACGTATGTGCGCGAGGGCGCGTTCCTGCACGACGCCCCGAAGTTCGACGCGGCGTTCTTCGGTATCTCGCCGCGCGAAGCGCTCGCCATGGACCCGCAGCAGCGACAGCTCCTGGAAGTCTCCTGGGAGACGCTGGAGCGCGCGGGCCTCGACCCCCACTCCATGCGCGGCACCGACGTCGGCGTCTTCACCGGCATGGTGCACCAGGACTACGCGCCGGACCTGAGCGGCTTCGAGGACTACCTGAGTCTGGAGCGGGCCCTCGGCACCGCGGGCGGAGTCGCCTCGGGACGCGTCTCCTACACCTTGGGCCTCGAAGGTCCCGCGGTGACGGTCGACACCATGTGCTCCTCCTCTCTGGTCGCCACGCACCTGGCGGCGCAGGCGCTGCGGCGCGGAGAGTGCTCCATGGCCCTGGCGGGCGGCGCCACCGTCATGGCGACGCCGGGCGGCTTCGTGGGCTTCTCGCGCCAGCGCGGTCTCGCCGCCGACGGGCGCATCAAGGCCTTCTCGGCCTCCGCCGACGGCAGCGGTTGGGCCGAGGGTGTCGGTGTCCTGCTGCTCGAGCGGCTCTCCGACGCCCGGCGCAACGGGCACCAGGTCCTCGCCGTCCTCAAGGGCTCGGCGATCAACCAGGACGGCGCGTCCAACGGTCTGACCGCCCCGAACGGCCCAGCGCAGCAGCGAGTCATCCGCAAGGCCCTCTCCAACGCCGGTCTGACCACCTCCGACATCGACATGGTCGAGGCGCACGGTACGGGTACGACGCTGGGTGATCCGATCGAGGCGCAGGCACTCCTTGCCACCTACGGCCAGGGGCGCGCGGAAGACCGGCCGTTGCTCCTTGGCTCGGTGAAGTCCGTTCTCGGGCACGCGCAGGCCGCTTCCGGCGTCGCCGCGGTGATCAAGACCGTGCAGTCGCTGCGCGAGGGCGTCCTTCCGGCGACGCTCCACGTGGACGAGCCGACGTCGCAGGTCGACTGGTCGGCAGGCGCGGTGGAACTGCTCACCGAAGCACGCCCCTGGCCGGACGTTGAGCGTCCCCGCCGTGCGGGCATCTCCTCCTTCGGGGCCAGCGGCACGAACGCTCACGTGATTCTGGAGCAGGCACCGGAGGCCTCCGAAGTCCCCGAGGTCCTTGAGGACAAGGTGGAGGTGGAGCAGGACTCCGCACCCGCCGCCCCGGCAGCCGACGGCGATGTCGTCCTGCCGTTCGTGGTGTCGGCCAAGGGCGCGGGCGCGCTGGCCGGTCAGGCACAACGCCTCGCCGCGTACGTCGAAGGCGTCGAGGGCGCCGAAACGGAACCGCTGGCCGGTATCGCGGGATCACTCATCACCGGACGCGCCATGCTGGCCGACCGCGCGGTCGTCGTCGCGGGCTCCCGCGAAGAGCTGCTGTCCGGGCTTGGCGCGTTGGCGCGTGGTGAGTCCGACGCGGCGTTGACGAAAAACCTGACCCCCGGCGGAGGCAATGGCCCCGGCGGAACGGTGTTCGTCTTCCCGGGGCAGGGCGCTCAGTGGGTGGGGATGGGACGTGAACTCCTGGACACCTCCCCCGCGTTCGCGGCACGCATCGCGGAGTGCGAACAGGCCCTGGCCCCGTACGTCGACTGGTCACTGACCGACGTCCTGCGCGGCCAGGACGACCTGAACAGCCTGGACCGGGTCGACATCCTCCAGCCCGCCAGCTTCGCCGTCATGCTCGGCCTCGCCACCCTCTGGCAGACCGCAGGCATCACCCCCGACGCCGTCCTGGGCCACTCCCAAGGCGAAATCGCCGCCGCCTGCATCGCCGGAGCACTCACCCTCAACGACGCAGCCCGCATCGTCGCCCTACGCAGCCAGGCCATCGGGCAGCTGCTCTCCGGAGCAGGCGCCATGGCCTCCATCAACCTGCCCGCCGACGACATCCACACCCTGCTCGCAGACGGGGACGGGGACGGGGCCGGGGACGGGGCCGGGGACGGGGTGGAGATCGCCGCCATCAACGGCCCCACCTCCACCGTCATCGCCGGTGACCCGACCCGCCTCGATGAACTCCTCGCGGTGCTGGAGGCCCAGGGCACCCGCGTCCGACGCATCGCCGTCGACTACGCCTCCCACACCCACCACGTCGAAACCATCGAAGCCACCCTGGCCACCCACCTCTCCGGTATTACGGCCAGCGCTCCGGCGATTCCGTTCTACTCCACCGTCGACCAGACCTGGATCACCGAACCCGACACCCTCAACACCACCTACTGGTACCGAAACCTGCGCCAAACCGTCCACTTCGAGCCCGCGGTAAGGCAGTTGGCGGGGGACGGCTTCGGCGTCTTCATCGAAATCAGCCCCCACCCCGTCCTCCTCCAGCCCATCACCGAAACCACCGACCTCACCGAAAGCGCCCCCGTCCTCCTGGGCACCCTGCGCCGCGGCGAAGGCAGCATGCACCGCATGCTCACCTCCCTCGCCGAAGCCTTCGTACAGGGCCTCGACGTCGACTGGGCCCCCCTCCTCCCGGCCGGAGCCACCCAGCACCACCTCGCCCTCCCCACCTACGCCTTCGACCACCAGCACTACTGGATCGAGATGAAGGGCACCGACACCGACGTCACCTCCGTCGGCCTCGCCGCCACCGACCACCCCCTCCTCGGCGCCGTCGTCGAGCTGCCTCAGTCCGACGGCCTTGTCTTCACCTCCAGGCTGTCGCTCAAGACGCACCCGTGGCTCGCCGACCACGCGATCCAGAACTCGGTCGTCATCCCCGGCACCATCTACGTCGACCTGGCGATCCGTGCCGGTGACGAGTTCGGTTGCGGGGTCCTCGACGAGCTGGTCATCGGGGCGCCGCTGGTGCTTCCCGAGGACGACTCCGTCCGGATCCAGGTCGCGGTCGGCGGCGCTGACGAGGCCGGGCGTCGCGCGGTCGGGGTCTACGCGGCACGGGGTGATGTCGTCGAGGGTGGCGGTCAGGAGTGGACGCGGCATGCGTCCGGTGTGCTGTCGCCGGTCGCTCCGGTTGCTTCGGCCGGGGCCGGGGCGCGTTATGACTTCGGGCAGTGGCCGCCTGCGGGTGCCGAGCCGGTGGACATCACCGGGTTCTACGAGGATCTGACCGAGCGGGGCTACGCGTACGGGCCCGCGTTCCAGGGCCTGCGTGCCGTCTGGCGACGCGGCGAGGAACTCTTCGCCGAAGCCGCCCTGCCGCGTGAACCGCGGGAAGACGCAGGCAGGTTCGGCCTCCACCCGGCCCTCCTCGACGCTGCTCTGCACACGAACGCCTTCGTGGAGCGCGAGGACGACGGTCGCAATGTGCTGCCGTTCGCGTGGAACGGTGTGGTGTTGCAGGCCACCGGCGCTGCCGCACTCCGCGTACGCGTCGCACCCTGCGGCCCCGACGCCCTCTCCTTCGACGCAGCCGACGAATCCGGCACCCCCGTCCTCACCATGGACTCCCTCATCTCCCGCCCCGT